>JAHIWG010000166.1 GCA_018816345.1 Spirochaetota bacterium | reverse complement strand
TGGCCACGACTATCACGGAGAGCGCGTAGGCGTCCTTCTTGGCGTACTCGCCGAAGGTGATGACGTCGACGTTATAGGCTATGCGCTCGACGAGGAGCGGCACGACGTTATACCCGAAGATCATCACGGCTATGAGCCAGACCTGGATGGCCGCGATGACGCGCAGTATCATGGCGGTGACTATGGTCGGCTTTAGTATGGGAAGCACGATGTCCTTCAGGGCCTGGAGCCTGTTGGCCCCGAAGACGAGCCCGGCCTCCTCGTACTCCTTGTTAAGGTTCTGGAGGCCGGCGAGCAATATTATCATGACCGCCGGGAGCACGGTCCAGGTATCGACGACTATGAGGAACAGCGCGGCCTTGAGGCCGCGGAAGGCCATCCAATCCACGGGGTTGGCCGCGTCCATCGCGCCTATGGAGCAGAGGAAGGAATTGATCCAGCCGAAGCGGTAGAGGCCCGTCTTCCAGAGGATGCCGACGGCCGCCGGCGGGAAGGCCATGGGCACGAGCGCTATGAAGAGCACGAGGTTCGAGAACCTGAATTTCTTATTGAGCCATAGGGCGAGCGCGAACGCGAGGAAGAACTGCAGGATAGCCGAGCCCGCGGTGAAGGCGACGGTATTGACGAAGGCCTCGCGGATCTCGGCCTGGGCAAGGAGCCGCGTGAAATTAGATAGGCTCACGGCTCCCGCGGCGTCGGTGAAGGATTCCCTGATTACGCGCAGGGTCGGCCTGAGCCAGAAGGCGGCGTAGTACAGGACCACCGGGGAGAGCAGCCAGGCGGGATGGATCCTCGGGCCCGCTCTGCGTAACGTTCTCATAACTGTCCACCTCGGAGGCGCGCCGCCCTCGAGGCGGCGCGCCGGGGAATCATTTGATCCTGAGCTTCTCCAGCTCGGCCTGCTTCTGGTCCAGGTAGCCCTGGGTCATCTCGGTCCCGGCCAGGATGTCGCCTATGACCTGCTCGTACAGCCGCTTGACCTGGCCCCAATCCTGGAACTCGGCCACGCGAACCCTGTCGATGAGGGTCGGGCCGGTCAGCGTCGCGAGGCCCATCCTCATGATAGAGTCGGCGGGGTCGTCCTTGAGCCTCGAGGTAACCTCGGCCTTGGAGGGAATCCAGGGGCCCGTATTCCTCATGACCGAGTACAGGATATCGTCGCGCAGGAAGAACTCGATGAATTTATCGGCCGCCGCCTTATTGGCGGATCCCGCTACGACGCCGATGCCGTGCCCGCCTATGATGCTGCCGCGCTTTCCCGAGCCGCCCTTGGGTACCGGGGCCACGACGAATTTATCGGGGGCCTGGCTGAAGGACGCGTTGGCGTAGGCCTGGTGGAACACCGTGATCCAGGCCTCCTCGGTGACGAGGGACGCCGTCGGGAAGTCTATGGTCTGGGAGGACGGCAGGATCCCGTCCTTCATGGCGGCTACGGCCTTGAAGGCTCCCATAGCGGCGGGCGTGTTGAAGACGGGGACGTACGAGGCGCCGTACGCCAGCTGCACGGCGTTGAATTCGTAGGTCGCGAACTTGCCGGCGAGCGCGGGGAAGACGTACTTGGGCGAGCCCGTCTCGCGCTTTATGAGGTTCACCCATTCGGCCAGCTGAGTCCAGGTCAGCTCGTTGATATCGTAGCCGAGCTTAGCCAGGTACGGCAGGGCCTTGCGGTTGGCGATGGTCAGGTACACGTCGGCCTGCAAGGGCACGAAGTAGCGCTTGCCGCCTTGGACGAAGTTATCGTCGAACTGGGTGATGTAGGTGCCGGCGGGAACCTTGTCGTAGGCCCGGACCGCCTGGTATTCCTGGACCGCGGTCACGGCGGTGGAATCGTGGGCTATGAGGATGTCGGTCGTCCACTTGCCCGTCTCCTTCTGGGCCTGGAGCGTCTTGTATAGCTCGCTGGCGTTAGCCACGACCTGCAGCTCCACCTCGACGCCGGTCTCCGCCGTGAATTTCGGCAGGATCTGCTCCTTGATGAACTGCTGCTGAGCCGGATCGTAGAACATCTGCGAGACGATCTTCAGCTTCGTCGGGGCCTGCTCCTTGCCGCCCATCGCGAAAACGGGGGACAGGAGCCCGAGGGCGACGAGCCCCAGGGAGAGCACCTTCGCGCAAGTCTTTCTCATTCGATCCTCCTTATGGATTTCACGGTTCCCCGTGAGGATAGCCGTCGCTGCGTTCCCCGGCGAGACTCTCGGCGACGCCCGCCCGGTATTCGTCCATCATCACTACGCGGCCCGCCGTCCTGGACTCCTCGGCGGCGAAGGCCAGCCAATGGCCCTCTATCGACGCCTCGATCCGGGAGCGGATATCCCAGGCTCCCTGGGGCCCCTCGAACGCGGCGGCGATATCCTCCATCATCGCGTCGTCCCCGCCGCTATGCCCCGCCTCCGGCGCGTTGAGCGCTACTCGCGTCCGCGACCCGGACAGGAAATCCCTGAGCTCCAGCCAGCCTTCCTTGAGATTGCCGATTATCTCGCCGGCCGAGCCGGTCACGCGGATGTCGCGGCTTATATCGGCGCTGAAGGCGCTCAGGGTAAAGCTCGCCGTCACTCCGTTCTTGAACCGGACGACCGCGTGCTGATGGTCTACGACGTCGTTATCGCAACGATAGACGCAACGGCCGTAGGGACCATCCTCCAGCGCGCGCGTCCTCGCCCGGAGGGAAGGGTCATCGCTTATGACCGAGGCCGGCCAGCCCTCGTCCGAGGTAAGGTAGAGGGCCGGGGCGTACCAGGGACAGGCCGCTCGGGCGGGGCAGCCTTCCAGGCATCGCGCCGGGGCGCCGGGAGGCGCGTTCTCGGGCCTGAACCACGCGAGGCCGCCTACGGACGCCACGCTATCCGCCCGCGAACCCGCGAGCCAGTGGAGGATATCCAGGTCGTGGCAGCTCTTGGCCACTATGACCGGGCACGAGCGCTCGGCGGAGCGCCAATTGCCGCGGACGTAGCTATGGGCGAAATGGTAGTAGCCGACGTTCTCCTGCAGGTCTATCGACACCAGCCTCCCGACGCGGCCCTCGTCGAGCAGCGCCTTGAGCGTCGAGAAGAAGGCCGTGTACCGGAGCACGTGGCAGACGACTACCCGGCTCCCCCCCTCCCGGGCCATAGTCTCCAGGGCCGCGCACTCCCGGACGCTCGCGGCGACGGGTTTCTCGAGCACGACGGCGCAGCCTTTATCGATGAAGGCCGAGGCCTGCTCGAAATGGAGCCTGTCGGGGGTGCAGACGAAGACGAGGTCGCCGGGAGAGGCGGCCGAGAGCAGCGCGCGCCAATCGCCGTGGCTCCTGCCTTCGGGGATGCCGTGCTCGGCGGAAAAGCGCGCTCGCCTAGCGCCGTCCGGGTCGGCGACCGCCGTGAACTTGAAGCGCCACGGATGGGACGACGCGTACCGTCCGTACGCGTCCCTTCCTCGGTTCCCCGCGCCTACGAGCAGCGCGCGTATCGGCTCGGTCCTCGTTTCCATAGGAGAATTATTAGGCCGTTCTCCCATTAAATAAATGATATAATCGGACTATCTTTTGATATTTCCGGTACTATCCGAGGGGCGACAGCATGGACGCGCCATCGATCCGCGCCGCCGCGCTACGGCGCATGACGGCCCCGGCCGACTACTTCGTCGGCACGGGACAAGCCAGGCCTATCTCAGTGAGCAACGTAGTCGCGTTCTGCAGGACGAGGAGCCGGGAGCTCGGCGACCGCAGGAACCTGCACCACCGCTTCGTCCTCTGCGTCAACCTGCCCGATTCCGAGCCTATACAGCTCGTGCTCAATACGGTCGCGCATCGGCTGCCTCCCGGCGGGTACGCGCTACTCTTCCCCCACCAGCTGCACGCCTTCGCCGACCTCAGCGACCGGGAGATAGAGACGCTCTTCATAACCTTCGAGACCGGCGACGAGAACGCGCTCCTTCACCTGCACAGCCGCATCTTCGCCCTGTCTCCCCAGGTCGAGTCATCGCTCGCCGCCTTCGTCGACGCCTACTCCGGCATGGACGGCCCGCGCAACGAGAGGCTCGTAGTGCTCGCCGTGCAGACCCTGCTCGAGACCATCATCATGAACGACCGCGATCGCGGGGTCGAGGCGATCGTCGCGATCCCCGCGCCTCTCAAGGACGCGCTCAGCAAGCTCTCCGGAGAGAGGATACCGACGGCGGTCTCAGTCGCCAAGGAAACGGGCCTCTCGGAGGCCTACCTCCGGAGGCTGTTCAAGCGGCACATGGGCATATCGCTCGGAAGGTACCTCGTCGAGATGCGGCAGAATAAGGCTCGCAGCCTCCTCGGCGCCTCCGACGAGAGCGTGTCGCGGATAGCGGAACTATGCGGGTTCGACTCGATCTACGCTTTCTCGAGGTCGTTCAGGGCGCATAACGATTGCACCCCCACCCGCTACCGCGAACGGAATCGCCATCCCGGCTCCCGCGCCAAGCCTCGATAGTAATCCGACGGTTCCCGAGGATTAGTGATTTTTCGCTTGCGCTAATCGTGAAACCATGATGTTCTATTAATAGAGCGAATGCTCGCTCGCTAATTGCACGCTGTATTCAAGGAGGTAGCGCATGGTCGATCAGGGGACGCTAGCGCGCGTCAACCTATTCGCGGTGCTCCGTACGCTCGAGGGGCTGCCCGCCCACGACGACGAGGCCAGGAAGATCGCGAACGGAAAGCGCGAGGTCATTCAATTCACCGTAGGCGGAGTCGGCAAGGCGCGGCTCGCCATAGGCGGCGGCAAGATAGCGTTCATGCCCGGAGGCGGCGGCGCTACCATCAACCTATGGTTCCCCGACGGGGCCAAGCTCAACGCCATGTTCGCCGGGACCGGCAATCCCATCCCCCTTAAGGGCCTTACGAAGATAGGATACCTGAAGGGGCCGTTCACCGCGCTGACGGATCGCCTGACCCATTACCTCCGCGCGAAGCCCGAGCTCCTCAAGGACGCTAAGTTCCGCGCGGCCAACTCGGAGCTTTCCCTGCACGTCGCCTTCTACGCGCTGTCCGAGATAGCCAACGCCGACCCGGACGGCAGGCTCAACGCGGGCCGCATGACGGACGGCGCCATCCTGATAGCCGCGAAGGGCGGGCCGGCCCTTACCATAGCCGTCAAGGACGGCAGGCTCGAGACGAGGAACGGCGACGTGGAGGTCCCGGGCAAGAGGGCGCGCATGGTCTTCTCCAGCCTCGACGCGGCGGGCCAGCTGATCCGCGGGGAACTGAGCTCCTACCTCGCCATAGGCACGGGAGACGTCTCCCTGGGCGGCTACACTCCTATCATCGACCACATGAACAAGCTGCTCGGCCTCGTGCCCCGCTACCTGAGCTAAGGAGGAGAGACGATGAAAACCTATACCTATCCTAAGAGCGCCGAGCTCTTCGCCCGCGCGGCCAAGGTCATCCCCGGCGGCGTCTACGGCCACCTGGGCCCGGCCGAGGGCTGCTTCATGCCCGTCCAGGCCTATCCCCTCTTCTCCTCGCGGGCCGAGGGCGCCTACTTCTGGGACGTCGACGGCAACCGCTTCATCGACTACATGTGCGCCTACGGCCCGAACATACTCGGGTACAACGATCCCGACGTCGACGCCGCGGTGCAGGCCCAGCTCAAGGACGGCAACTGCGTCTCGTTCCCGACCGCCAAGCTCGTGGACCTGGGCGAGCTCATGGTCGACACCGTGGACATGGCCGACTGGGCCTTCTTCGCCAAGAACGGCGGCGACACGACGATGTTCTCGCTGATGATTGCCCGCGCAGCGACCGGCCGCAAGAAGGTCGTGCTGACCAAGGGCGGCTACCACGGCGTCGCCCCGTGGACCCAGAAGGCCGGGCACCCGGGCATTACGCCCGAGGACGTGGCCAACAACCTGTACGTCGACTTCGGCGACTTCGAGGGGCTCGAGAGGCTCTTCGCCGAGCACCGCGGCGAGATAGCCTGCTTCATGTCGACTCCGTACTACCACCCCGTCTTCGACGACAACCGCCTGCCGCCCGACGGCTATTGGAAGAAGGTCCGGGAGCTCTGCACCCGCGAGGGCGTCGTCCTGGCCATAGACGACGTCCGCTGCGGCTTCCGCCTGGACGTGCGCGGCTCCGACGCCCACTACGGCTTCGAGGCGGACCTCGAGTGCTTCTGCAAGGCCCTGGCCAACGGCTGGAACATATCGGCCGTATGCGGCAAGGACTGGCTCAGGGAGGCGGCGGGATCGGTGATGTATACCGGCTCGTACTGGCTGTCGGCGGCCCCCATCGCCGCCGCCATCGCGTGCGTAGGCAAGATGAGGAAGATGGACGTCGCCAAGGTCTGCACCGAGAAGGGCAGGAAGCTGACGAGCGGCCTCGCGGAGGCGGGCAAGCGCCACGGCTTCGACCTGAAGATATCCGGCGAGCCGGCCATGTGGTTCATGCGCATAACGGACGATCCCAACATGGACCACCATCAGGCCTGGGTCGCCGAGTGCGTGCGCCGCGGGGTGTTCTTCACGAACCACCATAACCTCTTCATCAACGCCGCGCTGACTGACGCGGATATAGCCTTCACGCTGGACGTGGCCGACGAGGCCTTCGCCGCCGTGAAGAAAGACGGCCCGTTGTCGGCCAGGAAAGGTTGGTAAGCATGGCTCTAGCTACTGAAGAGAGGAAGAGGCTCGAGGAGAAGGCCCACGAGCTGCGCTCGCTATGCGTCGACACCGTCGTATGGGCGGGCTCGGGCCACATAGGCGGCTCCATGTCGGCCATGGATATCATGACCATCCTGTACCATAAGTACATGAGGATAGATCCCAAGCAGCCGGCCATGCCCGGCCGCGACCGCTTCATCCTGTCCAAGGGCCACATAGGCGTGGGCTACGCGCCCGTGCTCGCCGACCTCGGGTATTTCGACAAGGAGCTCCTCAAGGAGTACAACCATACGGGCAGCCCCCTGGGGATGCACCTGGACTCCAAGAAGGTGACGGGCGTCGAGGCGTCGACCGGATCCCTCGGGCACGGCCTGGCCATAGGCCTCGGCATGGCCCTGGGGGCGAGGATCAAGGGCGAGTCGTGGAAGACCTACGTGCTCCTCGGGGACGGGGAGTGCGACGAGGGCGCGATATGGGAATCGGCCATGGCCGCGGCCCACTTCAAGGCCACCAACCTGGTAACGATAGTCGACCGCAACCGCTGCATGATAGACGGCCCGACCGAGGAGGTCATGGCCCTCGAGCCCTTCGCCGACAAGTGGCGCGCCTTCGGCTTCGAGGTTATACAGGCGGACGGCCACGACTTCGACTCGCTCGCCGCGGCGCTCGACAAGGCCGCGTTAGCCGAGGACAAGCCGGTCGTCATACTGGCGGACACCATCAAGGGCTGCGGCATCGACTTCATAGCGGGCGACTATAAGTGGCACTACGGCGGGTTCGACGGCGAGAAGACGGCCAAGGCCAAGGAGAGCCTGGCCAGGTACCGCGAGGCCCGCCTCGCCGCCTCGGGCGCGAAAGGAGCCAAGTAATGAGCGGAATGACCTTCACCATGCTCGACGCGACGAAGATGTCGACGGCCGAGATATACGGCAAGACCCTGTGCGACCTCGGGGACGAGCATCCCGAGATAGTCGGGCTCTCCGCGGACCTCGCCAAGTCGACGAAGATAGGCATGTTCGGGGAGAAATTCCCCAAGCGCTTCTTCAACGTGGGCATAGCGGAGCAGAACATGTTCGGCATGGCCGCGGGCCTCGCCAAGACGGGCCTCGTGCCCTACGTGTCCACCTTCGCCGTCTTCACGTCGATGCGCGCCCTCGACCAGGTGCATACCGACATCTGCTACCAGAACCTCGACGTCAAGATGATCGCGACGCACGCCGGGCTGTCCTTCGGCCAGGCCGGCACGACGCACCACTGCACCGAGGATATCGCCATCATGCGCTCCATGGCCAACATGACCGTCATAGTGCCGGCGGACGGCATCGAGACGGCCCACGCGGTGCGCGCGGCCTACGACCGCAAGGGCCCCGTGTACATCCGCATTAACCGCGGCTTCGACCAGACCGTCTACGAGACGCCGGACTACGGCTTCGAGCTCGGCAAGGCCGTGACCATGCACGAGGGCAGCGACCTGACCCTCATAGCCTGCGGGGCCACCGTATGGCGGGCCCTCGAGGCGGCCAGGATGCTGGAGAAGGTCGACGGGCTCAAGGTGCGCGTCCTCAACATGCACACCATCAAGCCGATCGACGCCGAGGCCATAGAGAAGGCCGTCAAGGAGACGAGGCGGATCATCACGGTGGAGGACCACACCACCATAGGCGGGCTCGGCAGCGCCGTCGCCGAGGTAGCGGCGGGCACGGGCAAGTCGTTCAGCTTCAAGCGCCTGGGCATCCCTGACTGCTTCTCCATCATAGGCCTGCACGAGGACCTCCTGGCCCACTACGGCATAGACGAGAACGGCATCGCCGCCTCCGTGCGCGAGATGATGGGCAAGGACTTCGAGGCCGACGAGAACTGGGAAGACGAGGTCTAGCCATGGGCGACGATGAACTGTACGCGTCGAGGATATTCCTCAACGCGGCCCTCCCCCTCCTCAAGGTGATAGCCCAGGACAAGGAGAGCGTCAAGAAAGGCTTCGCCGGCAAGTCGGGCACGGTACAGGTAAGCGCGCTGACCGGCGCCAGGGAAGCCGTCTACGGGGCGCCCAAGGTAGGCACGCACTTCTTCGTCGAGGACGGCGCGCTCCGCTTCGCCAAGGGCCTCTACCAATCGCCCGACATAGAGCTGGAGTTCCCGACCGTGGCCGGGCTCAACGGGTTCTTCTCGGGCAAGTCGAAGAAGCTGCCCAGGATCAAGGGTGGCCTGAGGCATCCGGCCCTCCTCGTATCCACCTTCAAGGCCCTGCTCTCGATGGCGGCCGCCCTCGGGGCTACCGAGGCGCCGGCTGGCGAGGAGGACCGGGCGCTCGTCGTCAAGATGTACTTCTACCTCCTGTCCTCGGGCATCAGCCAGCTCAACAAGGCCGGCCATCCCGAGGTGGCCAAGTGGATAAAGGCGAGCCCCGACCGCGTCTACGCGTGGACGGTCGAGGGCAAGCCGGAACTGTCCGCCTACCTGCGCATCAAGGCCGGCAACAGCCGCGCGGCCCGCGGCGTCTACGAGCGCTCGAAGCCCTTCTTCACCATGAGCTTCGACAGCGCCAAGAGCGCCCTCGGCATACTCCTGTCCACGGACGACATGGTAGAGGCGACCAAGGCGGGCCGCATCATCATGAAGGGCGCGCCCGAGTTCGGCGCGGCCATAGGCGAGTACATGATGCTCGTCGGAAGCTACGCGAAGTAGGAGGGCGCATGAAGGTACATTCCATATGCCACGCGGGCCTGACCGTCTCGGATTTCGAGGCCGCCGTCCGCTGGTACCACGAGACGTTCGGCTTCCTCCTCATATCGGAGGACGTCCTCGAGCCGGAGGCGACGAAGAAGCTGTTCCCCCTGTACAAGGTAGAAGGCGCCAGGGTCAGGCTGGGCTTCCTGAGGGCGCCTCGCGGCTCGGTACTGGAGATCTTCGAGTTCAGCCCCAAGAAGCCGTACCGCGACGCCGAGTGGAACATGCCCGGCTTCACGCACGTGGCGCTCAACGTCTCGGGCGTCAAGAAATGGTACGAGCGGCTCGGGGCGGAGGGCGTCCGGTTCGTGACGCCCCCCAATACGACCGGAGGCGTGGACTGGGTATTCCTCAAGGACCCGGACGGCAACCTCGTGGAGCTCATCGACCTCAAGGCCAACCGCCCGGCCATCCGCCTGGTGGGCGCGTTACTCGGCTCGGTCCTCAAGGGAGGGAAATTCTCTTCCTATTATAAGAAGCGCTAAGGTTAGGACCTGTTCCCTCCGCCCGCGGCGGCCCTCGCCGCGGGCGGAGTCTTTACGAACCCATCCACGGAGACCCCATGAGCACTTCGAACGATTCAGGGGACGCCGCGCCCCGCTTCCATACCGACACCTTCGAGAAGATGGGGCCCGCCAGGCGGGAAGCCCTGCTCTCCGTCGCCCTGGGCGAATTCGCGGCCAACGGCTTCAACGGCACGAGCATCAACGCCCTGGCCAGGAAGGCGGGCGTGTCGATAGGCGCGCTCTATAGCTACTTCCCCTCCAAGGAGGACCTGTTCCTCACCGTGGTCGGCATGGGGCGCTCCCTCCTGGCCGAGGCGCTCGCCGACCTCGATCCCGGGGAGCCGTTCATGGACGTCTACGCCTCCCTCGTGAGGAAGGCCCGGGACTACGCGAGGGCCAACCCCGAGCTTAACCTGGTCTACCTCGACGCTACTACGCAGGGGTTGCGACACCTGTCGTCGAGGCTATCGGGAAGCCTCGAGACCCTGACCGTCGACTTCTATTACAGAGCCATCGCGGCCGCCGTCGAGCGCGGGGAGCTGCGGCGGGGACTCGACGTAGGCGCCGCGGCCTTCTGCCTGGACAATATCCTGCTCCTGTTCCAGTTCTCCTTCGCGTCGGACTATTTCCGCGATCGGCTGCGGCTGTTCCTCGGGCTAGGGGAAGGCGGCGCGCTAGACGAGGAGGCGGTCATGGCCGCCATAGTCGACTTCGCCAGGCGCGCCTTGAGGGCATAGGCGGGGCCGGGGCATAGGCGGGGCCGCGGCTCGTCGAGGCCGCGGCTCGTCGAGGCCGCGGCTCGTCGAGGCCGCGGCTCGGCTATTCCTCCAGGACCGAGGGCCTCATGACGAAGAGCCGCCTCGGCATACCCTGGACGAGCGCGAGCTCCGTACCGCCCCGGACCACGGCCGCTCCGCCGCTATCGTTCTTAAGGAAGCGCTCCAGCTGATCCAGTCCGTCCCAGTGGGCGGGCACGACGGTCCGGGCGCCGATGGAGGCCATGAACGCCATGATATCCTCCTGCGGATAGACGGAGTTGCCGACGTTGGCGATCACCGCGTCGGCGTCGGATATGCCGGCTATGATGTCGGGATCGGCTATGACGCCCGAGTCGCCCAGGTGGACGACCTTGCAGCCGTCGCGCTCGAAGACGCTTATCATATTGGGGCCGCTCTTGAGCCCGGTGTCGACCTTCCCCGGGACGCCGTGCCTGCCCGCGTAGAGGGTGACCCTCAGGTCGTCGAACGCGTACGTCCCGGCGGCCCTGATCACCTCGGGCTTGCCGGCGACGCAGCCGACGTAGTTGTGGTCGGCGTGATTATGGCTTATCACGAGCGCGTCGGCCTTCAAGCCGGCGGGTATCGCGGGGAGGCCGAACTGCTGGCCCGTCTCAGGCCGGTACAGGTCTATCGCCACGACCCTGCCCTTCCCGGTCGTCAGCGTGAACGCGTCATGGCCGATGTACCTGAGGACGAAGGGCGGCTCCGGCTCGCGGGCGCACGAGAGGATCGCGGCTAGCGCGGCGACCGCGGCTAGCGCGGCGACCGCTAAGGACGATGCGCTGACGGTCCTCGACAGCGGTCTTTGCTTCGCGGGTTTCATGGTGGCTCTACCGTACGACGGATTCCGCGGTACGGCAAGCGTTTCCCGCTAAGGGACGGAGGAAAGCGCGCGGACGCGGCAAGGCCTCCTAATCCTCTATCACCGCCTTGGTGACGTAGGGCGACGTCGAGGCGGCGAGCAGGGCGCCGTAACCGGGAGCGAACGCTATCTCGTCGCCTACCTCCACGTCCCAGGGCGCGTCCTCGACGTCCAGGAGCAGGTGATCCGAGCTGCCGCCCAGCACCCGGATGCCCTTGCTCTCCGGCTCGAGGCCGTCCACGACGGCGTCCTGCCTGCCTATGGCGCAGATGGCCCTCTTCCGTATGCCCCTATCCTCGAACTCCTGGTAGCCTCCGAAGGCGTCCTGACCGCGCTCGCCTATGGGCACGGAAGGCTTGCGGACCGTCTCTATGACCTCGGCGACTATCCTGAAGGCGTCCTGGCGCGTACCGGGCCAGGGGCTGCGGTCCAGCACGTTGCGGCCCAGGAGGACGGACTCTCCCAGGCGCAGGTGGTTGATCTCCTTGGGCATGCGGCCGGAGGCCAGGAGCGGCAGGTTGGCGCTATTGCCTCCCGACAGGAGCCCGAGCTCGAGCCCGCTCTTCCGCCTGCATAGGTCGCGCACCTCGACGAGGGTCCGCATATTCGCCTCGCTAGGCACGACGCCGCCGTAGCACGCCAGGTTGCAGCCCATGCCTATTATCTCGATACCCTTGAGCCCGGCCGCCGCCATCACGAGGGCAGGCGCCTCGTCGGGCCAGACGCCCTCGCGGAGGTCCCCGACGTCGACCATGACGATGACCTGGTGCTTTACCTTACGGGCCAGCGCCGCCTCCGACAGCGACTTGAGCGTCGCGAGGCTCGAGTTGAGGCTTATCTCGGCGTCGCGGACGACGTCCTCGATCTCCGAGCGCGACGGAAGCCTGAGGAGGAGCCGCGGAAGCGCGATACCGGCCTCGCCTATCGAGCGTAGGTTAGCGATGCGGCTATCGGCCAGCATGTCGGGCCCGGCCGAATATAAGGCCCGCGCCACGCTCCGGTGAGCGCATACGACCTTGGTCACGAAGGCGACCTGCACGCCCGCGTCACTGCAGTAGCTCATGAGGGAGCGCGCGTTTGCGGCGATGCGGGCGGGGTATATCTCTAGTCTCGGGGTCCTGAATCTCATGTCGCTCTCCTTTTGATAGCGGTACGGAGCCATTTCTGCCGGGCGCTCGGGCGGGGCCTGGCGCGTCCGGGCCGTCAGGCCGGGAATTCGCCGCGCACCCAGGCCTCGAAGGTCTGCTTGACGTCGGCCGGGTAGGCCTGCGATATGGTCCCGAGCGCCGAGAAGCGGTATTCCTTGTCTATGAGTATGCGGGCCTCCGGAGGCGGCAGGAGGTGCTTCTTCGGTCCCGTGCAGATGGAGCGCAGGCAGTCCGCGGCCCCGGCGACGCGGGTAAGCGCGCCGCCCGTGGCTACGACCCACTTGATCGCGGAGAGGTCCTTGCCCTTCACTATCTGCCGCTTGCCCGTAGGCGTATAGAGATCCGATACCTTGCCGGCGTGCCGCCTGGCCCCTATATCCACGGCGCGCGCGCATAGCCACCTGGTGAGCTCCCGCTCGCGCTCGGTGGCCGGCATGGCCTTGAGGTCGCCCATGCGATCGCCCCAGGCCTGGTCGCCCGTGACGTGCACGATGTTGGCCGCGTTGACGAAGACGCCCAGGTCGCCCTCTACCGTGCGCTTGGCCCGGGGCTCGGGCTCTACGGCCTTGGACTGGTACTCGGGGTCGCCGTCGGTGACGCTGTGCACGTCGGTGGTCGCGCCGCCCACGTCGAAGACGAGGCAGTCGCCCATGGCCTCCGCGAACAGCTCGGCGCCGCGAAGCACGGCGCCCGGCGTGGGCAGGATGCCCCAGGGGCTCATGCCCTCGAACCTGGCCATGCCCGGCGCGTGGACTATGTGCTTGCTGAACACCTCGTGGATGAGGCGGCGCAGGGGCTCGATGTTGAGGACGTCGACGTCGGGGAAGACGTTCTCCGCTATCAGCACCTCGATGCCCGCGTCGTGGAATAGTTTCTGGATGGGCCGGTGGAGGGCGGAGTTGCCTGCGTACACGACGGGAGCCGGCAGGCCGAGGGCCGCGATGCGCTCGGCGTTGCGAAGGACCGTGGCCTTCTCTCCGAACTCCACGCCGCCCGCTATGAGGATGATGTTAGGGTTTATACCCCTCAGCTCCTCGAGCTCGTAGTCCTCGAGGGCTCCGGCCGTGACCTTCTTGACGATGGCCCCGGCGCCTAGCGACGCCTCGTGGGCGGCCCTCGCGGTCATGCTGTAGGTCAGGCCGTGCACCGTCATGCGGAGCCCTCCGGCCGCCGAGCTGTTGACGAAGGTCTCGGGCTTCCCTACGGGGGCCCCGAGGGCCGACTCGAGATCGGCTATAGCCTCGGCCACGCCTATGCCTACGTCCCCCGCGAGGACGGAGGTCTTGGCGAAGCCCTGAGCGTCGTGGGAGAAGCCGCCCTCCGGCAGGAAACGGAAGCCGTTGGCCTTGGTGATCGTCGAGCCGACCTCGATGGTAAGGATGTCTACGCTCTCGCCCACGTTGTACTCCGGAATAACCTGCTGAAATTCGCCGCGGGGGCACTATGCCTCCGCGGCTTGCCTATACTCTCGATCTATCAGACGACGCCGCGGGACTTGAGGGTCTTCACGATGGCGTCCACGACGTGGATGCCCTTGGTGCCCCGCCCGAAGGTGGCGTCCAGGCCCGTCTCGGCGGCCATGTCCCGGTTGACCTGCGTGCCCCCGGCTACGAGGACTATCTTGTCGCGCACGCCCTTCTCCTTGCACAGCTCGGCGAGCTTCCTCATGTTCTGGCGGTGCACGTCCGAATGGCTGATGATCGTGGAGATGAGTATGGCGTGCGCGCCTATCTCGATGGCCGCGTCGACCAGCTTGCCTACCGGCACCGAGGTGCCGAGATAGCTGTACTTGACGCCGTACTTCTCAATCCCGCCGTGCTTGATGTCGAGGATCTCGCGGAGGCCGACGGAGTGCTCGTCCTCTCCTACCGTGGCCGCGACGACCTTCATGCCGAGCGTCTTGACTGCGGACCGGATCTCCTCCTCGTCCAGCATCACTTCCTTGGGCGGTATCTTGAGCTCCGACTTCTTGATGTCGAAGGCGACCTTGCCCTTGACCTCGACGAAGCAGCCCTCGGCCGGGTGCATCACCTGCAGGTTGACGACCTCGGGGTCCTTGAGGCCCATCTTGCGGGCCATCTCGAGGCCGGCCTCGCGGGCGAAGTCCTCGCTGTCGGGAACCATGAACTGGAGGAGGACGGTGCCGTCCCCGGCCCACTCGGCCTCGGGGCGCAGGAGGTCGCCCGACCGGTACGGCAGGGTCCGCTCCAGGCGCTTGTCGGCGTTGTCCTCGGGGTCGAGCTCGTCTATGTAGACGATCTTCCCGGGCTCGCAGAGCGTACAGCCGCCTATGGGGTCGCAGGGCCTGGAGAGGCCGGCGGGAACGTTATTGTCGCCGAAATGGTCGCAGACGGGGGCGTAGTAGTCGGGGTCGCGGGCCACGATGGTGTCGACGCCGACGCCTCCCTTTCCGTCGCGGGCTATGCCGTCGCCGTTGCGCTCGGGATACTTGGCGGAGTCGACGAAGAAGCCCTTCTCGACCGCGGCGAAGTAGCCGCCTACCTCCAGGAGCTCCTCGAGGAAGGCCACGGCCCGTTCCTTGAGGTCGCGCACCATCTCGCCTAAGGGGCCGGCCATGTTGAGGCTGACCAGGTCCTTGATGCCGTCGAGCGCAGCCCAGGTCTGCTTGACCGTCTGCACGCCGCGGATGTTGTTGTAGTGCCAGGGCACGTTGCGCCCCTCGTCAGGGGTTATGGTGCTCTGGATGTCGGCGCTGGTCAGCATCGATATGAGGGTATCGATGGTATGGGTGCGCACGGCCTCCTCGATGTCGGCCTCGATGTAGCGCGTGTTCTGCTGGGCGCGCATCTTGAAGTCGCTGAAGAACTCGCGGAGCGCTATGGCGTAGGGCAGGTCGTACCACAGCTTGGGGGCCGGCGGCGCGTCGGGCGGCACGGTGGACAGGCCTATGAGGCTCTTGTCCATGCCCGCGGCCACGGAGAAGGCGCAGTTGATGCCGTGCTGGACCATCAGCTCGGGCATGACGAGCCACCCCGCCTTGGCGGTGGCGTTGGCGTTATGGGCCCCGTCTATCTGGAATATCCGGGCCCCGGACATGACCCTCTTGGCCTCGGCGGCGTCGACGAAGGATCGGTACATGTTGACGTTGCGGTACAGCACGTTGTACTGAGGGTCCTGGTGGGCGCCGTTTATGCCTTCCTCGGCGAAGAGGACGGCCACCTCGGGCCCGGCCACGCCGGAGACGTAGCTGTGGAAGTTGATCGGGCGGCCGACCTCCTCCTCTATCATGTCGCAGGCCTTGCGGCTGGCGCGTATCTGCTTGCGGGTGATGGGTACGCCGCCGGTGCCCTCGGGCGTACCTTCCATGAGGCCGTCTATGTGGCTCTGGCCTGTCGTGCGTATAACCATCAGGTGGTCGGCGCCGTGCCAGGCGGCCATGCGCATGCGGCGTATATCGTCCTCGAAGCGGCCCGAGGCTATCTCGGTTGTCACCACGCAGGAGGGCTGGGGGTCGATATGGTCGAAGTACTTGGACGCGGGCAGGCCTATGCTCCGCTTCAGGGGCTTGGACATGTTGCGATAGAGGAAGGGCCCCATGCGCACGCCTTCCGCGGGCACCTCGCGCCAGGTCCAGCCCTTGCGGGGCGGATGGTACGAGGCCAGGTCCTTCATTATATCCTCTATATCGAGCTTCTTAGCCGGGTCTAATTCTTTGGTAGCCATAGTCGTATTCCTTGCTTAGAACAGGCCGTGCAGGACGGTCTTATCGTCGATGATAGCCTGGGCGGCGCCCCTGATATCCTTACCCGTCTTCCGCGACAGCCTGAGCACCACGTTTCCAGCGCCCTTGCCCAGGAGCCCGGCCTCGAGGACCCTCGTCACCACCGCGTGGGTGGAGACCGAGTCTATGCCCATGCGAAGGAGTACGGAGCGCTCTATCGAAGGGGAGGTGTGGGTCTTGGCTAGGCCCACGATGGGCTCGACCATCTGGTTACAGAGCTTCCAGAAGCGATTCTTAAGCTCCTCGTCGCTCATCTTCTTGAGTTCCGCCTGCCTCGTTTCGAAGCGGGCTATCCTATCGTCTGACATCGATCACTCCTTGTAAGTAGTTCCGGTACGCTGTTCCGGTACGCTGTTCCGGCATGCTGTTTCGTCACGCTCTCCGGCACGGTCGTACGCTACGGCCTATAATTCCTTGACGGCGGCCCGCACCCAGGCGACGTCCTTCTTGACGTCGGCCGCGAGGAACGCGATATCCTCGGGCGACCACGACTCGGGCGGGTAGGCCTTGGCCGCGTTCTTAAGGTACGAGGCGCGGAGCCTGTCCATGTCCTGCACGCGCCCGCGAACCTGCTCGAGGCTCTCGGGTATCACGATGGCCTTGCCCGGCACGTTGTCCGCGGGGTCGCCCCGCCTGACCTCGATGCCGTTCTGCCTGGCGAAGGACAGCTGGCTGTTGTGGTGCTTGCCCGCGCCCGTATACTCGGTCTCCTGGACGACAACCACCTGGTCGCGGTCCATCTGCCTGGCCAGGGTCACCGCCGCGGTAAGGCTCGTGTTGCCCGCCGGGCCGCGCTCGAGGCCCTCCATCTTGGCCAGGAGCTCGGTGACGTAGAAGACCTCGCCCTGGGTGACGAGCTGATACTCGTCCATGTAGCGCAGGGGCCTCGCGGCGTTGCGGGGCACGTCGACGCGGTCGGGCCAGGTGGCGAACGGTACGCCGAAGCCGGTGTGGCCAGTCGTGAACGATTTTCGGTTGAAGTCGCGGTCGCTGGCCATATGGAGCCCGCCAAGGTCCACGGAGCAGGCGACGACGCGCGTGCCCGCGCAGCCGGCGAGGGCCAGTCCCCGCGCGGTACCCGTCAGGTTCCCGCCGCCCGCGTGGGTGATGACCACGGCGTCGGGATCCTTGCCGCAGCGCTCCCGCACCTGGGCGGCGACCTCGGTGCCCAGGGTCTCCACGCCGCGTATGCCGAAGGGCGTATAGAGGCTGGCGTTGAAGTAGCCCGTCTCCTCGAGGGTGCGGAGGAGGACGTAGAACAGCTCCGGCCCCACCGATAGCCTCAGGACCTCGGCCCCGTAGGCCTCGCAGGCGCGGCTCTTCTCGATTATCTCGGGCTGGCCCACGCCGCGGCTGTCGAACACCTCCTGGACTATGATGCACTTGAGCCCGCGCTGGGCCGCCTGCGACGCGACCGCGGCCCCGTAGTTGCCGCTCGTCGCCGCGATGATGCCCTCGTAGCCCTTCTTGGCCGCCTCGAAGGCGCTGATGGACGCTCGGCGCGCCTTGAAGCTGCCCGAGGCGTTGGCGGCCTCGTCCTTTACGAATATGCGCGCGCCCTTGCCGGGGCCGGCTATCTTCCTCACCGCCTCCGTGAGGTTCCGCAGCTCGTACAGCGGCGTGCCGCCCACCTTGGTCTCGGACTGGATGCGCACGATGTCGTCGTGCGAGTAGCCCGTATCGCCCATGAGGCGCTCGTAGTCGAAGGCGACGGGGCTCGTCACGAACGACTCGTAGTCCATGCCCATGCTGGCCTTCATGATATCGTTCTTGCGCGCCGTCACGGCCGCGTACGACATGTCCTTGCCGCTCATAGCCCGGCCTCCGCGCCTATGGTCAGGAGCTCCGGAACCGTCGTCCCGAAGCTATGGCTATAGCTCGGGTTGACCGTCCGCAGCGTGCCCGCGAGCCGCCGGCCTATGATCGTCTCCACGGTCGCGGGCGCGCCCAGGTCCCCGCCCTCGACGAGGAACCCGGATACCCGCATCACGAGCGGCGTGGCCTTGGTGTCCTCCGGCAGGGTCGGCGCGCGCTGGGAGGGCTCGAGGATAGTCTGCTGTATCTCGACCCACGCGCCCTTCTCGGCGGCCGCCATCTCAGGCCCGCCTGATCTGGTCGCGGAAGTCGCCCATGATGGCCCTGGGCACCGGGAGGTCTATCATCGTCTTGAGCCCGGGCGTCGCGTTGATGACGTTGGGGATCATGTTGACGCACATGGCTATGGTCCCGAGCCCTCCCTCCACCTCGGGGGTGTTGGCCAGGTTGATGGGCGGGGTGCCCTGTATGGTCACGTAGTCGCCGGTGTGGGTGCCTTCCATCTCCGGCTCTATCTGCTGGGGGTGGATCATGTCTATCCTGACCTCGCCGCCCACGTAGCCCTGGCCGGTCATGTTGACGCCGGCGACGTCGCCGGCCTTCGCGAAGCCGTGGGGGCTCTTGCGGTCTACGGTGGTGACTATGGGCTTCATCTGCTGCTCGAACTTGTCGACCTTCCAGCCCAGGGCCGCGCCTATCATGGCGACGGACTCGTGGAAGCCGACGTGGCCGGCCATGGTCCCGTCCTTGACGGCCTTCTCGAAGGCCTCGACGGTGAACCCGACGCCCTGCTCGTGCATGACGGTCGGGCCGAAGGGCGAGAGGCTGTTCACGCGCTTAGCCTCGATATGCCGGACGTCGACCATGCACCCGGTCATCGCTATGACGAGGAGGTCCATGATGAGGCCGGGGTTGATGCCGGTGCCGAGGATGGACACGCCGTTGGCCTTGGCTATCCTATCGAGCTCGGCGGCCAGCTCAGGGTTCTTGGCGGCGGGGAAGGACATCTCCTCGGCGGTCGAGATCACGTTGACCTTGCGCTCCAGGCAGAACTTGAGGCGGGGGAAGGCGTCCTTGGTGAACGAGTCGGTCGCGCAGAGGGCTATGTCGCAGCACTTCTCGGTCAGGACGTCCGCTATCTCGCCCTTTATCACGACGGGCGCGCCGTCGCCGCGAGGTACGCCCAGCACGTCGCGGTAGTCTTTCCCTACCCTGTCGGGGTGCATGTCGCAGACGCCGACTATCTCTATGCCCTGCTTGTTCAGGATCATACGGGCCATGCCCGAGCCCATGGCGCCGAATCCCCATATCACTACCCGTACCTTGTCCATGAAACCCTCCGGATTATTCTCGTGCGTGTTAGATGGTCGTACTAACTGTCACACTCAATAATGCAAGAATCGTGCCAGAAGAAGGCTACGGTATAGCGACATAGCGAGGGTAGGCCCACGGCGCATGCCACGCCGAAGCGCGAGCGATTGCATCTCTTTTAGAGGCATGGGATTAATAGGTTTTTTCCGAGGCGGCTACGTCGCGCGACGCCGCGCTATGCCCCGCTGCGCCGGGGCGGCTATGTAATTACGAGAAGAAACAAGCCTATCGCCAATGGCAATATTTTTTGCGCTATTGCAATATTTTTTGCGCCTGTCTATGGAATAACGATCGGCACGCCTAAGCGCTTAAGCTTGTACTGCAGGCTCTGGCGCGAGACGCCGGCCAGGCGGGCGGCCTTGGAGACGTTGCCTCCGCTCCGGCTCATGCAGTCCTCGAGTATGGCCCGCTCCACGCGCTCGAGGTAGGCGGCGAGGTCCCCCTCGAAGGACTCGGGAGGCCGCGCCCGCTCCTGCCTCTCCAGGAGGTCCACGTGGGGAGGCAGGTGCTCCACGCCCAGTACGTTCTCGTCCGACACCATGGCCATCGCGCTCTCTATGACGTTCTGGAGCTCGCGGACGTTGCCTACCCACGCGTAGTCCTTGAACGCCCGCTCCAGCTCCGGGGAGGGCATCCAGACGTCCTTGCCCAGCTTGCCGCTATAGTGCCTGATGAAGTGATCGGTAAGGAGCGGGATATCCTCCCTCCTGTCACGGAGCGCGGGAATCTGGACGTTCATAACGTTGACGCGGTAGTACAGGTCCTTGCGGAACGCGCCTGCCTTCATCATCGCGTGCAGAGGCTCGTTGCTCGCGGCGATTATCCTCACGTCGACGAAGAGGTCCTTGAGCCCGCCCAGGCGCCGCACGGAGCATTCCTGCAGGGCGCGCAGTATCTTGGCCTGCAACGGTAGGCTCATGGAGTTTATCTCGTCGAGGAACAGCGTCCCCCCGTTGGCCTGCTCGAAGAGCCCGGGCCTATCCTCGGCCCCCGTATAGCTCCCCTTGGCGGTGCCGAAGAATATGCCCTCGAGGAGCGTGTCAGGCATGGCGGCGCAGTTGACGGCCACGAACGGCCCGTCGCGCCTGGAGCTATCGTTATGGATGCTCTGGGCGAACAGCTCCTTGCCCGTACCCGTCTCTCCCTCTATGAGCACGTTGGAATCGGCCCTGGCGGCCTTCTTGGATATGCCTATAGCGTTCATGTAGAGAGGATGCCTGCCTATCAGCATGTCGAAGGTATACTTCCGGGGCGTCCGGCTCCGGGCCTTCGGCGGATCGATCAGCTTCTGCTGGAGGTCCATGATCTTCTCGGACAGCTGGTCGACCTCGGTATAGTTCTTGGCCACCTCGACCGCGCCCAGGATGACGCCGTCGCTCAGTATGGGGAACGTCGTGTTGATCGTGGTGATGCGCCGCTTGTTGAAGTTGAGGTACGACTGCCTGCGCTGGTCTACGGTCCGGCCCGAGGAGAGGGCGGATAGGAGGGTGCTGTCGGAGGCGCTCCACGAAGGGAAGACCTCCAGGAGGTGCTTCCCGAGGACGTCCTCCGCCGACAGCCCCTCGATGCGCGCCATGGCCTCGTTATAGAGCACGCTCCTGCCGTCGGAATCGACGATATGGATGCCTTCCTCGAGGGTCTGCAAAATTATTTGCATGGCATTGAGGAATAACGTCGTATCGATCATCTCGCCCTCCCCCGGTTTCAGCTACTCGATGCGCTTGATCTTGAGGATGGAGGGCACGTGCCTCAGGTTACGCTCGGAGGTGCGCGCGTCCTCGGCGCTGGGATACGCCATGGTGAACACGCCCGAGAGGCTGTCGTGGCCGTCCTCGAGCCGCCCCTCCACGAGCCGGCCGCCGTGCTTCCGGACGGCGTTCTCTATCTCGGAGAACAGGTCCAGGACGCGCCTGCCCGTGACGTGGTAGCGCCTCGTCAGCGAGGGCGCGGATTCCCACGTCACCTCGACGCTACGCTCGGCGAATTCCTTTATGGCGGGCAGGTTCTTGCAGGAGGCCCGGTGGACGATGATGCCGCGGCCCCTGGAGACGTAGCCCACGATGCGCTCGCCTACGGCGGGCTTGCAGCAGGAGGCGAAGCGTATCATCAGGTCTCCCGCGCCGGATACGCTTATGCCCGCCCTCGTGGAGTCGGTGGCCTCGCCGGGTACGTAGGGCCTGTAATCCATGTGCGCGACGTTAGGATCGGTCGCCTCGGGCTTCTTCTGTTCGGTATGCTTGGCCTCGCCGTGGCGCACCTCGAGCTCCAGCTTCCGCTCGCCGGGATGGGCCTTGGGCTTCTCGTCGTGCTTCGCGTCCCGCCGGCGCGCGACGACGTTCCTGTCTATCGCGAGCACGGAGCCCTCGGCGACGAGCCAGGCCCGTATCTTGGACCGGGCCTTGCTCGTCTTGACCGCCTTGAGCCAGTTGACGTTGGGCCTGGCGGTCGCGCTCGTCACGATCTCCACGACCTGGGTGTTCTTGAGCTCGGAGTCGAGCGACACGATGGCGCCGTCCGCCTTGGCGGCCAGGCATCGGTTGCCCACGTCGCTATGTATGGCGTAGGCGAAGTCCAGGGGCGTGGCGCCGGCGGCCAGCTCTATGGCGTCGCCCTTGGGCGTGAAGACGATTATGGAATCCTTGAGTATCTCGCGCTTGATGTCCTCGAGGAAGTCGGAGCCCGACTCCAGCATGGCGCCCCAGTCCTTGAGCCTGTTGACGATCCCGACGTCCTCCGGCCGGACTATCTCGGCGCTCGTGCCCTTCTTGTACAGCCAGTGGGAGGCGACGCCGAACTCCGCCACCCTGTGCATGTCGCGGGTCCGTATCTGTATCTCGAGGAGCATGCCTCCCTCGGCCATCACCGTGGTGTGGAGGCTCCGGTAGCCGTTTGACTTGGGCATGGCGATGTAGTCCTTGAACCGCCCGTCCAGGGGCTTCCAGAGCCCGTGCACTATGCCAAGCACGGCGTAGCACTCGCTCTCCTCGTCGCAGAGGACGCGCATGCCTGACAGGTCGTACAGCTCGTCGGCTCCCTTGGCCCGCTTCCTCATCTTCTGGTATATCGAGTAGAAGTGCTTGGCGCGCGACATCACGTCGACGCCGATGCCCTCCGCCTTGGCCGCCGACTCTATGTCGCCCCTCGCGCGCTCCAGGAAGGCCTCGCGCTCGGGCTTCTTGGCCGCGACGAGCAGCTTTATCTGGTCGAAGGCCTCGCGGTTGATCTCCTTGAGCGCGAGGTCCTCGAGCTCGTCCTTCATCCAGCTTATGCCCAGGCGGTCGGCCAGGGGGGCGAATACGTCCACGCACTCTGCGGCTATGCGGCGGCGCTCCTCCTCGGGCAGCCACTTGAGGGTGCGCATGTTGTCGAGCTTGTCCGCCAGCTTCACGATGATGACGCGGAGGTCGCGGGTCAGGGCGAACAGCATCTTGCGTATGGCCTCGGCGGCCTGGATAGTCTTGTTCTTGGCCTTGAGCGCGGCCATGCGCGACAGCTCCTCGACGAGGGTCCCGACGCGCTCGCCGTAGCGCTCCTGGACGGTCTTGCCGGTAGCGAGCCCGTCCTCTATGGCCTGGTGGAGGAGGCCCGCGACGACGCTGTCGGCGTCCATGCCCATGCCCGCGAGCACCGCGGCCACGCGCTCGGGGTGGGTCACCGTAGGCTCCCCCGAGGCGCGGAAGCTGCCGGCGTGGAGCTCCGCGGCCCAGGCGCGGGCCGCCCTGATGCGCTCCGCGTCCGCGTCCGAGAAGCGGCCGAGGTAGTCGTCGAGCCTATCGTCGTACTGCATGCTTGCTCCCGGAGACCACGCGGTCGGCTCCCGCGAGGTCGGCGCGTATCTCGACGCCGACGAAGCCGGCGTCCTCGAAGATCGCCTTGACGGCCCGCCCCTGCTCCTCGCCTATCTCGGCGACGAGGGCGCCGCCCTCCGCCAGGAGAGCGAAGGCCTGCCTAGCCAGGGCGGGGTACAGGTCGAGGCCGAGCTCGCCGCCGTCGAGGGCCGACCTCGGCTCGGAGCCCCCCGCGGCCTCTATCTCGTCGGTCAGGACCGTGCTCACGTACGGGGGGTTGGCCACGACGAGGTCCAGGGGCCAGGCGGCGGCCGACAGGACGTCGCCTATACCGAGTTCCAGGTCGCGGCCCAGGACGGCGCGCGCGTTGGCGGCGCATACGGCGAGGGCGTCGGGAGAGGCGTCCGACAGGCTCACCTCGACGTCGGGGCGCTCGGCGGCGATAGTGATGCCGACGCAGCCGGAACCGGTAAAGGCGTCATGGCAGCGTACCCTGCGGGAAGGTATCCCGCCCGCCGGCGGCAGCAGCGCCAGGGCCGTCTCGACGAGGATCTCGGTATCCGGCCTGGGTACGAGGACGCGGGGATCCACGGCGTATCGTCTCCCGTAGAATTCCTTATAGCCGAGGATATAGGCCACGCTCACGCCGGAACGGCGGCGCGACAGGAGGGCGCGGTACCGCTCCAGAGGGCCGGGAGGCACTTCGTCGGGCATGGAGGCGAGGAGCCTGTCCCGCTCCATTCCCATGGAGGAGGACAGGAGGAGGGCGGCGTCCAGGAAAGGCGATCCCGGGCAGCTCCCCTCGAGGGCGCCGGTTCCTTCCGCAAGGGCCGCCCGCACTGTCATGGCGTCGGCTCCGCTTCCCGGATCACGGCTGCTCTTCCTTCATCGCGTCCTCGCGGGCGCGGAGGGCCAGGCCTTGCACGATCTCGTCCATGTCGCCTTGCATGAACAAGTCCAGCTTGTACAGCGTCACGTCGATACGGTGGTCGGTGACGCGGTTCTGCGGGAAGTTATACGTACGGATGCGCTCGGAGCGGTCGCCCGAGCCTATCTGCCCGCGCCGCTCGGCCGCGCGCTCGGCGTTCTTCTTCTCTTCCTCGAGCTCGTATATCCTGGATCGCAGGATGCGCAGGGCCTTGGCCTTGTTCTTTATCTGGCTCTTCTCGTCCTGGCAATGCACCACGAGGCCCGTCGGGAGGTGGGTGAGCCTGACCGCGGAGTCGGTGGTGTTGACGCACTGCCCGCCGGGGCCGCCGGCGCGCATCACGTCGACGCGCAGGTCCTCCGGGCGTATATCCACCTCGGTCTCCTCGGCCTCGGGCAGGACCGCCACGGTGACGGCGCTCGTGTGTATACGGCCCGAGCCCTCGGTGGCGGGCACGCGCTGCACGCGGTGAACGCCGGACTCCCAGCGCAGCTTGCCGAAGACCTGGTCGCCGGAGACGGCCAGGATTATCTCCTTGAAGCCGCCGAGGCCGGTCTCGGAGCTCGACATCACCTCTATCTTCCACTTCTTATCGTCGGCGTAGCGGGAATACATGCGGTACAGGTCGGCCACGAACAGGGCGGCCTCGTCGCCGCCGGTGCCGGCGCGTATCTCCATGATGGTGTTCTTGTCGTCCAGGGGGTCGCGCGGCACCAGGAGCTCGGTGACGAGCTTCTCGGCGGCGGACAGGCTCTCCTCGAGGCCGCGGAGCTCCTCGCGGGCCATCTCCTTGAGCTCCGGGTCCGGCTCGTCGCGGACCATGGCCTTGGCCCCCGCTATCTCGCCCTCCAGGCGCTCGTAATCGGCGTAGGCCGCCATGATCTCGGAGAGGCGTGAGCGCTCGCGCATCGTCTCCTTGTAGCGCTTGGCGTCGCGGGCCAGGCCCGGATCGGATACGAGGTCCTCGAGCTGCCTGAGCCGGGCCGCCACGATCTCCAGTCGCTCTATCACGATGCGGACTTCTCCTTGAAGTAGGGGCAGGAGTAGACCACTATCTCCATCTCGTCGTCGGCCGACGGCCCTAGCTCGCGGACGTTATCCGCCAGCTTCCGCTGCACGAGGCACGAGCCATGCGATACGCATATGGGGCAAGCTCCGTTGCCCCTCGGGTTTATCTCCAGCTTCATGCCTGATAGGGTACCAAAAAAAGACCGTTGAATACAAGCTACCTTTAGTCTATGATCGTCCGCACCATGCTAGACTTACGCTTCATAAAGGACAACCTGGACGCGGTCAAGAAAAACATAGGCGACCGCTTCATGAAGGCCGACGCCGACCTCGTCGCGGCCCTCTTCGACAAGCGCAACGAGCTGCTCAAGCGTCTCGAGGACGAGCGCCGCTCCCGCAACGAGAACGCGGCGGCGATGAAGGGTAAGCTCGAGGCGGCGGTCCGCGACGGGCTGATAGCCGAGGGGAAGCGCCTCAAGGACGCCATAGCCGCGCTGGAGGCCGAGGCCGAGGACGTATTGTCGCGCCTCGACGCCGAGCTGCGCCGCATCCCCAACATGGCCCACCCCGACGCCCCCATAGGCAAGGAAGACAAGGACAACACAGAGGTCAAGCGCGTCGGGACGCCGACGGAGTTCGACTTCGAGCCCAAGGACCACGTCCAGCTGGGCCAGGACCTCGATATAATAGACTTCGACGCCGGCACCAAGGTCTCCGGCACCAAATTCTACTACCTCAAGAACGAGGGCGTATTCCTCGAGCTGGGCCTCGTGCGCTACGTCCTTGATATCCTCGCGAAGAAGGGCTTCACTCCCTTCATCACGCCCGACGTGGCCAAGACCGAGATACTGGAAGGCATAGGCTTCAACCCGCGAGGCGCCGAGTCTAACGTGTACACGGTCGAGGGCGACGGGACCTGCCTCGTAGGCACCGCCGAGATAACCCTGGGCGGGTACTACTCCGACACGATCTTCTCCAAGGACAAGCTGCCGCTCCGCATGGCGGGCCTCTCCCACTGCTTCCGCCGCGAGGCGGGCGCATCCGGGCAGTTCTCCAAGGGACTCTACCGCGTGCACCAGTTCACCAAGCTGGAGATGTTCGCATACTGCCTCCCGGAGGACTCGGGAGCCATCCACGAGGAGCTCAGGCTCATCGAGGAGGAGATATTCTCGGGATTAGGCATCCCCTTCCGCGTCGTGGACACCTGCACCGGAGACCTCGGCGCCCCCGCCTACCGCAAGTGGGACCTCGAGGCCTGGATGCCGGGCCGGAACGGCGGCGAGTGGGGCGAGGTGACCAGCACCTCCAACTGCACCGACTACCAGGCGCGGCGCCTCAACATCAAGTACAAGGACGACGACGGCAAGAACAAGTACGTCCACATGCTCAACGGCACCGCCATAGCCATAAGCCGCGGCATCATCGCCCTCCTCGAGAACTACCAGCAGGCGGACGGCACGGTGAAGATTCCTCCGGCCCTCGTGCCCTACGTCGGGTTCGAGACGATAAAGAGGAAATGAGGATGGGGGGGATCTTCTCCGGGGGCGGATCCCCCCGGCCCCCCCGGCCCCCCCGGCCCCCCCGGCCCTCCCCGCTCCCCCCAGCCCCCCCGCGGCGCGTCGCCGGCTCGCGCCACACCCAGGGGTACTATGGCGGGAGCCTACGTCGGCAAGTCCTTCGAGCTTATAATCCTGCTGCCCTTGCTCTCGTAATAGCGTAGCATCTCGTCGATTTTCGTCTTATCATAGCTAGTGACGCAATCCGACAGGACGGTCACGCCGTACCCGGCTTTCCGCAGGTTGTAGCAAGTCGACTTGACGCAGGCGACGGCGTCAGCTCCGGCTATGAAGAGATCGCGGATTCCGTTCCTACCGATAAACTCGCTAAATTCCTCGCAGCTCAACGCGTTTCCCTTCGATTTCGTAAACACGTTCCTTGACGCTATCCTCATGTCGGAAACCAGCTCGGCCCCATGCGTGTCCGGCTTGAAAGTCCTCGTGCCGGCCGACAGGTTCTCATGCCTTATATAGACGACGTGGATACTATTGCCGACCGCCCAGCCAATGGCCTCGTTTATATTGCCGATCACGTCTTTATAATTCTTCGTTATATCGTTTTGTATATCGATAATAACCAAGGCCCTCGCCTGCATGGCGCCTCCTCCAGATAGCGTGCACGAGCTGTTTTCATCGCTAAGCATGAGCTTCCTCCTTATAGCAGAGAGATTCGATTCCTTGACATGATAGCCCGCGATTGTTGACAACTGTATGGCAACGATCCACAATGATAGCGAGGAATTCCCGGCAGGCTGGCTGTACGATGAAAGTAGACAGGCTTATTAGCATTATCCTGACGCTCCTTGATAGGAAGCGCATAGGCGCGCAGGAATTAGCGGAAATGTATGAAGTCTCGCCCCGCACGATCTACCGCGACATCGACGCTATAAACATGGCGGGCGTCCCCGTCCGCTCGACGTCGGGCGCGGGCGGCGGCTTCGAGATAATGCGGGAATACAAGATAGACAGAAGCGTATTCTCGGCCGCGGACCTTTCCGCTATCCTGATGGGGCTTTCCGGCCTTTCGAGCATGATGCGGAGCGACGAACTGGCGAACGCCCTCGCGAAGGTCAAGAATCTTATGCCCGCCGGCAGAGCGAGCGACATCGAGCTAAGAGCGAATCAAGTATATATAGACCTAAGCCCGTGGCTCGGCGAAAAGGACGTGCAGCCGTATTTAGAGATCATCAAGACGGCCTTGAGGGAGAGCAGGCTACTATCGTTCGAATACGCTGACCGCCACGGGAACAGGACCGCGCGGACGGCGGAGCCGTATCAGCTGGTATTGAAAGGCGGCCAGTGGTATTGGCAAGGGTACTGCCATGCGAGAGAGGATTTTCGCCTGTTCAAGCTATCCCGCATGGCGGGCCTACGGATACGGGATGAGCGTTTCAAGCCGCGGGAATTTAAAAACCCGCAGCTAGGCTTCGCCGATATCCTGCCGACCGTGAGGACGATGATCAAGATCCGCGTCCACGACTCTATCATGGACAGGATCCTCGATTATTGCGCGGACGATAGCTATACGCCGGACGGCGACGAGCATCGCGTCGTTAGCTTTCCTTTCATAGAGAACGACTACTATTACGACCTTCTCCTAAGCTTCGGGAAGAAATGCGAGTGCCTGGAGCCGTCTCGTATCCGCGCGGAGCTGAAGCGCAGGATACATGAGATAGCCGCCGTCTACGATAGGCGATAACGGCTTGAGCATGATTTCCCTTCGTAAGGTATTAACGGGCCTGACGCGCGGCGGGCGCAAT
Source organism: Spirochaetota bacterium (assembly GCA_018816345.1). GTDB lineage: Bacteria > Spirochaetota > Spirochaetia > Treponematales > UBA12059 > SZUA-370. The sequence continues at coordinate 47,431 of JAHIWG010000166.1, read as the reverse complement.
TACTTGAGCGCGCTCCTCCCGCGCGGGCCCCTGCATGATCCCCCTCCCCGGCGCGACTTGTACGGAGCTGATCCGGTCGCATAGAATAGATACTACCGTCGTACGCCCGCGAGCGCTGACGCGGTAATAGACTCGCCTCGGATCGTTGGCAAGGGGAGCGTCGAATGGTAAAAAGGGCCTTATGCTTCGCAGTCCTTATGCTCCTATCGTTCCCCGCGGCCCGGGCCGAGGGGAACGCCACGGTCAGGGTCGGCGCCTTCAACTACTATCCGGGGATCTTCCTCGACGTCGACGGGAAGGTGAAGGGCTTCTACGTCGACGCCTTGGCCGAGGTGGGACGCGAGCGGGGCATTGACTTCGAATACGTATGGGGTACCTGGAACGAGGGATTGGAGCGGATCAAGGACGGGAGCGTGGACCTCCTTACGAGCGTAGCCTACACGCCGGAACGCGAGCGCTACCTGGACTACGGCGAGGAACCGCTCCTTACGGTCTGGAGCGAGCTCTACGTCGGCATCGATTCCGATATCAGGGGCATCACCGACTTCGAGGGCAAGCGGGTCGCGCTGATGAAGGGCGACTATAACGCGCAGAACTTCCGGACGCTCGTCGACTCGCTCCGCATCACGGTCGAGATACTCGAGGAGGGCTCGTTCGAGGACGTTTTCAAGGCCATCGTCGACGGCCGGGCAGACGGGGGCGTCGTCAACTGCACCTTCGGGGCGGGTAGGCAGCGGCAATACGGGATTCGGTCTACCGGCGTCATTTTCAACCCCTTCGATATCTTCTTCGCCGTGGCCGAGGGCAAGAACGCCGAGCTGCTCTCGACGCTGGACGGGTACCTCGAGACATGGAAGCACCAGCAATCGTCGGTCTATTCCCTGGCGCGCCAAAGGTGGACCTACGGCGAGACGAGCCTGGTTCAGGCCATCCCTCGCTGGGTCGTATATGTCGCCGCCGGGATGCTGCTGCTCCTGGGCGCCCTCCTGTCCTTCTCCATCCTCCTCCGCTCGAGGGTGAGGCGCGCCACCCGCGAGCTGAGCGAGCGAGAGGCCAAGCTGAGGAGCTACATCGAGAACGATCCCGAGGGCATCTTCGTCGTCGACTCGGAGGGTCGGTACCTCGAGGCTAATCCCGCGGCCCAGAGGCTGACGGGGTATACCGAGCGGGAGCTGCGCTCCCTATCGGTAATCGACCTCCAGCCGAGGTCCACGGCCGAGGAGGACATGCGGTACTTCCGGGCCCTGAAGGAGAAGGGAAGCTCGAAGGATGAATTCTCCTATCGGCGGAAGGACGGGGAGATCCGGCGCTGGTCGCTCGAGGGCGTCAAGCTATCCGACGACCGCTACCTGGGCTTCGCCAGGGATATTACGGACAGGGTGAGGGCCGACCTTGAGATCAAGTCCCTGCTCGAGGAGAAGGAGATCCTCCTTAAGGAAGTCCACCATCGCATCAAGAACAATATGAATACGATACGGGGGCTGCTCCAGCTTCAGAAGGACGCCCTGCGCGACTCTCCCGCTTTCTCGGCGATACAGGACGCGGAGAACCGCGTGCAGAGCATGATAGTGCTGTACGACAAGCTATACTGCTCCGAGAACTATAGGGAGCTATCGGCGAAGGCCTACCTCGAGTCGCTCGCCCCCGGCGTGCTCGGGACCTTCCCGAGGCGAGCGGACATATCGCTCGTCATGGACGTCCAGGATTTCTCGCTCAACGTCCAGTACCTCGCCCCCCTGGGCATCCTGTGCAACGAGCTCATGACTAACAGCATGAAGCACGCGTTCGCGGGCCGGGACTCCGGGACCATCACTATCTCCGCGTCGTCGATCGACGGCGTGGTGACGGTACTCGTCCGGGACGACGGGATCGGGATGACAGACCCCGCGAGCGCGGGTTTCCGCAAGGGCTTCGGACTGGATCTCGTCGATATGCTCATGCGGCAGCTCGACGGTACGCTCGCGGTCGAGGTCGACGGAGGTACTTCGTGCACGCTCCGCTTCCCCGTAGCGTGATCGAGCTATAGCGGGAGGAGTAGCCGAGCGCGAGGCCGGGCCGGATCGGGCCCGCTCAGCCCCTCGCGCCGCGCGTATACGCGAAGAAGAGCGAGTCGGCCTTTACCAGGTGTTCGACGACCACGCGATTGACGAGGAAATCGAACAGGGCGGACGAGCCTTCGGCGCCTAGCCTGGTCCGCAGCTCCCCCGCCGCGAGCGAGAGGCCGGCGTGGAGCTTCGCGTGGGCCGCCGCGTCGGGGTAGCCTACCTCCGCCAGCACTCGCTCCTCGTCGGCGAAGTGCGCCTTGACGTGCTCGACCAGGGCGTCGACGGCGTCGGACTCGCCTTCGCCGCCGGAGAGCGATATGGCCAAGAGCGAGTTGGCCAGCTCTATGAGCCTGATATGCTGAGCGTCGATGAGCTCGTTCCCCGACGACCATTCGTCCCTCCAGGCGATCCGGACGCTAGCGACCGGCAGCGCCTCGTCGCCTCCTATCGCCACGACCCTGTTCCGGCCGCCGTTCTTGGCCCTGTACAGGGCCTGGTCGACGCGGGCGAACCAGGCCTCCAGGCTCCCTTCCGGCGGCCATTCCGCTACCCCGAAGCTCGCGGTGACCTCGCCGACGAGGGGGAAGGCCTCCCTGGCGACGGCGAGCCTGAGCTTCTCCGCGAGCGCCGCCGCGCCCGCCAGGGCGGTGTGAGGCGCTACCAGCAGGAATTCCTCGCCGCCCCAGCGGAACAGGTCGTCGGGCTCCCGCACGAGGGCGCTCGCGAGGCCGGCCATGCGCCTCAGGACCTCGTCGCCGGCCTGGTGCCCCCAGGTATCGTTGACCCGCTTGAAATGGTCGATATCGAAAAGCACGATGGACAACGGCAGGCCGTACCTCGACGAGCGCTCCATCTCGGCTCGTAGCCTAGGCTCCAGGCTATGGCGATTACGCAGCCCGGTCAGCTCGTCGCTCGTGGCCATGGCCTGCAGCGCGTCGTTCTTGCGCCCGAGCTGAGAGAGGAGGTCAGCCACGTCGAGGGCCACTACGAGACCGGCCCACAGGACCGAGAAGAGGAGCGAGAACGAGAGCGTATAGGCGTTCGCCAGCCCGTCCTCCGTGAGCCCGGCGCTCGCGGCCCCGTCGCCCGCGAGCGCGGCCGACGAGTCGCCGGACGCCGCGAGCAGGGCGATCCGCCCCGCGTGGAAGGCTATGAACGCCAGGGCCACTACGCGGGCGGACAGCCTGAGGATAGGGGCTACGGCCGCGTCGCTAGCGCGTATCGCCGCGAGGAACTCTATCGCCGCGATCGCCGTCAGGCAGGAAGACAGGATCGCCCTGAGCGCGAACGAGTCGACGAGCGCGGTCGCGAGCGAGAGCGAGGCGAGCGTGGCCGCCGCATAGGCCCAGAAACGCCTCGGCCATCCCGGGCGCGCGCCGGACCGGCTCCTATAGCCCCAAGCCAGGCAAAGCTGGAAGAAGACGAGCAGCGCGCTCGCCAAGACGCAGCTGAAGGCCCGGGGCAAGTCGCCTTGGCCGAGTAATAGCGAGTAGGCGACGAACGCCGAGACGAACCCAGCCGCGTATATCCAGACGCCGCGCTCCCTGCGGAACAGGGCGAAGGCTACGGCGCAGGCCGCCAAGGCGATTCCCGTCAACGCTAGCGCGTACGAAAGGGTCTTCGCTTCCATGCCTCAAGGGTAAGCCATGACGGGGACGATTGCCATAGCCGCCGCCCGATTCGGGCCGCCCGATTCGGGCCGCCCGTTTCGGGCCGCCCTTGCGGCGCGGGACGGCCTCCTAGCCTCTTCCCGGAGCCTCGGCCGGGAACTCCATCGCGTAGCGGGTACCGCCTTCCGTCTCGACGCGGATGGACGCGCCCAGCTGCGACGCGAGAGACTCAATGAGCTGCAGGCCTAGCCCGGTCCCCGCGCGCCGCGCTTCGTCCATGACGAGGCCCGTTCCGTTATCGCCGCAGAGGACGCGAACGGTACCGTCCCGCGCGGAGGCCGTTATCGAGACGCGTGGATCGGCGATACCGGCGAACGCGTACTTCATCGAGTTGGTCACTATCTCGTTCACGATAAGGCCGAGCGTGGCCAGGCGATCGGCGTCGAGCTCAAGGTCGTCGATGTCGAGGTCGAACCTCGTCGGGGCCGACGAGGCCGACGAGGACAGGACGTCCGCGAGGTCGCTCGCGAGCGCGGAGAGGAAATCCTTCATCGACGCCCGCGCGTAGCTGCCCTTGGCGTTCATGAGGTCGTAGAGCTGCGCGAGCGATCGCAGGCGGTTCCGCGCGTCGATGAGCACGACGGAGGGATCCTTGCCCTCCGCGAAGGCCGACTGTAGCGATAGGAGGCTGGAGGCGACGGCCAGGTTATTCTTGATCCTATGGTGGACCTCCCGTAGCAGCGTCTCCTTCTCCGCCAGGAGCCGCGCCACCTGGGACTCGGAACGCTTGCGGGCGTCGATGTCCGTAAGGAGGCCCATGATAGCCATCCGTCCGCCCCATTGGATGATCGCGGAGGAGACCGACAGCCAATGGGCTTCCCCGGCCGCGTCCAGGAGCCTCATGTCGTATGCGTCCGGGGGCGATCCGCCGGAGACGCGGGACCGATGATAATCGAGCACTAGAGTGCGGTCTCCGGGCCATACGAATTCTAGGAAGCCGCGGCCGACGAGCTCGGCGGGCCCGAGGCCGAGGAGCGAGGCGGCCTTGGGATTCCCGTACACGACCAGCTCGTCCTGGATGATGATTATGGCCTCGCTGGCCCGCTCGACCAGAGTACGGAATTTTTCCTCGCTCTCCGCCAGGAGCATGTCGCTGCGTTCCTTAATGAGCAGTATGAAGCCTATGGTCGAGACGAATTTGAACAGGAAAAGCGGGACGAAGGCCAGCGTCTGTATAAACGCCGACGTGAATAGCGAGAACTCGGGGCCTAGGGCCGCGGACGCCGCGGCCCTCGCCGCCAATACCAGGCAGTAGAACGCGCTGACGAGCCCGATGAAGGCATGGAGCCCCCCTCGTCCGCGGAACATGAAGAACGAGAGGGCCGCGTAGGGGCCTATAGAGACGATAGAGGCCACGAACACCCTGATATTCGGCGCGGAACCGGCGAACGCCAGAAAAACTGCTATCCCTATGCTCGCTATGAGCGCGTACGCGGCGTCCTTCCTAGCGGACGGAGCGTCCGAGGTGCTGAGGGCGAGGCATTCCAGGCCGAAGCCGGAGATCAGGGCGGCGTTGCCTACGTGGATGGAGAGCGCCGCGGGAACGACGCCCCTCAGGTATAGCAGGGTCCACGCCGCGGCCTGCAGGCTCGCGCCGGCGACATAACGCCTTACCGACGGCTCCAATCCTAGCTTCCATTGATACACGACGAGGGTAGCGACGGCGCTGGCGTTCCCTACGACGAGGAGGACCAGGATCGTATGGATATCGAGCTCGAGGAGCGCGGGCATACTCAGACTTCCACGGCCATCACCGCGACGTCGTCCTCGGGCCTGTCGGCCCCCATTTCCCGTACGAACGCGACGGGCAGGTCGGCCAAGGGCAGCGTCCGTAGGCGTCCAGCCGCGGCTATCAGCCGGTCGCTAGAATCAGCCGAGGACCTCAGGTCGAGCCGGTTCTCCACGAGCCCGTCGGTATAGAGCAGGAAACGGTCGCCCTCCCGTACCTCCATGGATTCGGAACGGTACATCGACTCCTCGAGCATGCCTACGAAAGGATTCTCGCATGCCGCCATCGAGACGGGCCCTTCCCTCGGGATATAGAGGGCGGGCGGATGGCCAGCGGCCGCGAAGACGGCCTTTCCCGCCCTCCTGTTTATTCGGAGCGCGAACGCCGTCAGGTAGTTGTCCTCGAGTATCGTCTTGGAGAGGACGCCGTTCAGGTACGAGAGGGCCTCCTCCACCGAATGCGCGGGCGTCGCGCATTGCTTGAGGAGCACCTTGACCGCCGGCGTCACGTAGCTCGTCCCTACGTCGTGCCCGGCTACGTCGGCCATCAAATAGAAGTATACGCCGTCGGACACCGGCACGACGTCGTAGAAGTCGCCGCCCGCCTCGTGGAGGGATCGGTAGTACACCGAGAAGCGCGCTTCGGGCAGGTCCGACGGGTTAACGAGTAGCGATCGCTGAGCCGCGGCTATCTGCTTCAGGCTCTCGGCGCGCGCCTCCACGAGCTCCTCGTTGGCCTTGGCGAGACGCACGTGCACGCGGACCCGAGCCCTCACCTCCGCCTCGTTAGCCGACTTGACGATGTAATCGATCGCGCCGAAATCGAAGGCCTTGAGCTTCGACTCCTGGTCGCCAAGGCTCGTGAGCATTATCACCGCTATGCGCCTGGTCGCCGGGTCCGCCTTCAGGCGCCGTAGCGCCTCGAAGCCGTCCATGCCCGGCATGACCACGTCCAGGAGGATGAGCACCGGCCGCTCGGTCGCCGCGGCCGCGAGGCAGGCCTCGCCGTCGGAAGCCTGGGCTATCCTATAGCCGTCCTCCTCCAGGATGCTGGCGAGGAAGGCCCTGTTCGAGCCGGAATCGTCGACTATCAATACGGTATACGATGCGTCGGACATAGGGCCTCCCGTCCTACAAGTATATGCGCGGGGACCGGCGAGTCCAGGCGGATCCCGTCTCTACGTTCTTCTGTACGGGGGGGCGATCGCTCGGGCTAGGGGGCCGGGATATCGATGGCTACAGGCCCATCCGGTGCTGGATAGACTTGCGCCAGTCGAATTTCTCGCCTTCCTTCTCCCATTGGATACGGCGCTTGACGGTGAAGGCGGTCATGCTCTTATCTCGGTACTCGACGACGGCGAAGGCTCCTCGGCCTATGTACGCGACGCGCTCGGAGGGCTCGAGGTTCTCTCCTACCGCCGCCTGGGCCAGCGCGCAGTCGAAATGCACCGGCTGCCCGCCGTCCCTACCCGCCAGGGCGCTAGAGAGGTCGAAGATCTGCTTCTCGCATATGGAACAGACTACGGGCGGCTGATCGGCGAGCGCCGACTTGGCTTCCTCGGCCGGCTCGGCCTGCCCGGCCTTAGCCGCTACCCGCTCGCCGTCCCTCTGCCCGGAGCGTCCGCGTCCCCGCCTTCCGAACCTACGCCTTGAATCCTTGTTTCCATCCGCCATTACTTACTCCGATACCGTCCATGATTTCATCGCTGAGCAGGTACGCTATGCGAAGAATAGCCCCGTCCATATAGCGCTCATCATGCACCATGACCTTGAGTTCTTCAAGCCTGTCGTCGACCGAATCGTTTGCCGTTGCCTTCATCATGTGCGCTCCGCGAACGCGTTCTCGAAGTAATCCGCCGCGGTACCTGCCGCGACGGTGGCGACGTCGTACCGAACGACGGCGTTACTAAATTCTCGATGCGCGGAGACGAAGAGTTTAGACGTTTCTACTATCCGCAGGCGTTTTACTCGCCCGACCGAAGATTCGAGGCTCTCTAGCCCGTACGCGCCGACGTCCTTGACCTCGACGACGGCGAGGACGCCGTCCTTGAGGGCCACTATATCCAGCTCGCCGCGACCGCCGCGCCAGTTCCTGGCGACGATATCCCATCCGCGGTCCGCGAGCGAGGCGGCGACGAGCTCCTCCGCCGCCCTGCCCTTCGCGCTCCGGCTTATCACGCCTGGGCTGCCAGCTCCCGGGGATCGACGGCGCGCGCTATGAAGAGGGTCTTCTCGGCCAGGAGGTCTATAGAGTCGCCCGACTCGTCCTTGAAGTGCTTCCCGAACTCGTCGACTATGACCCTCAGCTTAGGCCTCAGGGGCGCGTCGGCGTGGGTGTCTACGACCTTGGCTATGGCCGCGTTATTGAGGACGACTATGGAACCGATGGGATAGATGCCCATGCTCCTGACGAAGGCCTTGAGCACGTCGGGGTCGAAGCGCCTGGAGTTATCCGACAGCAGGTTCTTGATGGCCGCGTAGCCTATCATCGAGTTCCTATACGGCTTCTGGCTCACCATGGCCTCGAAGGCGTCCGCCACGGAGACGATGCGCGCCAGGAGGTCTATATCCTGGCCCGCCGTCCTCCTGGGATATCCGTCGCCGTCCCATCGCTCGTGATGCTGCAGGCCTACGAGGCCCACGTCGTCGGGATACTGGAGCTCCTTGATGACGATGCGGTACGAGAGCAGCGGGTGGGCGCGCATCTTCTGCGCCTCCTCGGGGCTAAGCGTGCCTTTCTTCTTGATGATCGCCTCGGGGACCCGGAGCATGCCTACGTCGTGGAGCAACGCCCCCGAGGCCAGGTGGACGAGGCGATGAGGCGGCAGCTTCATCGTCTGGCCGACGACCACCGATAGGATGGCGCAATTGACGCCGGCCCTTGCGAGGTCGTAGCCTTGCACGTCCGCCGACAGTATGGCCGATACGACTATAGAATCCTTCTCCCTGACGAGCTGTACGAGGTCCTGGGAAAGCTTATCGACGTTCTTCGGCTCGACCTTCTCGCCCTGGGCTATGCTGTCCATGAGGCGCTTGAGCCTGTCTATCATATCGGTATAGGCCGCGTAGAGGGCGTGGTCGGCGAAAGCCGCGAGCCCGGCCCTGGAGCCTCCCGCCTTGGCGCGGCCCTCGTTCGCGGCGGCCGAGGCGGCGGCGGCGCGGATAGAGGCGGAGGGCCCCGCGGCGCTGTCAGCCGCGTTATCGGCGGCCTTATCCGCGGGGGCCTCGAGCTGTCCCTCGCTGAAGACCGAGCCTATGCCCCAGCGCTTCAGCCCCTCTATATCCTTCGCGCGTATGGCTACGCCGGCCGGCGCGAACATGATATCGCCTTCCGAGAACGCGTCGGCCGTGAACCGAGATCCGGGCAGGATCCTGTCGAGCGAATACTTCTTTTTCATGGTCGTACTTTCCTTATAAAAGCTAGCACGCGCGCCACGAGCTCCCAGTACTCGGGCGGCACGAACTCGCCGATATCTACAGGCTCCAGTCCCGCTACGATGGCGTCGTCCCGGATCACGGGAACGCCCGAGGCCTCGGCCAGGCCGTCGATACGCTCCGCCGTCCTCCCGGTACCCTTGGCGACGACTATAGGAGCGGGCGACGACTCGTCGTACCGGAGCGCTACCGAGCTACGGATGGGTCTCTTAGGCATCCTCGTCTACGCCTTTCCGCGAGCCGAGCTCCCTAAGGTAACCCTCCTCGAGATCGCCGGACGCTACCCCGGCGTAGCCCGAGAATTCCTTCTCGAACGCCGTCCTCTCGGCCTCGTCGCCGGAATAATAGGCTATCCTCGTCCCGTTCCCCGCGCCCGAGACCTCGAGCAGCCTACGCTGGTCGCCGAATCGGATATCGGCCAAGAGGCGCCCCGCCTTCGTTCCCTTACTATAATACCATAAACGGAAGAAACCATGGTAATTAACGCCGCGGAATTCCGTCTTGAATGGCAGGCAGGCCCAGTACGGGCCCGCGGGGTCAGGCGTCGCGAGCCTCGTCGCGTCGGGATCGCCCATAGCGGCGGCCGCGGCGGCCTCGAGGCTCCTCGCGATCTCAAGTATACCGGACTGGTCGGCAGCGGCCCCCGGCGGCGATTCGTCCCCATGGCGGCCGCCGGATCCGTCCCCATGGCGGCCGGCGGCCTCCCCGTCCCCGGTACCGCCGCCCGAGGAATCGCCGCTACCGAAAGAACCGCCCGCGGAGCCTGAACCGTCCGTATCGTCATGATCGAGGATGCCGAGGATCCGTTCGCAGGCCTCCCCCCCAGGATCGAGGCCGACCGACGCGGCCCTGGCAGCTACGCTGGCGGCCGCCGGATCGTCGCCGTGGCGACGGACCGCCCTTCGCAGCGCCAGCGCCGTGGAAGGATCGAGAGGCAGGCGTTCCGCTATCATAGCGGAGAGCGCCGCGTACGAGGCGCCGTCCGACGGAATCCGCAGGGCGGCGCACAGCTCAGAAGCGGCGCGGCGGATAGACGCGCTCATCGGGGCTGCGCCCCGGGGGCGCGCTGGGGCGGGACCTACGGGGAGCGCGGAGGGCGCGGGGGACGGGAGCGGCCGAGGGGAGGAGGAAGACTGGGCGAGCTTCCGGGAAGCCTTTAAAAGGGCAGCGTCGGCCGACGGCGCGGTGCCGTCGCCGACGCTGACAGGTCGCGGCGCGATAGGTACGTGGTCCGGTCCTACCGGCCGCAAGATCTTAGGCCTGGGCGGACGCGGAGCGGACGGGGGGCTTGCGGCCTCCGAGGAGCTCCCGTATCTTGGCCTTCTTGCCTATCTTCTCGCGGATATAGTACAGCTTGGCGCGGCGGACGCGGCCGCAGCGGAGCACTTCTATCTTCTCGATACGGGGCGAGTGCATGGGGAACACGCGCTCGACGCCGACTCCGTAGGAGTTCTTGCGCACGGTGAGGGTCTTCCCGACGCCGGCGTTCTTCATGGCGATCACGAGTCCCTCGTAGAGCTGGATACGCTCGGTCTTGCCTTCAACAATCTTGAAGTGTATGCGGACCGTATCCCCGGCCTTAACGTCCTGGTAGGCCTTCGTCTGTCCGGCCTCGATCATCTTTATGAGGTTCATGCCTCTCCCCCTTGTCCAATTAATTCCAGTATCATCGCCCTGAGCTCGCCCTCGAGTCCCTTGCCTTGGAGCAGGTCGGGACGGTACAAGAGCGTCTTCTCGAGCCGCTTCTTCATGCGCCATTTGACGATGTTAGCGTGGTGGCCCGAGACGAGAACGTCAGGGACCCGCATCGTATCATATTCCGCCGGTCGTGTATACTGGGGGTACTCGAGCAGCCCGCCCTCGAAGCTCTCCTCGTCGAGCGACTCGCCCGTTATCACGCCAGGAATGAGCCTGTATATGGCGTCGACCAGGACCAGCGCCGCCGTCTCTCCCGAGGAGAGCACGTAGTCGCCTACGCTGATCTCGTCGGTAACGTAGGTATCGACGACCCGCTGGTCGACGCCCTCGTACCTGCCGCAGAGCACGACGAGGCGCTCCTCGGCGGCCAGCTCCCGCGCGTAGGCCTGGTTGAACAATCGCCCGCCCGGCGTCACGTATACGACGCGCGCGCCCTTCGCGTCGACCGAGTCGAGGGCCGCCGACACCGGGGCGGGCAGCATCAGCATGCCGGCCCCGCCTCCGAAGACCTGGTCGTCGCACTTATGGTGCTTATCCGTCGCGAAGTCCCGGATATCGGTCAGGCTGTACGACACGAGCCCGCGCTCTACCGCCCGCGCCATGATGGAGCTAGTGAAGAAGCCCTCGAGTATCCCGGGAAAGAGCGTGAGCACGTCGAATCTCATGCGGCTGCGTTCCTTACTCTAGGATCCACGGGGCGACGAGCTCGATCCGCCTCGAAGCGATATCCACGCGGCCTACGAACTCCTTGCGGAACGGCACGTAGGCAGATCCTCCGCCGGCCTTCTCGACCTCCAGGAGGTCCCCGCCCCCGCCGTCGCACACGGCGACGACCGTCGCGACGGTCGAGTCGCCGGAGTACACGGAGCAGCCGACCAAGTCGGCGTAGTAGTACTGATCGTCGTCCAGGGGGGCCGCCTTGTCGCGAGGCGCCCATAGCTCCATGCCCGAGAGGGCGCGAACCGTCTCGGGAGAATCGTATCCTCGTATCTTGAGCAGGGCCCCGTCGCCGAATTCCCTGGCCGACTCTATGGCTATTCGTATCTCGCGTCCCCCGCCCTTGAGCGTGGCCTCGGAGAGCTCGAGCAGATGCTCGCTCTCGCCGGAGAACGACACGAGCCGGACGTCTCCCCTGACGCCGTGGGGCGCGCCGAGGCGGCCGAGCGCTAGTTCGTCCACCTCAGTCTAGGATCTGGAGCTTAACGTCTTTACCGCCCCTGGTCGCGGCGGCCGACAGGAGGGTGCGGATAGCCTTGGCTATACGGCCTCTCTTGCCTATGACCTTGCCGATATCGTCCTGGGCGACCCGGAGCTCTATGACCGTGCCCTCGTCGGTCTCGACGAGGTTCACCGAGACGCCGGCGGGATCGTCGACGAGGGACTTAGCTACGTATTCTATGAAGTCTCGTTCCATCAGATGGCCCTTTCGTCAGGCGTAATCGCCGTGCGGCGCCGCCGCGAGGCTAGCCCCGCGGCTTCGCCCGCGACCGGGCGTACGCGACCGCCGGAGGCTAGCGTCCCGGGACCCGCGCCCGGAGGCTCGCCCGCGGGTTCGCCTGCCGGCGGAGCCCCGTAGTCTAGCCGAGGCGGATATTCTGCTTGTTGAATATGTTGCGCACGGTATCGGACGGGAGCGCTCCCTTGGCGAGCCAGGCCCTGGCCTTCTCCTCGTCGACGCGATACTGAGCGCCTTCCTTCTCGATCGGGTGATAGATCCCGAGCTCGTCGATGGTCTTGCCGTCGCGGGCCTGGCGGGTGTCGAGCACCACGATTCGATAATAAGGGCGCTTCTTGGCGCCAAATTTCTTGAGCCTGATCTTTACGCTCACGAATTCCTCCTGGTAGTATTGCCGGAACGACGATTTCGGTTATTTGGTCGCGGTAACAACCGCGAGCCGCGCCGCCGATCGATTAGCGACCGCGACGCGGAAGCGCCGATACTCGCGCTTTGGGTTTATACCTCATAAGTCTAGCCGTAGTCAATCGTCGCGCGCGGCGGGTAGCGCCTGGCGCTCCGATTCCGCGCCGCTTGCCTAGCGATCGGCCGGCGGCGTATAGTCGTGCCGATGCCAATACTACCCCCCCGAGCCCTTCTCCTCGCCCCGATGGTCGAACTGAGCCACAGGCCGCTTCGCGAGCTCGTCGCGTCTTTCGGCTCCTGCGACCGGTATTATACGGAGATGACGAGCGCCTCCGGGTATCTCGCCTGCTCCCCGTTCGACCGCTGGTTCATGGATTGCGAGCCCGTCCCGGAGACGACCGTAGTGCAGCTGTTCGACTCGGAGATAGAGCCCCTGGCCAAGGCCGCGGCGAGGCTATCGCGCGAGCGTTCGGCGGCCGGGAGGGAGCTCGGGGGCCTAGACGCCAACTTCGGCTGCTCCGCTCCCCATATCGAGAGATCGGGAGGCGGAGTCAGCTGGATGAAGGATACCGGGAAAGCCGCTGCGCTCATATCCGCTATGAAGGAAGCCGCGCCCGGCGTCGTCGTCTCGGCCAAGCTCAGGCTGGGCTACGAGGAATCTGGCGCCGCCCTGATAGGCTTCTGCCGCGCCCTCGCCGACGCCGGAGCGGACTATCTCGTCATCCATCCGAGGCTCAAGTCGCAAAAATTCAGGCGTTCAGGCAAGTGGGACTACGTCAAGGCCGTAGCCGAGGCGCTTCCCATCCCAATCGTGGGCAACGGGGACGTCAGGGACTACGATAGCTATGCGTCGGCGGTCGGGCGCTACGGAACGGCAGGCGCGATGATAGGCCGGGAGGCGGTCAGGCGACCCTGGATATTCGCGCTGATACGGGGCAAGGAAGCCGACCCCGGGTTCGAGATGAGGATCGAGGTGGAGGAAACGGGACTCAGCATGATACGGCTCATACGGGAGCTCCTTCCGCTTCCCTTCCACGCGAGCCGCGTAAGGCGCTTCTTCTTCTATTATTGCGACAACCTCGCGTTCGGCCACCACCTGCGCTACGCGATCCAGAATTCGGCCGGCCTCGACGACGCGGAGCGCTTGTTCAGGGCCTACTTCGACGAGGTACCGTCGGAGCGCGTCAAGATAGAGCGCTGATTCCGACGAATTATTAAGCTTGCGTCATTTTACACATTCCGCTATATTGTCAATTAGGCGAGGAGCTACACTATCGCCTATCGGGGCACGCCCGAGCCGCGCACGCCCGAGACGATAATCCGGAGGGACGAAATGGCCGAGACCTTAGCGCTGATGTTCATCGAGAGGGCGAAAGCCCGCCCTGACCTCGTCATGCAATACAGCAAGGACGAGAAAGGCGTCTTCCAGCCGACGAGCTACGCCGAGCTGCTCGAGGAAGTCGCCCGCTTCGCAGCGGGACTGGCGGGCCTAGGGCTGGCGCGCGGCGACCGGATAGGCCTCATCGCCGACAACCGCAAGGAATGGCTCATCAGCGACCTCGCCATCATAGGCCTCGGGGCGGCCGACGTACCGCGCGGCTGCGACGCTACCGAGCAGGAGCTGTCGTACATCCTCTCATGGAGCGAGTGCGCCATAGCCGTCCTCGAGAACGAGAAGCAGCTCGCCAAGATCGTGGCGCGCAAGGCGGAGATGCCCGCGCTCAAGAAGGCGGTCCTCTTCGACGCGGCCTCCGAGAAGGCCGTCTCCGAGGCGAAAGCCGTCGGGATAGAGACGCTCGCCTTCTCCGAGGTCTTCGCGGCCGGGGCCGCGCGCCGATCGTCGAAGCCGGGCGAGTACGAGGCGGAGGCCGCACTCGGCAGGAGCTCCGACGTGGCGACCATCATATATACCAGCGGCACGACGGGCGAGCCTAAGGGCGTAATGCTATCCCATGCCAACTTCCTGCACCAGACGGTAGTGCTGCCTGAGATAATTGACCTGCGACCGGGACAGATATGGCTATCGGTCCTTCCGGTATGGCACTCGTTCGAGCGCATCGTTCAATACGCCATAATCGCCGTCTACGACAGCATCGCGTACTCTAAGCCGATCGGCGCCGTGATGCTGCCCGATTTCCAGGCTATCAGGCCTCACTGGATGGCCAGCGTCCCGAGGATATGGGAGTCGGTCAAGGACGGCATATACAAGAGCATCAGGCAATCGGGCGGGGCCAAGAAGGCCCTCTTCGGCTTCTTCGTCGGCGTCGGGGAGAGCTTCGCGTTCTTCCGCAACATGATGCTCGGCAGGCTGCCGGACTTCGGCAACCGCTCGAGGATACTCGACGCCGTATTGCCCGTCGTGCCGCTGATCCTGCTCGCTCCCCTCCGCGGCCTTGGCGAGGTACTGATATTCAAGAAGATTAAGACGAAGCTAGGCGGCCGGTTCAAGGCGGGCATCTCAGGCGGCGGCGCCATGCCCGCCTCCGTCGATATATTCTTCGATACGATAGGCGTGCAGATACTGGAAGGCTATGGCCTGACAGAGACCGCCCCGGTCATAGGGCTGCGTCCCCAGCGGAAGCCTGTGATGGGCACCGTCGGCCCGGCTATCCGCGGCACGGAGTTCAGGATCCTGGACGAATCCGGCGCCGACGTCGGGACCTGCCGCAAGGGCGTCGTCCACGTCAAGGGACCGCAGGTCATGCTAGGCTATTACAAGAAGCCGGAACTGACGGCCAAGGTCCTCTCGCCGGACGGATGGCTCAATACGGGCGACCTCGGCATGCTGACGACGAACGGCTTCCTCAAGCTTACCGGTCGGGCCAAGGACACCATAGTGCTACTAGGCGGAGAGAACATAGAGCCCCTGCCTATAGAGCAGCGCATATGCGATAGCCCCTACATCAAGCAGGCCATAGTATTGGGCCAGGACAAGCGCTTCCTCGCGGCCCTCGTAGTCCCGGACCAGGATATGGTAACGGCGTGGGCCAAGGAGAATACGGTGCCGATAGTGGACTACGAGGCGCTCCTCGCCCAACCGGAGGTCAAGGAGCTCATCGACTACGAGATAAGCCAGGCGGTCAACCAGAAGACGGGATTCAAGAGCTTCGAGCGCATCTTCCGCTTCGATCTCCTGGCGACCCCGTTCGAGGTAGGCAAGGAGCTGTCGGCCAAGCAGGAGATAAAGCGCCACGTCGTGGCCGATCTCTATAAGCACCGCATCGCCAAGCTGTTCAAGAACTAGGCGCGCGCCTCAGTACGGCTAGCCCCGGGGGCCCCGCTCCTCGCCCAGGCCCTAGGGCTTGGCCGGGAGCGGAGCCAGCGCCTCCGCGAAGCTCCTAGCCTTCTCTACCTTGGGGGCGACGACGACTCGGCAATAGCCGTAGTCGGGGTTCTTCCTGAAGAAGTCCTGATGGTAATCCTCGGCCGGCCAATACGCCGCCAGGGGCTCGATCCGGGTCACGACCGGCTTCTGGAAGCGGGGAGCGACGGCGGCTACGGCAGCCTCCGCGGCCAGGCGCTGCCCCTCGTCGGCGTACAGCGCTATTGAGCGGTACTGCGTGCCTACGTCCGCGCCCTGCCTGTCCAGGGACGTGGGATCGTGGATGCGGAAGAATAGATCGAAGAGGCTTTCCAACGATACGACCGTCGGGTCGTACCGTACCCGCACCACCTCGGCGTGGCCGGTCAGCCCCGAGGAGACCTGCTCGTAGCTCGGGTTGTCGCGCGACCCGCCCGCGTACCCGGACTCCACGTCGACGACGCCGGGTATCAGCTCGTACGCCGCCTCGAGGCACCAGAAGCATCCACCGCCCAGCACTACGCTCGGGAACCCGCTCGTATCCTCCATGCCCACTCCTCCTGCGGCCGGCCGCGGATCGGTATTCGCGGCCGAGCACGAAATAAGCAAATACATGAGTAATACTATAATGTATCTCATATATATAGGGTAACGCGCGGGCCGGGCAAAGGAAAGCCCGCGCGCCTCCTTGATGCTAGGACTTCCCTAATACGCTACGGAGAGCCTCGCGCCGAACGAAAGAGACGACGCGCCGGCGTACCCGTATATCGCGTACGCCGCCAGGGTCGCGCCGGCCGCGACGGACCGGGACGCGCTGAGTACCGCTTCCGCGTCGCCGTCGGAGTGGTAGAAGCCGCGGAGGTCGAAGGCGCCGAGCTCGTCGGGCTTCCAGGAGATCGACGCGAACGCGTTGAACGCCTCGGGGAACTGCCCCGTCGCCGCCGCGTCTCCAGCCTCTATGTTCCAGAGCGCCTCGGCGTCGAGGAACAAGCGGCCGCCGATGGAATAGTCGAGCCCGAGCATGAGGCTGTACACGGCCCGCCCGGCATCCGGGACCCATTCCGCGTCGAGAGGGAGGCGCGCCACGGCTTCCGCCGAGATCCCTACGACGAGGTCGGCCTTGAGGTCCAGCCCCAGCGCGAGCGTCCCGCCCTCGCCGGCGCCCTTGTCTCCGCCGTCCCGGAAGGCCGAGACGCCGTAGTCGACGCCGAAGGCGTCGCCGTACTGCCTGAAGCCCGCGACGCCGTCCTCCGGGGCCCCCGCCACCGTCGCCGCCATATCGAGGCCGGAGAAATTCGAGAAGGGCACGAGGACGCGTACCGCGTCGCTCCCGGACCGCCCTAGCTGGAGGCCGCTGGAGTCGACGGTAGAGAAGAGATCGACGGGCGAGTAGGCGGTCCCCCTGCCGTAATTGAGTATCATGCGCCCCGCCGAAATATCGGCGAACGGCGTATAGACGGAAAAGTACAGCTTCTTAAGCTCCAGGGACATGACCGGCCCCTCGTTCCCGAACAGGTACGCGGCGAGTCCGGGAACGCCGGCCAGGACGGCCGAGGCCGCGGTCCTCGCCGCGTCGGCCGCAGCGCCGTACGCGAGCTTGACCGCGAGCGAGGCCTCGAGCTTCGACGATTCCCTATCGCCTCCCCGCGCGTCGAGGCGGAGCGACGACAGTCCCATATAGGAGCCGGTCCTGAGCTCCGAGTCGAACGGGTCGGACATGGCGCAGAGGAAGTCGGCGCTCGCCTCGCCGGAGAACGACAGGCCCGAGGGCCGCGGCGCCGCGGCGTAGGCCCCCGCGCCGCCGGCCTCGCCAGTCGCGCCGGCCTCGCCAGTCGCGCCGGCTTCGGCGGCGGCTCCAGAGCTTGACTCCGAGCCGGACGCGGAGCCGAAGAAGGCGTCCGCGTTAAAGGAATCGGCCTCCTGGGCTCCAACGGAAGGCCCGAGCGGGCCCAGGCATAGGAGGGCCAGGGCGACCGCCAGGGAAGCGCTTCGAGAATCGGAACGCATACGCCCTCCCTATCTGCTCAGGCGCTGGAGGCTGAACATATCGGCGGGAAGGGCGATATCGAAACGCAGCTCGGCCATCGAGAACAGCGTGCCGCCGCCCTTCTTGAGCTTGTCCTCCATACGCAGCTTGGTCGCGAACCAGCGGCTCCCGAACTGCCGCACCTCGAGCGCCCGGCTCTCCTTGAGGAGCCGCCCGCTCTTGGCGTACATCTCGGTCTTGAGGACGACGAAGCGCTCGGCGTCCACCCACAGCTTCTGCCGCTCGTAGTTGACGGAGCGCGTCTTGGCGTTCAGGTCGACGACGTAGCAAGCCCGGCCGTCCAGGGTCTCGCTAGCGAGGAGCGATATCGCGTACTTATCGGCTATGGCGCCCGACTCGAGGGCGTCCTCGTAGGAGACGTCGGAGCCCATCATCCCTTCCTTGAGAAGATGCCCCGATATCTTTATCGTCTCCTGTTCCGACGGGAAATACATCCACAGGTCCTTGCCCACCTTGAGGTAGCGAACGCCGCGATCCTCGGGGTTGGTGAACTCGACGAACGACTTCTCCCCTCCGACGGCGACGACGCGCATCTCCTTTCGGAGGACGCGGCTCCCGAGGTCTATCTCCATGCTGCCTACGTAGGCTATGGAATCGATGGCGTTGTTGGCGTCGACGCGGCGCATCACCTCGTCGCCGGAGAGCCCGGCGCCCTGCGCCGCCGCCGGCATCGATAGCGCTAGGGCGAGGAGCGCGGCGCCTAGCGCGCGCGCGCCCGCGGCGCAGAAGCCGCGGCGGAGCGCGGCGCGTACGGCCGTCGGCCGTGGGTATCGCCTATGCATCATGATAATCATCCTTCCTTACGCGACGCTCTTGATGGCGTCCACCGCGTTCATCGCGGAGGCCCGCCTGCTCGGGGACATCGACATGGCTATGGAGACCAGGAGGCCGAGCGCGAACATCGTCAGGCCGTTGCTCAGCTCGAAGCGCGAATAGAAGACCGGGTCCATGGGTACCGTCAGCGATCCCATGGCCGAGCTGAAATCGAGGCCGTAGATCGACAGCGCGTAGCAGAGCGCCATGCCGAGCGTCGCGCCGACGCCGCTCCCGATAGCGCCCATCAGCGCGCCTTCCGCCAGGAACAGCGCGAGCACCTCGCGCCGCTTGAGGCCCATGGCCTTGAGTATGCCGATCTCGCGCTTCCGTTCCAGTACCACCATCATGAGGATGTTGGTGATGATGAAGGCGCCGAGCAGGGCTATGACTATGAAGATATAGCTGTACATGCTCTCCATCATCTTGATCAGGCCAGGATACTCGCCGACGACGGTCCAGGGCTGGACGAGCAGCGCCGAGCCGCCAGGCAGCCCGGCGACCGCCTGCCTTATCCTCTCCGCGGCCCGGTCGGCCTTGCGGTAGTCGTCGAGCATCACCAGCACCTGCTGGCTTCCCTCGTCCGTGCGAAGGAAGGCCTTCGCGTCGGCTATCGGCACCTGGAAGAACGCGCCGTCAAGCTGGTTGAGCCCCGACGAGAACAGCCCCACGATAGCGAAGCGCTTGATGTGGAGGCCGTAGTCGGCGCCCTGCGTGACGACGAGCATCGACCCGCCCACCTTGAAGCCGAGGTCGTCGGCCAGCTGCTTGCCCAGTATAGTCTCGCCGGGGCCGCTCAGGTACCTGCCCTCGACGACCGAGCGGTCGAGGTTCATCAGGGCCTTCTCCTTGCCCGGGTCTCCCGCGAACCCGACGGCCGCCTTCGTATTGGGCCCGTTGGACAGCAAAGTGCCGAACATTATGCGCTCGGTAACGGTAACGAGCTCGCCCGGCAGGTCGGGGATCGCCTCTATCGCGGACATCACCGCGGCCGGGTCGGGAACGAGCTCGTCGACGGGCATGAACCGCGAGCGCGACACGAATCCCTCGGTCACGATGCGGACGTGGCCCATGTCGCTCCTCGTCAGGTTGCGGACCATGTTGTCGAGTATGCCGCTCATGAGGCCTCCGAGGAAGGTCATGAGCATGACGGCCAGCGCTATCGAGGTCGCCGCCAGGACCGTCCGGCGCTTATTGCGCCTTATGTTGCGCCGCGCCATATCGAGTATCCAGTTCATTGGCTGCCTTCCTTTACACGAATCGCAGGGCGTTGGTGACTTCCATCCTCGACGCCCGCCTGGCGGGCGAGCGGCTGGAGATCAGCGCCACGGCGACGCCGACGACGACTATCACCGCGAACTGCGACGGGTTCCATTCGCCGCGCAGCGTTCCCCAGATGGGTATGCCCATGTCCGCGCCCTTGAGCATCGCGTCGAGGTCGAAACCGACGTATATCATGTACAGATCGAGCGCCAGGCCCATGACCACGCCGGCCAGCGAGCCTACGAACCCGATGATGCCGCCCTCTATAAGGAATAGCCGCGATATCTCCTTCGGCGTGAAGCCGAACGCGCGGAGGACGCCTATCTCCCGCACGCGCGAGTAGACGCTCATGAGGATCGTATTGGCTATGCCTATCCCGGCTATCAGCATCATCACGACTATGATCATGCCGATCGACTTCGACTTGGCCTTGGCGAGCTCGAGGAACGAGCGGCCGACCTCGCCGAAGCTCACGGCGCTGAGCTCCGGGTAGTCGCGTTCAATCGCCGCCGCGAGGGCGTCGGAATCGGCCATCGCGTCCTTGAGGTTGACGCGGCGGGCCATCTTGACCACGACCTCGGTACGCAGGCCCTCGAGCTCGATGAACTCCTCGGCGTCCGCGAACTCTACGTACACCCCGCTATTGTTTATGCCGGGCTCGGTGCTGTCGATGAGGCCGATGACGCGGAAGTCGTCGGCGTTCTGCGCCTCGTAGCGCGTCCGCGCGGAGAGCGTCACCCAGTCGCCGAGCCGCAGTCCCAGGTCCTCCGCCAGGCCGTAGCCTAGCACGACGTCGCGCTCGCCCCCGTCGCCGAACCACGATCCCTCGACGAAGTCAGTAAGCGTGAACACCTCGGCGTCGAGCGCCGGATCGACGGCGACGGCCATCACGGGGATGGAGTCC
This sequence comes from Spirochaetota bacterium, assembly GCA_018816345.1. GTDB lineage: Bacteria > Spirochaetota > Spirochaetia > Treponematales > UBA12059 > SZUA-370. The sequence goes on along the minus strand of JAHIWG010000166.1, from coordinate 26,666 downwards.
GTGCCGTTCGACATGCTGCCCACGAAACGCGTCCGCAGGCTCACGGCCTCCACGCGGGGGTCCTTCTTGATGTAAGCCTCGAGGCCGGCCGGATCCGCCAGGCCGTACTCGAGGGGGAAGCTGCGGCGCTCCTCCTCGTACTTCGCCGTCGTTACGCGCACGGAGGAATCCGATAGGTTGACGATATTGTCGAGGCCTCCGCGGTCCATGCCCTTGAGCAAGGAATCCATCCCTATATACAGGCCCAGGCCGAAGGCCATCGTGACGATGGTCAGGGCGGTACGCTTCCCGTGCCGCCAGACGTTTCGCCAGGCTATCTTGAATAGGGTTCCCATTTAGCGCCCCCTTACTTCCGCTCGTCGGAGTGCACGAGCCCGTCGCGGATGGTTATCACGCGCCGCGCGTGCCTCTGCACCAGGGCGTCGTGCGTGCTGAAAATGAAGGTGGCTCCCTTGGCCTTGTTGATCTCGCGCATGATGTCGACTATCTCCTCGGCCGTATGGGAGTCCAGGTTGGCCGTCGGCTCGTCGGCGAGCACGATGTACGGCTCCTTGACCAGGGCGCGGGCGATGGCGACGCGCTGCTCCTGCCCCCCCGACAGCTCCCTCGGGTAGCGGTCGCCGAGGCCCTCGAGCCCGACGGAGGCTATCACCTCGTCGGCCCTCGCCCGGATCTCGTCCTTGCCGAGCTTGCGCTCTATGACGAGGGGCAGCTCGACGTTCTCGCGGACGGTCAGCACGGGGATGAGGTTGTACGACTGGAAGATGAACGAAATATGCTTCTTCCGGTAGTCGGACAGCTCGTTCTCCTTCATGCCGCCAAGGACCTGCCCGTTATAGAGCACCGATCCCGACGTCGGCGAGTCGAGGCAGCCTACGATATTGAGCAGCGTCGTCTTACCGGAGCCCGAAGGCCCGACTACCGCGAGGAACTCCCCCTCGTCGATATCGATATCGACTCCGGCGAGCGCCTTCACCTCGTTCTCGCCCTTCTTATAGATCTTCGTGACGGATTGCAAGCGCAGGATGCTAGCCATCTTAGGCCTCCTCTGTTTCGATCGATTCGGCTCGCCCCGGGGAGTCGCCTAGCGCGGCCGCGCCCGAGGAGGACTTGGCCAGGCCGACGGTCCCCAGGACCGATCCCATATTCATGCCCTGCAGCGCGTTGGAAGGCAGGAGCACCATGCTACCCCTGGCCTTCATCGCGTCGTACACCATATTCATGCCGCGCAGGTTGAGCGCCTCGGGATGGCCCTCGTAGGCGGCGGCCGCCGCCACGAACTTCCCGGCTATCTCCTGCTCCGCCTCGGCGAGGAGCAGGCGCGACTTCTTCTCCCGCTCGGCCTGGGCCTGCCGGCTCATCACGTCCTCGAGATCCTTGGGAAGCTGAATGTCCACGAATTCGACGCTCAGGATGGTTATGCCCCAGGGGTTGGTCTTGGCGTCGAGAATGCTCTGGATTTCCCGGTATAGCGTTTCCCTCTCGGATAGCAGCGTCGTGAGGCTGTACTTGCCGACCGAATCCCGCAAGGCCGTCTGGGCCGAGAGCGTAACCGCCTCGAGGAAGTCCTCGACCTCGAGGATGGCCTTCTGGGCGTCCCAAATCATCCAGAACGCCAGGGCGTCGACGTGTATGGGCACGGTGTCCTTCGTCAGTATCCGCTCGGCGCTGAAATCGGTTACGCGGATGCGGGTATCGACGACGGCGGCGCAGCGGTCCAGGAGCGGCGCCAGCGCGAAGAGCCCCGGCCCCTTCACCTTATGGAAGCGGCCCAGCCTCAGGACGAGGGCCTTATCCCACTGGGCGACGACCTGGACCGACGGGCCGACGATCACCGCGGCGAGCACCCCGAGAATGAACGGCATCTGGGACGCGTCGAGCTCGTAGCCCAGCAGGGCCCACTCGCCGCGGAGGCCCGTCGCGGCGAAGAGCGCCGCCAGCACGAGGAGCAGCGCGTAGAGGAACGCGTTCCAGCTCGGGTACACCGCGTACACCAGCGCCGCCAGGGCCAGCGCGGCGTAGCCCCTTATGAGGACCGCGGGACTCAGGCTCCCGAACGCTATTCCCCCTACGGCCGCGCCTATCGAGGCCAGCGCGATCATGAAAAGGAAGGAGAATATACCGAACGAAAAATCGCCACCGCGCCTCCGGGTCGGCGGATTGACGATGCGCGGGTTGGGCGCGGCGTCCTTCTTGGCTCCGAAGCCGAAAATATCCATAGCTATTCCTCCACTCCTTGCATCAGGCCCTGACATCCCTCGCGAACGGCGGCGAGCGTCTCCTCCATGGTAAAGCCGTAGCTGGACACCTTTGCCACGAACGGCCTCACGAGACTCTCCAGCATGCCCTCGCGCTCCACCTCGGTAAGCCGTAGCTCCTTGTCCCCTATGAACGTGCCCGTACCCTGCTGGGTATTGACGATGCCTCGTATCTCCATCTCGTTGTAGGCGCGCGCCACCGTATTAGGATTGATCTTGAGGTCCACCGCCAGGCTCCGTACCGTAGGAAGCTGGTCTCCGGTCAAGAAGCGGCCGTCGGCGATGGCGAACTCCACTTGCAGGATTATCTGCTTATAGAACGGCACGCCGCTCTTGGGGTCGAGGCTGAACTGAATAGGCTTCCTTTCAGGCGCTGGAGCCACGTGGCGACCTCCTATATCCATTGGATTAGTCATATTGTACTAGTCTTATAGTACAATCATAAATTAGTACATTGCCGTAACGTTGTCAAGGCATAAAAAAAGCCGCCGGCTTACGCCGACGGCCTCGATCTCCCGGGACTAATGCAGTTATTCTATCGTTATCGTAACGGTGGCGCTCTCGGTGATCGGCGGATCGAGAACCCCTATGAGCGAATCAGGCGCGCTGATCGCGGAGGACGATTCCTGATCGGCTTGGTCGACGAGCTCGTCTACGCGGTCGAGGCCGTCCTCGAGCGAGACCGCGGCGGGGGCCGAGACTCCGCCGCTGACGGAAACGTAGCTGAATTCCCCGGCGCCGACGTAGCGGATCATTCCCGAGGGCGTCCGCAGCTGGACGAGCCCCTTGTCGACGAGGAGGTTGATGCCGTCGAACTCGAATCCGGTACCGCGGACCGACGCGGTCGCGGTCGCGCTCTTTACCTGGAATTCGGTCGTCTGCCCGGCCTGAGGAGCCACGTCCGCCTTTACGCGGCCGGCCAGGAGGAAGAGCTGGGTCTGAGTCCCGCTCGACGTCTGCAGTATCTCGTCGAGGGAGAGCCTCGTGATCGGCTTCACGGTCACGGTTGACGTACCGACCCTGAGGATGGCCGTGCTCTTGAACCCGGTGGACACTATCGTACCTCTCGGGATCACGTCGCCGGCCTTGGCGGGGCGCCAGTCCTTTCCGGGAACCAGGTACTCGACCTTTCCCGCGATCTCCACGATGGTCGCGTTAGAGGTAGCGGCCATGGCGAGTGAAATCGCCATGGTAAGCATCGCTCCAGCTAGAATAGCCTTCTTGTTCATGATGTACCGTTTCCTTTCGCCGCCCGCGGTTGCGCGGGGCGCGCGCCGCGGCATAGAGCGCCCGCGCGTCATAGCCGGACCTGGGCGGACAGCGACACCGACCACGAGAGGCTCGAATCGGGGTCTGCGACCGTATTGGGCATGAAGACGCCGCCGGAGAGCGACGCGGATAAATCGTTAAACGGGGCGAACGACACCCGCGCGGAAGCGTCGAGGCCGAGGTAGGGATCGGCCGCGCCGGGCGACAAGACGCCCGCGACGTTGGAACCGACCGACAGTCCCCGCCACGGGGAAACGGAGGCGTCCAGGGAGACGTTCATCGCGTCGGAGAACGCGGCGCTGCCTATCATGGCGAGGGATCCCGCAGTAATGGGCTTGAAGGCCCTCATGACGCCGCCTGCGTCGTAGTCCCCTCCCGCCCACGCGCTAGAGGCGGTGACGCGGAGCCCGAGGACCTCGGGAAGGGCCAGGCGAAGCCTGGCGCCGGCGGCCATGGCGTAGAAGAAGGAAGGATCCTGCCCGAACTCCGCGGCGGCCCACAGGCGCCACCTTAGCGCCCTGCCGATTCGTCCCTCGATATACGGCTCGGCGTACTGGGTGTTCGTTATAACGGTACCGGCCGTATCCAGGTCGAATTGGGCCCAGGCCTCCAACCCGAAGTCGTGCTTGGGGAGCAGCTCTATGAACCGCGCGCCTAGCGAAGCGACGAGCCTGCCGACGGCGAAATCCGAAGGCCATCCGGCGGCGGTATCGGCCCAGCGGGCCTCGTCGTCCGCGTCGATGAGGATCTTCGCGTCGTCCTTGAAGGTCAGCCCGGTATACGCGACCGCGGCGCTCGCCTGAACGGTACCGACGGAGAGCTCCGCCTTCGCCCCGTCGAGGAGGCCGTTGACGACGCGACCGGAGAAATCCTGGAACGGGACGCGGCCGATCGACCACTTGACGCTCGATTTGTCGCCGAGGCTATGGAAGCCCTCCCACTCCACGCGCCCAGCCGTGAACAAGTACGGGACGAGCGCCGGCGCGGCGCTGGGCGAAAGGTAGAAGTCCCCGTAGAACTGATAGCGCGCCGAGGCGTAGAGCGACGACGAGGCCCCGACGGGCATCGAGATCCAGGCGACGACCTGATCCTCCTGCGATAGGCTAAGCGCGGCGCCGTCCCCCGACAGCCTCGTGCCGTTGAGGATGAACGCGCCGAAATCCAGCGCCGTCGCGGGCGCGACGAGCGAGGCCAGGACGGCTACGAGCGCCGGCAGGTATCTGCGGTTCATTGCGATATTCCCTTCACGTCGAATACGCGGCCCAGTATCCTGACCGCGAAGGAACCCGATAGCGTCATATCAGGATCGGATCGGCCCTGGATGACGAGGCTCGCTACTAGCTGGCGATAGGCGTACCTCGGACCGGGGAACATGGCGTATAGCATCCCGCCGTTGAGTCCGAACGCCTTCATGAGGAGGTAGGAATAGTCCTTGATGAGGATGGGGGCGTCTATCGTCGCTCCCCTTGGCACCCATCCGAAATTCTCCAGGAGCTCGAAGGCCCTCGCCTCGTCGGCGTCCTCCCCGAGATTGTCGGAGGCGACGAGGACGAGGTACGCGGCCTGGCCGGTCGTCATGGAATCGGACTCGAGGAGCCTATCGATAAACTCGTTCGATTGACAGAACGCTCCGGCCGCGACGGCCGTCAGCAGGCCGAATAGTACATGGATACGTCTCATATTGCACCTTACAATAAGAATATCGAGTAGTATACTACGGCCCGTATGATTTTAAAGCAATGGAGTGGAAAATGCCGAAAAAGAAAGTATCCCGCAGGCTCGTATTCGCGCCCCTGGCTATCGGCGTCATGTTCGCCCTCCTCTACCTTATACCGGCCTGGCGCGACCTGGAGAACGGCGCGTACGACCTGTTCCTCCACCTCAAGCCGGCGGTGGAACAGGACCGGTCTATCGTGCTCCTCGATATAGACGATACGTCCATAGAGAAGATTGGTACCTACCCATGGCCGCGGGGATTGCTCGCCCAGGGCCTCGAGGCCCTCGCGGAACTGGACGCGGGCTACGCGGTATTCGATATCGAGTACCTCGACAAGAGCCCCATGACCGTCGACTCGACGTACTTGACCGGATCGCTCAGGACGGAGTTCGATACGGTTTTCGAGGAGATCACCTCTAACCTAGACGACGTGTTCCAGGCCCTGGCCGGGAAGCGCATACCGCTCTCCGACGCGGGCGAATACGGAAAGGCCCTGATAGAGTACGTCGACGACACGAAATCGGGCCTCTACGGCAAGACGAGCCTCGTGGCCATAGAGAACGACGAGTACCTAGGGCAGGCTATGAGGCTATTCGGTAGCGCGTACACTACGCTCAACATGCAGAAGGTGCAAGCAGGCGGGGACTACGCCGAACGCGCCGCGATAGCTAAGGAGCGATACGGCTATTCGAAGATCCGCGTAGAGGGCGCTCTCCAGACCGAGAGCGTGGATTTCCTCACGCCCATTCCCGAGATCAGCACGATGTCGAAGAGCGCGGGCTTCACTAACGTCGAGATAGACAACGACGGCGTCAGGAGGCGCATCCAGCTCGTCGACGTCGTGGGCGGCACGTACTACCTGCAGCTCGCCATGGCGCCCCTCTTGCGCAGGCTCGGCGAGCCCGCCCTCGTGGTACGGGATCGCGAAATAACGCTCGAGGGCGCGGTCTACCCCGACGGGGTCCGAGACGTGCGCATCCCCCTGGATAAGGACGGGAAGATGCTCATCCGATGGCCGAAGCGGGAATATATGGAGAGCTTCGACCATATAGCGTTCCACGAGCTCCTCACGTACCGGGCCGACGGCGAGTCCGCCGCCAGCCTCCTGCGCGTGCTCAAGTCGAACCAGGGCTGGACCCTCGGCCCCGGCTACGCGCCTATAGACGCGTGCATAGAGGCGTGGAACGTCTCCGAGGAGCTGAGGCACGCGGCCCTGGCAGGGGGCGGCGCCGAAGGAAGCCTGGCCTGGCTCGCCGCCAGGCGCGAGTACTGGAAAACCGTGGGCGCGTTCCTGGGACTCGGCTACGGGGAATCGGTGGCCGTACTGTTCGACCAGGCCCGGGACTCCGACGACCCGGCCAACGCCCCGCTCTACGACGCCATCAAGGACGACTTCGTCAGGTCGTGGAACAACGTCAAGACGAGCTACGCCAATCACGTCGACCGCGACGAGCGGCTCAGGGCCAAGCTCTCGGGAGCCTTCTGCATCATAGGATGGACGAGCACGGGCACGACGGATTTCGGAGTGAACCCCTTCGACGAGAGCTACGAGAACGTCGGCACGCACGCGGCGGTGGCCAACACCATCCTTCAGCGGGATTTCCTGTCGGAGGCGCCGCTCTGGGTCTCATCGCTGCTGGCGATACTCCTCGCGGGAGCCGTGCTATTCCTGATCAGGAACCTCCAGACCAAGAACCAGATCCTCGTAGGCCTCGGCGCCACCGTCGTCGTGGCCGTGGGATGCTACGCCGTCTTCCACTTCACGGGGCTGTACGTCGCCGTGCTGTCGCCGATCCTCTCGACCTTCGCGTCCTTCCTCGCGTACTCGCTCCTCTCGTTCCTGCTCTCGGAACGGGAGAAGAGCTTCCTCCGCAAGGCCTTCGGGACCTACCTGTCCGGGGACGTGATCAACGAGATAATATCGGACCCGTCGATGCTCAAGCTCGGCGGCCAGAAGAAGTGGATAACGGCCATGTTCACAGACGTACGCGGCTTCTCCACCATCTCGGAGGCCCTGGACGCGGAACAGCTCGTCAAGCTGCTCAATATCTACCTATCGGGGATGAGCGACCTCATACTCGAGAACCGCGGAACGATAGACAAGTACGAGGGCGACGCTATCATCTCGTTCTTCGGGGCGCCGGTGAGCTACAAGGAGCACGCTACCCTCGCCTGCCGCTCGGCCATCCTCATGAAACGGAAGGAAGCGGAGCTTAACGAGCGCTTCCTGGCCGAAGGCATGACGCCCAACCCGCTCCTAACGCGCATAGGGCTCAATACCGGCGATATGGTAGTAGGCAACATGGGTACCGAGCGCAAGATGGACTATACGATCATGGGGAACGCCGTGAACCTGGCGGCCCGCCTAGAGGGCGTCAACAAGCAGTACGGCAGCTGGATACTGATGTCTGACGCGACCTACAAGGAGACGGGCGACGAGTTCCTCGCGCGCAGGTTCGATAAGGTCCGGGTCGTAGGCATCAGCACGCCGGTCCAGCTGTGGGAGCTCGTAGGCTTCAGGTCCGAGGCCTCGGCCGATACGCTCGACTTCCTCGCCCGCTTCGAGGAGGCGCACGAGGCCTTCGACGCGCGCGACTGGAGGAAGGCCGCCGGTCTGCTTCAGGCGCTCTCCGCGGAACGCCCGGACGACGGACCGACGAAGTCGTATATAAAGAAATGCGAGGTCTTCACGCTCAAGCCCCCCGCCCAGGATTGGGACGGCGTATTCGCATTGACGGAGAAATAGCGATCGCGGCCGGTAGGCCGCGATCGCTTCCCGTAGTTCAACCCGTCGCGGGATCGCGCGGGTCAACTACGGGGCGAGCGTACTACGCGGGCCGGTAGGCCGCGATCGCTTCCCGTAGTTCGACCCGTCGCGGGATCGCGCGGGTCAAAGCTCGTAGGCCCCGATGGTCCAGGGTTCGGTTCGGGGCTTACCCGTGACGTCGTTCGCCGAGTCGCCCTCGAGCCGCTTGCCGTCCGGCATGCCGTGCTCGGCCGGGGTCCTGTACGCCGCGTCCGCCGAGAGGCTGAAGGCGGCGACAGCGCACCCGGAGGCCTTCGGCTTGGCCGGCGCCTTGCCGTCGGCGGAGACGAGGCCTCCCGAGGCGCTAAGCGCGGTGTAGGCGATCTTGGTATCGGCGTCGTAATAGAGCCCGCCCGAGCATCCGAGGAAAACCGTGCCCGTAAGCCGCGACGGAGCCGAGTCGCCGTAATTATCGAGTATGCCGTAGGATTTAACCGACCCGCCGGCGCTGATGATGCAGTTCTCGATGGCGGGGTCGCCGGCCGAGATGAAGACTCCCGCCGCCTCCTTGCCCGAGCCGCCCACGACGGTGCACGACTCCAGCCTCGAATCCTTGCAATTATAGAAAGCCGCTCCGTAGCTGACGTTGGCGGAGCTCCCCGCTACGACCGAGCTCGCTACCCTGATCCTCGCGTCCGTCGCGGAGAGGCCGTACCCGCCTACGGAGCCCTTCCCGGCGAGCAGGAACGACGAGCCCACCGTGGCGCGCGCCGAATCGACCGACAGCCCGTACGAGGTTGCGCCGTCGCCACCGGAAAGCGTGCACGATCGGAATACGGGCGCGGCGCCTCCCATCACGACGGCTCCGTAGCCGTAGCTTCCGTCCCCGCCGAAGGCTCGGCAATCCGCGAGGCTCGGGGCGGCCCCGTCGGCGACTACTATCCCGGCCGTATACGATCCGGCTCCTCCTCGCCATTCGACGCGTTCCAGCCTAACGTTAGCGTCTGCCTTGGCCCCGGAGACCCGCAAGGCGTACCCGGGCGCCTTCTTAGACGTCGATTCGAACTCGAGGCCGACGACTACGCTCGGAGAGTCCGTCCTCTCAGAAAAATCAGCCTTCCAACCGCCCGACAGCGATATCGGGGCCGTGATCTCCAGCGACGCCGCGAACGGGGAACCGACGGCCAGCTTGACGATGGGAATCCCCAGGGACCGGGCTAGATCGATAGCGGCGCCGATATCGCCCAGCGGCGCGCCCCTGCGTCCGTCCCCGGAGGCGCCGGCCGCCGCGCACACCTCTCCTATAGTAATCTCGCGAGAGACGGGGCGGCTTACGTTGCCTCCCGGGACGAAGGCCGCCACCGTCAGCACGGCGCTCGAGGCTATGGCGACGGGCCCGGAGTACGGCTTCCCGTTCTTCGGCCCGGGAGTCGATCCGTCGAGCGTGTAGACGAGACGGGCCTCATTCAAGGAGACCGAGGCGCTGATGGTTACGCCGGACGCGTAGACGCCTTGAGCCGGCCCGCTAAGGACCGGCGAGGGGACGGCCAGGGCCTCGACGCGCTTCGCTTCCGCTTTTTGCGCCTCGGCCGCTTTCTCCTCCTCGGTGAGCGGCGCCGAGCCGTCCGAGGCGGCGGCGGCCGCCGCCTCGGACGCCGCTCGCTCCGCCTCGGCCTCGGCCTCGGCGGCCTCCTTCGCGAGCGCCTCGGACCGGGCCTTCGACTCCGCCGATTCGGAGGCCGCGACGGATCCTCCGCCGGACCGGGCCGCGCCGCTCTTCCCTCCCGAGCCTTCCTGTCCGCCGCACGCCGCGAACGAGAGCGCTAGCGCGAACGAGACGCCGAGGAATACGGCCGTACGGCGCATCGAAAGCGCGTTAGATGACGAAGAGCGAATCATGCGTTTCTCCTAATTATTGCAGCCTCGAAAGCGAGCCGTTAGTATACCATGAGGGATTGCGTTATGCAAAAAAAGCGCCGCCCTGACCGTACAAGGATGGGTCAGAGCGGCTCTGTATAGCGTGGTGCACAATAAATATAGTACACGCGAACTCATTTTTCACGTCTATCGCAATATCTTTCTTTTTTTTCAGCGTATCGCCGCGTCGCCGCTAACGCCCCGCTGGCGCATCATTCATCCTTTATGGCATAATCTGGCGTCACATCGTCCCGGAGGAGCATCCATGTACGAGCCTGTAGATCCCAAAGCAAGTTTCCCTTCGATGGAAGAAGCCGTCCTCGCGTTCTGGAAAGAGCATAGCGTCTTCGAACGGTCGATCGCGGAGCGCGACGGCGCGCCCGAGTACGTCTTCTACGACGGCCCGCCCTTCGCCACCGGGCTCCCCCACTTCGGGCATTTCGTTCCCGGGACGGTCAAGGACATCATTCCGCGGTATAAGACCATGAAGGGCTTCAAGGTCGAGCGGCGCTTCGGCTGGGATTGCCACGGGCTACCGGTGGAGAACCTCATCGAGAAGGAGCTCGGGCTCGATTCCAAGACCGATATAGAGCGCTACGGCGTCGCTAACTTCAACGAGGCCTGCCGGTCGTCGGTGCTGCGCTACGTCAAGGAATGGCGCACCATCATGACCCGAGCCGGACGATGGGTCGATTTCGATAACGACTACAAGACGATGGACCCCGACTACATGGAATCGATATGGTGGGTCGTCAAGAGCCTCTGGGACAAGGGCCTCGTCTACGAGGGCCACTATATACTGCCGTATTGCCCCCGCTGCTCCACGGTGCTCTCCAACCACGAGCTGGCCCTGGGCGGGTACAAGGACGTGCACGACCCGGCGATAACCATCAGGTTCAAGGTGAGCGCCGCCCCGAAGGGGCTCGAGGGACTCGCCGACGGATCGACCTTCCTGCTGGCCTGGACGACGACGCCCTGGACCCTCCCCTCGAACCTCGCCCTCTGCCTCGGCCCGGATATAGACTACGTGCTCGTCGAGGACGGGACAGAGCGCCTCATCCTCGCCGAGTCGCGCCTCCCCGCGTACTACAAGGAGGACGAGCGGCCGGAGGTACTATGGCGCAAGAAGGGCTCTGAGCTGGCCGGCATCGGGTACGAGCCCCTGTTCCCGTACTTCTCCGAGCTAGCCGCCCAGAACGCCTTCCGCACGTACCTCGGAGGCCACGTCACCACCGAGGACGGTACCGGCATCGTGCACACCGCCCCCGGCTTCGGCGAGGAAGACCACGCCGTGCTCAAGGGGACGGGCGTGCCCACGGTCTGCCCCATCGACGCCGAGTGCAAGTTCACGTCCGAGGTCGCCGACTACGCCGGCAGGTTCGTAAAGGACTGCGACAAGGACATCATGGAAAGGCTCAAGGCCGAGGGGAAGCTGGCCAGGCGCGACCAGATACTCCACGCGTACCCTCACTGCTGGCGCTGCGAGCACCCGCTGGTCTACAGGGCCGTGGGCAGCTGGTTCGTGAAGATCGACCCGGTAAAGCCGAAATTCCTCGCGGCCAACCAGAAGATCCACTGGGAACCGGCCCATATACAGAACGGCAGGTTCGGCAAGTGGCTCGAGGGCGCCCGCGACTGGGCGATATCCCGGAGCCGCTATTGGGGCAACCCTCTGCCCATATGGAAATGCCCGGACTGCGGCAAGACCGTCTGCGTCGGCTCCCGCGCCGAGCTGGAGGAGCGTTCCGGCGCGAGGCTGACGGACCTGCACAAGCATTTCGTCGACGAGGTCACGATGCCCTGCGAGTGCGGATCGACGATGAGCCGCATACCCGAGGTGCTGGACTGCTGGTTCGAGTCGGGCTCGATGCCCTACGCGCAGGTCCATTACCCGTTCGAGAACAAGGAGCACTTCGAGGGGCATTTCCCCGCCGACTTCATCTCGGAGAGCCTCGACCAGACCCGCGGATGGTTCTATTCGCTTACCGTCCTGGCCGCGGCCCTCTTCGACCGGCCCGCGTTCCAGAACTGCATAGTCTCGGGCATGGTGCTCGCCGCCGACGGCAAGAAGATGTCCAAGTCGCAGCGCAACTACACGGACCCGATGGAAGCCATCGATAAATTCGGCGCCGACGCGCTCAGGCTGTACCTGATGAGCTCGCCCGTGCTGCGGGCGGACGACCTGTGCTTTACCGACGACGGCGTCCGCGAGATCGTCAAGAGCATCCTCTTGCCGCTGTGGAGCGCCTACGGATTCTTCATCACCTACGCCAACATCGACAAGATCGAGCCCGAGGAGGCGCCCGTCTCCGCGGCGAACCCGATGGACCGCTGGATCCTCTCCAAGTGCGAGACGATGGTCGGGAACGTGGGGGCCGGGCTCGAGGGCTACGATATGCAGGCCGCGATAAGCCCGATGCTCGACTTCATCGACGCGCTCAACAACTGGTACATACGCCGCTCGCGCAGGCGATTCTGGAGGAGCGAGAACGACGGCGATAAGATGGAGGCGTACTCGACCCTGTACAGGGTCCTGCGGAGGCTCGCCCTGTGCATGGCCCCGGTCACGCCGTTCATCACCGAGACCATGTGGACGAACCTCCGGGGGGACGGCTCGCGGGAGGACGCGCCCGAGAGCATCCACCTAGCCGCGTACCCGGAATACGACGGCCGGTATCGCGACGAGGACCTTGAATGGAAGATGGACACGGTACGCAAGGCCGTGACGATGGGCCGCTCTCTCCGCTACCAGCACAATCTCAAGATCCGCCAGCCCCTGGCCGCCGTCCACCTCGTCACCAAGGACGCCCGCGAGCGGGCGGTCCTCCTGGAGATGGAGGACATCGTCCGCGACGAGCTCAACGTCAAGGAAGTCATATTCCGCGAGGACGAGGAGGAGCTCGTCGAGTATCAGGCCAAGGCGAATTTCAGGGTCCTGGGCAAGGAACTCGGCAAGGACATGAAAGAAGGCGCCGCGCTCGTAGAGAAGCTGGAGCCGCAGCAGATCGCCAGCCTTCTTTCGGGTTCGTCGCTCGTCGTGGAGGTAGCCGGCAAGCAGGTCGAGCTGACTAAGGATAAGGTCGAGGTCCGCCGCATAGAGAAAGCCAGTCTCCGCGTCGTCAACGAGGGCACGCTGACCGTAGCCCTCGACGCCGAGATTACGCAGCCCCTGCTCGACGAGGGCAACGCCAGGGACCTCGTGCGCGGGGTCCAGACGCTCAGGAAGGATTCGGGGCTCGCCGTAACCGACCGCATAGAGCTCTCCGTGTACGGCGGAGAGGCCCTGAAGCGGGCCTTCGACGCCTTCGGGCCCTTCGTCGCGGCGGAGACCCTCGCCGTGGCGCTACGCTGGGAGGAAGCTCCCGGCCAGGTAGGCATAGAGGCGGGAGACGAGACGTGGAAAGCGGCCTTGAAGAGGTCCTTATAGCGAATCGGCCCGGATAGGGAGCCGGATAGCCATGGATGGGGGGAGGCGCGAGCCTCCTCCCTTTTTTTTCCCCGTAGAGGTTTGCCCGATCCTCCGTACCATGGTATTCTATTAATAGAAGATAAAAAAACGTTTGGCTCTACGCGGCCGCTAGAACCGCGAGTCTATGGCGGGGAGCTACTTCCCTCGAAGAACCTAACGGATGATCTAAGCAATCTAATAGCATGGAGGTATACATGACGATACGACGGGTATCGATACTCGGCCTAGCCGCGGCCGTACTGCTCTCGGCCTGCGCCACGAAGCCGCCGGCCGTCCCGGAACCGGAACCGCAGATAGTAGAACCGGCCCCCGAGCCGCCTAAGGAACCGGAGATTTCGAGGGAAGACCTGGAGGCGCTGCACGGCCGCGTCCTCGCCCTCAGGAAGGACGCCTTCGAGCTCGGGCTCAAGGACGTCATGCCGAAGGAATACGAGGCCGCCGAGGCCCGGTACGTTCCTGGCAAGGCGGCGCTCGACGCCGACGATAGGCCGACCGCCAAGGCCGAGCTCGGCGCCGCCGAGCCCCTGTTCGCCGACCTCGTAGCCGCGGGAGGCCTCAAGGTCGCCCAGGCCAGGAAATCCGACGCGGCGTCCGCCCGCGACAGGGCGTTAGCCGCCGACGCGCAGAGCCTGTCGGCGGAAGCCTTGGCGACGGCCGAGGCCGCGCTCGCCAAGGCTGACGCCGCGCTCGCGTCGGGCGACGTAAAGGCCGCTATCGACGCGTACGCCCTGGCCATCGCCGCCTTCGACGCTGTCGCCAAGCGTTCCGCCGCGGTCGCGGTCAAGGGAACCGTCGACGAGCTGGACTACGGCCCCATGGACTCCGGGAACTACGCCCTCGCGGGCGAGAAGCTGGCGGCGGTGGACTCGCTCCTCGGGACGGACCCCAAGGCCGCGCAGGACGCCTCGGAGGAAGCCCTGCTTCGCTATAGGCTCGTGCTCGCCAAGGGCTGGGAACTGACGGCCGGCGGCAAGCGGCAGTCGGCGGAGCGCTTCAAGATCGACGCCGAGGCTATCAAGGCCCAGGTAGCGGTAAAAACGGAGTATGCCGAGGCCAAGTCGGCGTGGGATACGGCGGTAGCCGTGTTCGCGTCCGGCGACCACGAGGCCTCCGCGCCCCTATTCGATAACGCTCAAGCGTTGTTCGAGGCGGTCTACGAGACGGCTGCCGCCAAGAGGGCCGCCGCGGAAAAGGCCATACGCGCCGCTAGCGCGAAGAACGAGGAAAGCGCCGCGATCGCCGGGAAGGGCGACGAGAACCTCGGGCCGAGCGACAACCCGGAAGCCGCGGCCTCCGAAAGCGCGGAGGATTAAGCCATGAAAAAAGCGATAACGACATTAGTAGCCATAGCGCTCTGCGCCGCCGCCGTACACGCCCAGAGCCTCTCCGAGAATTCGTACTATCAGAGGAGCCTCGAGCTGGAGGCCTCCGCCCGCGCCGCGTTCGACGAGGGCGAGTACGACCTAGCCGCCGACCTGGCCGCCCAGGCGCAGGAGAACGCCCTGCTCTCGGACAGGTACGTCGCGAAGATGCTCGCCATGCGCCAGGCGAGGGTCGCGATCGACGAGGCCCAGTCGCGCCTAGACTGGGCCACGAGCGCGCGAGCCGCCATCCGCTTCCCCGACGATTACTCGGGCGCCGTAGCGGAACTGGCCCTGGCGCGCGAATCGTACGCCGCCGAAGCCTACGACGACGCGACCGTGCACGCGTACACGGTCGTAGCCTTCCTCTCGGCCGTCACGGCCGAGGAGGCCCTTCCGGCCTACTTCGTGGTGCGCGAGCTGTCGGCCAAGCGCGATTGCCTCTGGAGGATAGCGGGCCTCCCGTTCGTCTACAACGACCCGTACCGATGGCCGGCGCTCTATAAGGCCAACAGGAAGTCGCTTCCCGATCCTAACAATCCCGACCTCATACTCCCCGGCATGACTCTCGCCATACCGCCGCTCAAGGGCGAGCTGCGCGAGGGCGTCTGGATAGACGGCAAGCCCTACCCGACCTTCGAGGCGGCCAAGGAGTAGCCGAGGCCTGGTATCGAGCCGCGCCGCCCGGGCGCGGCTCCGCCGTCGCTCCCTGGTTATAGAACACGGGCCGACCCTAACGGATCGGCCCGTGTTTTTTATTCGCGGACGCTCGTCGTCAGCCGACTACCGACGGCCCTGCCGCGTAGAAGGCGGAGAGCGCCCGGATCATGTGATCGTGGTCGTAGGAGCCGGCGGTCTCCCTGGCGGAATGCATCGCGAGCATGGGCACGCCCACGTCGACGGTTCGGACCCCGAGGAGCGCCGAGCTGATGGGCCCTATGGTCGTCCCGGGAGCGAGGTCGGCGCGCATCCTGAAGCGCTGGCAGGGTACGCCCTCGGACTCGCAGAGGCTCCTGAAGACGGCCTCCCCTACGGCGTCCGTGGCGTAACGGACGTTGGCGTTGGCCTTGACCGCGGGGCCTCCGTTCAGGACGGGCGCGAAGTCCTCGTCGAATTTATCCGCGTAGGACGGATGCCAGCCCTGGGCGCCGTCCACCGACGCGCTGAACGAGCGGGCGAGCGCCCTATGGAGGGCCTCGGGGCCGGGGGCGTCGGTCAGCGAGACGACCCTGGCGAGCACGTCGCGCAGGAAGGACGAGTCCGCTCCCCGCGCCGTGGCGGACCCGACCTCCTCGTTATCGAACAGGGCCGCGACCTGGCCGTGGCTTCCCGCCCCCGCGGACGCGAACGCCGAGAGCACGGCGTGGCAGCCCTCGAGGTTGTCTATACGGGGCGCCGATAGCATCTCGGAGTCCGCGCCCATCGTAATAGAGGGCGCGGCGTCGACGAAGGTCAGCTCCGCGGACAGTATCGAATCCGGTTCCATGCCCAGCTCGGCGGCGACGGCGCGCGCCAGCCAGGAGGGGGCCGGCGCTGCCGGCGACGTCGCGGAAGGCTGGCTTCCCGCGGCCGCCACGATGGGCAGGAGGGAAACGTTCATGGCGTATTCCACGCCCTTGTTCATCTCGCGGTTGAAATGGATGGCCAGGTTAGGTATGACGGCCACGGGGCGCGCGAAGTTCACGAGCCTCCGCTCGACGGTCCCTCCCGGCGCCCTCAGGGCGACTCGGCCCGCTAGCGATAGGGGCCGGTCGAGCCAGGTCGAGTGGATGGGGCCGCCGTAGGCCTCGACCGCGACCCTGGAGAAGCCCCTCGCGGCGACCGATTTCTCCATCCTCGCCCTAAGCCCGGGGGCGTCGACGTGCGCTCCGGCGATGGAGAACCCCGACTCGGAGGGCGCGGCCCGGCCCAGCCTGAAGGCGACGAGCGACGCGCCGTCGCGCGCGACGTAGTACGGCTTGCCCGGTTCCAGGCTCCACGCCTCGCGCTCGTCTAGCCTCGACGCGCCGCAGGCGTCGAGCGCGGCTATGGACGAGTCGATGGCGTGGAAGGGCGTAGGCGAGGCGTCGATGTATTCGCACAGCGATCTAGCGTTCTGAGCCGGCAAGGGGAACCTCCGTCTTGGTTATGGCGTTATGGGCCGCGATTCTACGCGGCTCGATCCGATGGCATAGGCTATCGGCGATAGCGCGGGATTCGAAGTAGGCCGATACGAGGGCGGCTCGGACCTCCGATAGCGAGGCGGCGGCGTCCGCGCCCGAGCCGGAGCGCTCGGCTATCAGTCGATCCATGGTCGCCGACAGCCCTAGCCCCCTATCCTTGACCAGGTGGCGGACGCGCAGGAGGAGCGATATGTCGGACGCCGACCATTCGCGCCGCCCGAACGGCGAGCGCGAAGGCGACAGTATGGGCAGCTCCCGTTCCCAGTAGCGGAGCACGTGCTCTCCCAGCCCGAGGAGGCGTTCCACGTCGCCGGTACGATACGGTCCGCCCACCGGCTAGCTCTTTTCCAGGTCCTCGAAGCGCTTCCGCGACGCGCGGAGCTCCAGCTCCACGGGCACGTTCTTGAAGCCGAGGTCGGCGCGTATCTTGTTCTTAAGGTACGAGCGGTACGATTCGCCGACCAGCTCCGGCCTCGTGGCGAACACGGCGAACGAGACGGGATTGACGCCCGTCTGCACGGCGTAGCGCAGCTTGAAGCGGGCCCTCGGGCTCGCGGGAGGCGGAGAGCTCTCTATCCAGTCGTGAACCGCCTTATTGAGCCTGGAGGTCTCTATCCTGGTGTTGAGCTGGTCGAACAGGTCGACGATAGTCTTGAGGAGCTTGTCCACGCCCTCGCCTTCCTTAGCGGAGAGCGGCAGGACGGGCGCGTAGGCCATCTGGGCGAAGAAATACTGGAGCTTGTCCTTGGAGGCCTCGAACGAGTTCTTTATCTTGGGCATCTGATCCCATTTATTGAGGGCGAATACGACCGCCCTCCCCTTGTCCGTAGCGAGCTTCACTATCTTCTTGTCCTGGTCGGAGAGGCCCTCTACCGCGTCTATCATCAGCACGACGACGTCGGCGCGATCCAGCGTCTTGACGGCCCGGTTCACCGAGTAGTACTCGACGGATTCAGTCACCTTCGCTTTACGCCTCATGCCCGCGGTGTCCAGGACGGTGAACGCCCGGCCCTTCCACTCGAAGCGCCCCTCGACGACGTCCCGCGTCGTGCCCGGCATGTCGCTCACGATGGAGCGCTCCGTCCCGAGGAGCCTATTGAGGAGCGTAGACTTGCCCACGTTTGGCTTGCCCATTATGGCGACGCGGACGTCCTCGTGCTCGTCTATCTCAGGCTCCGTCTTGGACCAGTCGAGGCGCGAGACTATGAGCGCCTCCAGCTCGTCGATATTGCGGCCGTGCTCCGCGGAGACGAATACCATGTCCTTATAGCCCCACGAGGCGTGGGCCCAGGCCCTGGCGTCGCGCTCCGGGCTGTCCGCCTTGTTCACGACCACTATCGTCTTGCCCGCGTAGCGCCTGAGCATCGCGGCGAATTCCTCGTCCTCGGGGGTGATATCGACGGCGTCCAAGAGGAACAGCACCAGGTCGGCGGAGGCTATGCGCTCCCAGCTCTTCTTGGCGACGCGGTCGTCCATGTCGTCGCGCTCGAGCTTGAGCCCGCCCGTATCGACGAGCATGACGGGCATGTCGGCGCCGTCCGGCGTCCACTGGCCTTCTATCGGATCGCGCGTGACGCCGGGGGTCGGGTCGACGATGGCGCGGCGGGAATGGAGGAGCCTATTGAAAAGCGTGGACTTGCCCACGTTCGGCCGCCCGGCGATGGCGATGGTCGGAAGGCCTCGCCATTTAGTCCGAGGCTGGTCGATATTCGTTTCTTCGTTCATGAGTTGCGAAGGATACACCGGAACGCCGCCCTTGGGCTAGCCGCGCGACACCTTCTCCGCCAGCCTCACGGCCAGGAAAGCCTCGATCTCCTGATGCGAGCCGAGCCTCAGGGCCTCGGCGGCCACGAGCGAGGCCTCGGCGGCGCTTATCGACCGTATGGTCCGCTTGACGTCGGGCACGGATACGGCGGACATGGAGAATTCGTCCAGGCCGAGGCCGAGCAGCACGACCGCGGCGAAAGGGTCGCTCGCCATCTCCCCGCACATGGAAACGGATATACCCGCGGCGTGCCCATCGTCTATCACCTTCTTGACGAGGCGCAGGACGGCCGGATGGAACGGCTCGTGCAGGTAGGCGACCTTCTCGTTCCCGCGATCGACGGCTATCGTGTACTGGATGAGGTCGTTGGTGCCGATGGAGAAGAAATCGACCTTCGTGGCCAGGATATCCGCGATCATGGCGGCGCTCGGCACCTCTATCATGATACCGACGGGTATATCTTCCCTGAACGCCTGCCCCCGTCTGCGGCACTCGGCCTTGGCCTCCTCGAGGGCGGCGATGGCGGCGTCAAGCTCGACGGGGCCGGATATCATAGGGAACATTATGCGGGCGTCCCCGTGCTCGCTGGCCCTGAGGATGGCCCGCAGCTGGTTCTGGAACAGCTCCGTATCGGAGAGGCAGTACCGGATGGCCCTCCAACCCAGCAGGGGGTTCTTCTCCTCCGCGAAGGCGAGGTCGGGGACGACCTTGTCGCCGCCTACGTCTAGGGTCCTGATAGTGACGGGCCGGCCGGCCATGGCGGCTATGACGCGGCTATACGCGGCGTACTGGGCCTCCTCGCTCGGGGCGCGCCCCGGTTGGAGGAACAGGAATTCGGAGCGGAACAGCCCAATTCCGGAGGCGCCGTGCCTCAGCACGGAATCGGTCTCCTCGGGCACCTCTATGTTGGCCTTGATCAGCACGTCCTTGCCGTCGAGCGTCCTCGCGGGCAGGGCGGCGATGGAGCTCAGGTTCTCGTCCCGCTCGGCTATCCTCGCGCGCACCCGCTCGTAGCGCTCGAGCGTCTGCGCGTCGGGATCGACCCTGACGTCTCCCGTATGTCCGTCTACTACCACTATATCGCCGTTCTTGATGGCTCGGCCCGATCCGCCCAGGCCTAGCACCGCCGGGATCTCGAAGGCGCGGGCGAGGATGGCGGTATGGCTCGTCTTGCCGCCGGCGTCCATGACGATGGCCTTCACCCTCGAGCGGTTCATCGCGATCATGTCGGAAGGCAGGAGGTTGCGCGCCACGAGCACCACGTCGACCGCTAGGTCCGAGAGCGAGAAGCGCTCCTTGAACATCAGGTGGTTGAGGATGCGCCTAGTGATATCGTGGACGTCTACAGTGCGTTCCTGCAGGATAGGGTCCTCCAGGCCTTCGAGGCGCTTGACTATGCCCTGCTCGTACTGATGGACTATCCACTCGATGTTAAGGAGGGATCCGCGGAGCGACGCGTCGACGGCCTCGTGGACTTCGGGGTCGTCAAGCATGAGGAGGTGCGCGTCGAATATGGCGCCGTGCTCCTGGCCCATCTCCCTGGCCGCGCGGTCCCGCATCGCGGAGACGTCGTCCTTGGCCTTGTCCACGGCGACGACGAAACGATCCCACTCCCCGTCGAGCTCGGACTCGGTGACGGCGTATCGCGGGATCGTCGGTTCCTCGTCGTCGAGGAACGCGAATGCCGGGCCTATGGCTATGCCCGGGGACACCGGGATGCCTTGGAAGGTTCTCATCGTCACCGCATGGTAGTCCAAAAGGTTGGCGCTGTCAAACGATTGCGGCCGGCGCGGAGGCTAGCGCAGGACCGTCATCGGGTTCATGGTACGGCCGTTCTTGCTCACCGTGAAGTGGAGGTGGGGCCCGTTGCTGTACCCCGTGCTCCCGACGGCGCCTATTACGGTGGACTGGGTCACGCTCCGGCCGGCCTTGACGTCTATCCTGTCCAGGTGGGCGTAGAGGGTGCTGTAGCCGGAATGATGGCGTATGGACACGTAGTTTCCCGACGTCGCCGAGTATCCGGTCGCGGCGACGACGCCCTCCATGGCGGCGTGGACGGGCCTTCCCCGCGAAGAGCCTATATCGATACCGGTATGGAAGCTCCTGTCGCCGGAGAAGGGATCGTCCCGCCATCCGTACCAGCTCGTTATCCAGCCTCGGATCGGCCAGGAGAAGAGGTCCCCGGATATCTCGCGCAGGGCCCAGCTCGACAGGCGCGCGTCGGGCAGGAATAGCCTCGAGCCTTTCTCCACCGGCTCCTCGCCTATCCCGTTGAGCTCGCGTATGCGATCCGCGGAGATGCCGTAGCTCGCGGCCAGCGCGGCGGCGGTATCGCCTTCCTTGGAAGTATAGAGTATGCCGTTTAGGGTGGGTATCTTCAGGTACTTGCCGATGGACAGGGCCCGCGCGTTGACGATGCCGTTAAAGGTGACGACGGAGTCGGTCGTCACTCCGTAGCGATCCGCTATCTCGGATATAGTATCGCCCTTGACCACCCGGTAGACCACGTAGAATAGTCCCTGATCCGGAGGAGGAGGCTCCAGGTCGCCTAATAGGCTCGGGTCGGCCCCCGGATCCTGGGCGTCGGCCAGGTCGGCCGCTCCCACGGACTCCTCCCTCGGGACCTCCCCGGCGGGGATGCCCGAGGAGAGGAACGAGAAGCCGAAGGCGAGCGTCGCTATCGACAAGGCGAGCACTTTCTTCGTGGCTACCTTCTCGATGATATCGATGCCGCGCGATTCTTTTCGTCCTCGTTCCATCCTGACTGACTCCGATCCTGGTGCTGGGCGATTGTAATACGGAGCGACCCGGGGTGTAAACAAAAAAACGTCCCGGCCTGGCGGCGCGTCAGTGCGGGAGCACTATCACGTCTATCGAGACGCCTAGCTCCGACGATTTCCTGTCCACCATCGCCTTGTCTATCTTGCCGCGGGGCAGCGGATGAGCCGGGGCGTCGCCTATCAGGACGACGAGGCGCGAGTCGGCGGCCCAGGCGTAGCCGGTGAGGGCCTCGTACAGGGCCTCGTACACGGCCTCCGGAATATCGCGCCCGCCAGCTACGCGAATCCTCGTCACGGCCTGGGTGAAGGCGGCGACGTCCCGCGTGAACTCGATCCGCTTGACGACGTAATCCTCGAAATAATCCTTATACAGGACGAGCCCCAGCCGGAACGACGCGAAGCGGGCCGTCTTCTCCTTGACCATGGCGGGAAGGCTCAGCTTGACGGCGTCGATGTCGTCGGCCATCGAGTCGGTCGTATCGAGGCATATGACCAGGTCGAGCGTCTCTCCCTCTATGCCGTCGAGGATCTTTGCGAGGGTAGGCACGATGTCGGCCTCGCCCAGGGAGTACGACACCGTGCCATTGCCGGCGGCGGCGATGGATTCGAACGAGCGCAGCGTCTCAGGCATGTAGATCGACGTGTCGGGCTCGGGCTCGGGCTCGGGTTCGGGCTCGGGCTCGGGCTCGGGCTCGAGCATGGCCCGCGGCGGCTCCACGACCGGCAGGACCTTAGGCTCAGGCCTCGGGAATGGTTTCTGCGTCACCGAGACGCGGTATGGATTATCGAGGAAGCCTCCGGAATAGTCGGCGTAAGGCTTCGCGAAGGCGCGGACGTTGATGAAGGTCCCGTCGGCTATGAACTCCCTGCCGTTCCTCGACCAGGAGTAGCCGTACGAGACGACCCAGGGAATGAACACGTGGAACGCGGAACCGAACTGCGCGTCCGGCTCCGGGGTAGAGTCTATGAGCGACCATAGCCCGCTCTTAGGGTCTATGAAGGCGCCGTTCAGCATGCGCTTCTCGTCGCCGTTGACCGGGTTCCATACCTCGGCCCTATACGAGTAGTTATCGGCGGCGCCGCTCGGATCCTTCGTCGTCTCCACGAGCAGGACGCTGCCGAGCCCGGCCTTGGCCCGTATGAAAAGGTGGTATCCGCCGTCGCTCCGCTGCTCGATGCGCAAGTCCGACGACGTTATGGCCAGATCGAGCGCGACGGCCGGCGCGGCCGCCAGGACGGAGGAAAGAACGGCTAACGCCAGTGTAAAAACGCCTTTCGGTCTCACCTTAATAGGATCGGCGCGTACGTCTCGGCAGCTTACAGTATCTTTGCGGCTAAAATCGGCCTATGGATCGAGTCGGTCGCGGGGGCCGCCCCGCGCCGACTCCCGCGCCGACTCCCGCGCCTCCTTCAGGGCCGCCGTACCGGCGGCCACGGTGCCGGCCAAGGCGTCGAAGCGCGCCGCCCGCTCGTCGTCGGTCTCCGAATCGAGGCCGAAGCGCAGTTTCTGCTCGACTACGCGCGAAGCGGCGTCCCGGAGCCTCTCGCGGGAGAGCGCGCCGTGTCCGAGCGCCTCGAGCAGGGCCTCCCTGATAGCCAGCGCGTCGCGGCCGCCGGAGACCATGACCAGGTCGGCGCCGGCGGCGAGGGCCGCGGGCCCGACGGCCCCTAGCCCCCCGTAGGCGGACAAGGCCCTCATGCTCAGGTCGTCGGTCATCACGATGCCGTCGAAGCCGAGCCCGTCCTTGAGCGCGGAGACGACGCGCGGTGAGAGGCTGGCGGGGAGGTCGGGATCCAGCGCGACGACCACCGCGTGCGACAGCATGATAGCCGAGACTCCCGCTCGGGCGGCGATCCTGAAGGGCGGCAGCAGGGAGGCCTCGACGGCCTCGAGGGAAGCCCGTATAACGGGCAGGCCCAGGTGCGGGTCGGTAGCGGCGTTCCCGGGGAAATGCTTGGCGACGGCGGCCGTCCCGCCGTCCTGGCAGGCCTCGATGAAGCCCGCGGCTAGCCGGCCGGAGACGGAGGGATCCTCGGACCAGGCCCTATCGGCGAGGAACGACGCGTTGTCGTCGCTCAGGGCCTCGACCACGGGGGCCAGGTTCATGGCGATGCCGAGGGCGCGTAGCTCGGAGCCCGCCGCCCGCCCCGCCGCCCTTGCGGCGCGCGGCCCGGCCAGCCCCAGCGCCTTGGCGGACGGCAATCTCGTCAAGCCGCCCTTGAAGCGATACACCGACCCGCCCTCGTGGTCGATAGCGATGAAAGGCGGGAGCCCGCCGGATCCGGCCGCCGACCGTATGCTCTTCGTCAGGGACGCCGTCGACGCCGGGCCGGCCGCCACGTTATACCCGAACAGGAGCACGGCGCCCGGCCGGACCGTCTCGAGGACGGCCCGGCTCGCCTCGGACAGGCTAGCGGAGCCTTCCGCGTCTATCATCATCACCTGGCCGACGAGCTCCTCGTCGCTCATCATGGCGACTAGCCCGCGGGCGCGGGCCTTGAGCGGCGACTCGACGGGCATAGGGAGCGGCTCGGGCGTCGATGGGGCGCCGCGGGCGCAGGAGGCCGCGGAGACCAGGATCGCTAGCGAGGCGCGGACGATCGGGGACGCCCGGGCCGAAGATACCCGGGCCGACGCCCTCGGAACGGCGAGGCGATGACGTTCTTTCATGCCGCCGATGATACCGACGCGCGGCCCACGGGGCAATACGCCCCGGAAACGGGGGCCGGCTACAGAGTCGGGCTACCGTCCTCGTCGAAGGCCTTCTCTATCATGGAGAACAGGTCCTCGTCGTCGAGCTCCAGCCCGGGGGCCGGGGCGCTAGGCGCCCGCGCGATCCTATCCGCCGCCGCCCTGACGCCTCGGACGAAAGACGCTTCGGGGGCCGTAACGGCGAGCGGCGCCCTATCCGAGACGGAGGCCGACACGTAGGGATCGCGCATGATGTACGAGATGTACTCCATGCCGATGCCCAGGTTCCTCGCCGATATCTCGCGGAGGCGCTGCGCTATGGTCGCGTCGTCCTGGCCGTTGCCCATGTTGACGACCACTCGCGGCCTGAGCCTCCCGAGCTCCTCGAGGGCCTTGGCGCCCTTGGTCCCGCCCCTCTCGGCGTCCTCCCTGGCCAGGCCCTCGGCGAAGGCGAGGAAGGTGTCGCCCTGCCCCTCCGTCCTGTTGACCACGAACTCGACTATTCGCTCGCGCTCGGCGCTGCCCTTGCCGAAGGAGCGGAACAGCAGCCTGAAGGCCGCCGTCTTCAGGAACGAATACGCGTTTAGCACCGCGGGGATCTCCGGCGCTGTGACCACTACGCTGTCCGGCGCCATGAGCCAGAAGTCGATGACGTTATAGGACGCGCCGGCCCCGAGGTCCAGGAGCACGTAGTCGGCCGTCAGCTCGAGGAGCTCCTTCATGATGCGCCGCTTGGTGAAGAAGTCGAGGTTGGCGGTGCCCGGCAGGAGGTTGTCCCCCGGGACGAGGAAGAGCCTGTCTATGCCCGTGGGCACGACGAGGTTCTCCAGGCGCTTTTCCTTCTTCCAGACAATCGAGCCCACGCCGGGGTGCTTATTCCTGACGCCGAGGCAGGTATGGAGGTTGGCGCCTCCCAGGTCGAGGTCGACGAGCACGACTGTCTTGCCGTACGAGGCCAGCACGGCGCCCAGATTGGCCGTGAATACCGTCTTTCCGACTCCGCCCTTGCCGGAACCTATCGGGATCAGTACGCCCACTGCGGCCTCCTTCGTTCCAATGAATAGCATCCATTGTAGGGCCATATCCGCCGGCCTACAAGCTCGGATTCGCCGCGCTTGTAGGCCCGGCCGGTTCGCGCTACAGTAGGGGCATGAAACGGATATTCCTCGCCGCCTTCGTACTCGCCGCCTCGTACGCGTTCTGCTCGCCCTGGACGTCGACGCCGACCATCACCGTCGAGCAGGCCTCGCTCGGGGGCCAGTCGTCGCTATCGGTACGGTGCGACGTGCGGGGAGCCGCGGTATGGCTCGATTACCAGGCCAGGGGCTCCGTTCCCGTCGACCTGACCGGCCTCAAGCCGGGATCCCACCTCCTCGTCGTCCGCGCGGACGGGTACTACGACTCGATCATGACCATAAGCCTCGCGGCCGATACCAAGACGACCGTAAGCGCCTCGCTGGAACTCAAGACGGGCTTCCTCGACGTACGCGTAGACCCGCCCTCGGCGCGCGTCGTCGTGGACGGCGCCTCGCACGCCCAGGGCGTCATAGAGGTGAGGGCGGGCCAGCAGACCGTGAAGGTGGAGGCGTTCGGCTACGTCGAGCAGTCGTTCTCGGTATTCGTCCCGGAGCGCCTCTACGCGTCGATCTCGGCCACGCTCCAGAAGGCGCCGTTCGAGGCGAAGGATTTCTCAGTATCCGCGAGGCGCTTCAACCCCCGGAACGCGGGGCTCAAAGGGCTCGCGAGGGCCGCTTTCTCCGTGAGCGCCGAGGGTAGCGCGGAGATCCTAGTGACCGGGCCCGACGGCCGGCCGGTAAGGCGCGCCGCCCTCGGCCCCTTTACCGACTGGGACCAAGCGTATACGTGGAACGGCCGGTCTGACGACGGCGAGCCCGTCCCGGACGGCGAGTACGCCATGGAGATCACGGTCAAGCCGGCGGAGGGCGTCGAAGCCAAGAGAGAGTCGTACGCGTTCTCGTCGACTCTCGTCGTGGATTCTGCGCTCATATCGACGCCCACGGGCGCCTACGGCGCCATGCTGGGCTCCGCGTACGCCCCCGAGGCCTTCAAGCCGGCGCTGGATAGCCTCAGGGTCGAGGCTTCAGGCTACGCGAGGGGAACCGTCTCGGGCGCCGCCGCGGCGGGGGGCTTCTCCGTCTCGGCGGCCGGCGCGCTAGCCTCGGGCGTCGACGCCGGCCTGGGCTTCGAGCTGCTCGGCGAAGCCCGGGCAGCGGGCAGGCTGGGCGCGCGCGTCTCGGCGCCGTTCTCCGGCGCGTTCGGGCTCGCGGCCCTCGCCGAAGGCCGCGTCTCCGACGCCTCCGCCGGCAACCCCGCCTATGCCCGTCTCGGCGCGGCCATGGGCTTCGGCACGCCGTTCTTCAACGCGGTCGCCATGCCCCACATCGGGGCGTACTGGGAAGAGGGGCTGTCGGCGCGGGTCGGGCTCGGGGCCGCCGTCAACGTGAGCGGCTATTCCTTCGGCGCGTCCCTGTCGGCGGCCGTCCTGAGCTCGCCCCTGGGGAGCGGGTTC
>JAHIWG010000020.1 GCA_018816345.1 Spirochaetota bacterium | reverse complement strand
CGGCGGCGCCCGCCTTGACCGTGATGCCCAGTGTGCCGTCGCCTGTTCCCGTCGTGACGGTGACGGTAGGCGTAGCGGTATCGCCGCCTGCGACAGCGACGGTTCCCGTAGCGCCCGAGGCGTTCAGCTGGATGTCCGATGCATCCATGCTGTAGGTCGTAGCGCCGGCTATGGACAGCGTGTAGGTGACGACGGTGCCGCTTTTCGCCGCGGTAGCGCTCGGGCCAGCGGTGATGGTCACCGTCGGCTCAATATTATCAAAAGCTATGGAATCGCTTGAACCAATCGACACATTGCCCGCTCTATCTATAGTGAAGATGTAGACGGTCTTGGTTTCATTGGCGGCGTTTGCAAACGTATAAGTTATTGGCGCGGAGTCTGCCCACGTGCTTCCAGGTGTACTCGATTCAGAAACCTGCCAGCCCACGATACCGGAGAGACTATCGCTAGCAGCGTAGCCTATGCTTATGCTCTGGGTGTTTGAATATTCGTTCCCGCCCGATAACGAGAGGCCGATGGAGAAGCTTGGCGCCACCGTATCCAAGCACACGTACAGCGTATTCATCGTTGTCTCGGTATCGAGGCTAGACCAGTTGCCGGAGGTGTCGGCGACCTGGATTTGAATCTTTGCCCAGCCGTTTTCCGAAGGCGCGGTCGTACGGCTCTGCAGGGTGTACGGCTTTTCGACGAGGAAGTCTATATCGCCGGAGTTATAGACCGTGCCGCCCGCTGGCATGCTCCCGCTGGCGTCGCCGGTACTCCACGGAGTCTCGATAATGCGCATCTGGGTAATATCGCTGAGGTCGTCCTCGGCCGCGATATTAAAGGTAACGGCGGGCGAAGCGACGTAGCCGTTCCCGGTAACGGAGTAGGCGGTAATGGCCGGGGCCGACGTATCCTTGCCGCTCCCGGTCTCGAAGAACCATGAGAAATCGTTCGTCATGGCGTTGCCGGCGGCGTCGGTTATGGCGGAGGCGAGCGATACCGTAACGGTGCTGTAAATCTCAAGGAATTCGCCGCTTTTTAGGCCTATCGTCAATGACGATCCTTCTACGGAAGCGGTGAACCTATCCTCTATATGGGTCGGTGTTTCTGAAGTAATCTTTGCCGTCTTGACCGTGGTAATCTGAATTAGCTTATCCAGCCCGATCTGCCCGGACAAGTCGCTGATCGCCTCGTTGAACGTGACGACTATAGTCTTGTTGATCAGGTTATTCGTAGAGCCCGAGTAAGGGGTCCAGGTGACCACATACGGCCTCCTGTCGAACGTCGGCTGTAAAGTCAGGCCCTCCACGACCCTGTTGATCGTGATCTCGGTCGTCGCCTTCGTCGCGTCGGCGAAGGTATAGTCGCCCTCCGCGCCGGAGCATACCCAGCCGGCGAAGGTATAGTCGTCGCCTACCGTCGTCGTGATGGTGTACTCGAGGCCCACCTTATACGATTGCGCGCCTATCGGGCTGGGCGCGCCCATGCTCGTCTTCTCGGCCGGGAGGATGGTCACCGCCACGCTCGGCGCGCTCGCCGTCGCCACGTCTTCCTTGATTATGGCCTTCAGGTCCTCGGTGCCGAAGAAGTCGTCGCAGGTGGAGAACGATAGCGCGGCGGCTATGGCTAGGAGGTAGAGGCCTATTCGGCGGGCGGCGGTCGGTTTCATGGTGTCTTCTCCGAGGCTTTGGGACTGGCGTTCAGGGGCGTTATGCGTACGTCTGAGAATTCCGCTAGGTCGAGGGCGCGGAGCGCCGCGAAGTCGCTGGGGGCGGGGTTAGTGAGGCCCGCGACCTCGAGGCTGCGCTCGCCGTCCACGAGGACGACGAGGAGGCCCGAGGCCGGGTCGTATTCTATGCGGTAGTCGCGGAGCTCGAAGGCGGAGCCCGGGAGCTTGACCGACGCGAGCATGGGCATGGCCACGTCGCCCTTGGAACGGTAGACCTGCAGGCGCGGGGCCGCGTCCCCGTAGGTCTTGGGGTCGCTCGTTACCCATACGAGTATCGAGTCGCCGCCGCCGTAGCCGGACAGCCTCCAGTCGCCGCGGCCGTGCAGGTGCATGCCGAAGCCCACCCAGCCTGAGCCGGCGGCGCGGGCCTTGAACTCGTAGGCGGCAGGGCCGGAGAGACCGGGCGTGGCGACGACGAGCTTGGCGTACATCGCCTTGGGGTCGGACATGGAGGCTTTTGACTCGGTTCGCTCCCACGAGCCGTTGGCTACGCGGGTCAATGAGGACGTTAGGTCGATAGGGGGCGCGACGGGAACGCTCGCGAGGGTCGCGGGGACGGTCGGGACAGCCGGGACAGCCGGGACAGCCGGGACAGCCGGGACAGCCGGGACGTAGCCGGAGGCGTCGGCGCCTTCGGGCAGGCGCTTCCCGAGGGCCGGAGCGCCGCCGCGATCTACCGTGGGGGTATAGCTAGAAGCGGGGGCGAACCGTGGTTTAGGCGTTCTCGTCCTTTCCTCGGCCACGGGCGGGGGAGGGGGAGCGATCGGAGCCGAGGCCTGGGGCTCGGCCTTGGCTATCGATGGAGCGACTTCCGGTTTCAGTTCCGGCGAAACTACGGCGGCAATCGGGGCGACCGCCTCGGGGACGGTTTCGACAGGCGCTTCCTGCGCGAGCTCCGCCGTCGGTTCGACGACGGCGGCAATCGGCCCCGTAGGCGCTGCGGTCGCGAACGACTTCGAGGCGGCGGCGAGGGCGCGGGCGGCGGCGCGGGCGGCTTCTATCGCCTCGCGCTCGGCGTCCTCGGCGGACGGGGCTTCGGTTATCGGCTCCGTCGCGGCGACCGGAGTCGTTACCGGGCTAGGAGTAGCTACTGGGTCAAGAGTCGGGTTGGGAGCCGCTATCGCGGCCGGCCGTTCTATCGGCTCGGTTCTCGTCGGCGTCGATATAGTCGCGGAAGGCAGGGCTATCGCGACCGGCGGCGGCACTATTGTCGCGGCATCGGCGGCCTCGGCCGCCTTAGAGGCTATCTCGACGTCCTCGGGCGGCTTCTCAATGACCGACGGCGGGGCGACGGGAGCGGACGACTTTGGCGTCGCGACGGTTGCCTTCACCGCGGCCAGCGCCTCTACCGTCGACGTGGGCCGCGGCTTCGCTTCGGGGGCCGGAACCGCTACGGGCGCGGGAGCCTCAACTAAGGCGGGTTCCTTGGCTAGGTCCTTGGCGGGTTCTTGGGTTAGTTCTTGCGCTGACTCCGGGGCTGGTTCCGGGGCCGCGACGACTGCTTGTTCGGTCTCGAGCTCAGGAAGCGCCTCCATGACAGCGGGCTCCGGGGCCGCTTCCGGGGCCGGCTCAGGGGCGGCTACGACCGCGGTTCCTCGTTCAGGCTCGAGGAGCGCGATGTCCAGGGGCTCGGGCTCCGCTTCCGGCGCGGCGATTACGGCGCTTCCGCGGGCGACGTCCGAGGAAACCGTGGAAGAAACCTCAGAGGCAATCGGGGCCGGGACTTCGACGGGCGCTATCGTAGCCGCGACCGGGGGAGGAGGCGCGATGGCGACAGCCGGCGTGACCGGCGCGGCCGCCTCGGCGGGAAGCTCGAAGCTGAGGCCCGGCTTCGACCAGACCGAGCCCGCGAGGCGGTCCGCCATGGACCAGGCGCGGCCGGAGCCGCCGTAGGCGGAGGCGAGATAACCGTACCTGACGGCCAGGGCAGGGGCCTCCGCCCTGAGGCCTTCGTAGAGGATGGCCGACTCGGAATACCGGTCGAGCTCGTAGGCGCAGCGGGCCATGCCCAGCACGGCCACGGGATCGCCGGGCAGGAGGGTCGTCGTCCATTCGTAGTACGAGTACGCGAGCTCGTAGTCCTTGCGGACGTAGGCGATGCTCGCGAGGTTGTTCCAGGCCCAGGCGTAGCCGGCCTTGGAGGCCTCGGCGAAGCGTTCCCAGGCAGGATCCAGCATGCCGACCTTGGCCATGGCCATGCCGTACTCGTTGAGCACCTCCGGCTCCCGCTTGCCGGCCAGCTTCTTCTCGTACTCGGCGACGATAGGCTCCATCTCCCGGGACACGAAGCGGTCCACCCCGGCGTCGAAGGCGGCCATCGCCTTGGCCTCGTCGGGCAGGGCGAAGCGCGCGGCCGCGTCCTGGAGGCCCGAAGGCTTATACTTCAGCCAGTTGTCCTTCATCGCGAAGAAGGCCGCGCTACCGACTCGGCTGTTGTCTATCCACTGCTTGGCGCCTACGCGCCACGCCTTTACGAAGCCTTCCTTGACCATCGTTATCTCTATGGGCGCCCAGGCGCGGCCGTCGCGGAACAGGAGTAGGCCGGGATCGAAGAACTTCTCGCGGGCCTCGGCCTCCGACAGGCCCAGGTCGAAGGCCATGTAGATGTGGCCGGGTATGGTGATGAAGGCCGTCGGTATGCCCGACGACTCGAGGAGCGAGCAGTACAGGATGGAGAGGTCGTCGCAGTCGCCGCCGCGGTACATCAGGGTCTGGCTGGGGTACTGCAGGTAGTCTATGACCGCCTCGTTGGCCGACATCTCTATATACGCGCTGTTCGGGTCGATGACGTAGTTGAGGCCGTAGAGCTTGAGCGACTCGAAGATGCCCAGGGCGTACTGGAGGTTGGGCGGGAGCTCGCTGCGCATCCTGTCTCGGACGACGCTGGAGGCGTAGCGGGAGAACCATAGCGCCGCCGGGTCGGTCGGCGACACGAAGGCTGCGGCGCGCCTGTCGTCTTCCCACGACATGGCGTTGCGATGGTGGAGCGATAGGGCCAGCCCCTCGCGCGCCTCGCGCTTGGAGCCAAGGAACGAGTACTCGGCGCTTATCTCGGCGCTCGTGGCGCCGTTCTCGGTGAGGGTAAGGACGCGCTCGTCGAAGACGGCGTAGAGCGGGACGGTAACGCTCTGCCCGCGCTCCAGGCGCTCGACCGTGGTGCATAGGCGCGGCCCGCCCATGTACTCGGGGGCGAAGAACGATACCCGTACGTTGTCTATGGGGCCGTCCTCGTCGTTGCGTATCGTCACCGAGCCCAGGGGCTCGGAGTCGTACCAGGAGCGGAACACCGGGAAGATGGCCTGGGTCTGGACCTTCTGGAACACCAGGTTGACGCGGTCGCGGCTCGTCTCCTCGGGCGACAGCTTGAGCCGGATGCCGGCGCTGACGGCGTCCAGGAAGGGCCCGGTATTCGGGTTGGCTAGCCGCTCGTAGCCAGCGGATATTCCCAGGGTCATGGCGGCCGAGAGCCTGAAGCTGGCCTCGAGCCTGGCTCCTAGCTCGTAGAGCCCGACGCTCCGCTCGTCGTACGTTACCTTGCCGAGCCCGGCATGCCCGGAGACCCCGACCGAGATTCGCTCGAAGAGCCTGGCCACGAAGCCGAGCCCGGCGGACCCTCCTATGTATAGCATCGATTCGTTGGACGCCAGCGTCATCGAGTAGACGCCGGCCCTTCCGAGGGCCTCGACGAAGGGGAGGGCGGCGTAGGATACCTGGGCCGTCCCGCCTAGAGCGTAGCTGACGTCGGGGTCGGGTTCCAGGGCTCCGGGGAACCAGCCGTCGAACGACGCGGATACGCCGAGGCGCGCCGCGTTGGGCGCGCCTAGCGGAGAACCGAGGGGCGAGGGCCGATCGGATTCCGATACGCCTTGCGCCCCTACGCCTGCGGCCGAGCCGACGGCCGCTAGAAATAGTCCCGTACGCTTACTTTTTTTCACTAATAACCACCCTTAGGCCGAGCCGTATAGGCCGGGCTCAGTCGTCCCAAAGCATCCCGCCGCCCCTGTCCATAACCGCCGAGGCGCGGGCCGTAGAGCCCGTGAGCTTCGCGGAGAGATAACCGTAGCGCTCGGCCAGTTCCGGTATGTAGTCGGTCGCCTTGCGGAATAGCGCGTCGGCCTCCTCGTAGCGATCCAGCTCGTAGAGCGACCGCGCGAGGCCTATGATGGCGGCGACGTCCTCGGGCCGGTCGGCCGTCGCCTTCTCGAACCAGGCGGCCGCGGTCTTGTAATCGCCGGTAAGGAACGCCACGTTGCCTATATTGACGGCCGCCGATTCGTGGCCGAGCCTGGCCGCGGCCTGGAACTCCGCGAGCGCCTGGGCGTACATGCCGTAGCGGGCGTACAGGACGCCGAGGGAGTTTCGCTGCCTGCCGGTGCCGCCGTCCGGCCCGAACGACAGTTTCATGCGCTCCGCGCGCGGCGTCACTTCCTTGGCTACGACGAGGGAGACGGCGTTGTCGAAGGCCGCGCGGACCTGGTCCTCCGACGGCTTCTTGGTGGCCGCGGTTATGCCGGGCACGCCGGCGGGCGGGTATCGGCGCCAGGCGTCGGCCAGTTTATAGAAGCGCTCCCTGGCGTTAGGCGTGGACTTCACGAGGGCCGCGCCCTCGCTCCAGGCCCTGAGGAAGCCCTCGCGCAGCGCGGACACCTTTACGGGAGCCCAGGCCTCGCCGTCCACGAAGATGAAGTCGCCCGAGTCGGAGAACGAGCTTTTAGTCGCCGCCTCGGCCCCGGTCATCTTGAACGCCACGAGCACTTCCGCGTCCAGGGGAAGGAGGGCGGCGGGCACGCCGACCGACTCGAGCTCGGCCGCGTAGAGCGCCGCTATGTCGTCGGAGTCGCCGCCGCGGTAGGCTATGGTCTGGTAGGGGTACTGGACGTAGTCCACCTCCGTAGGAGCCGAGCGCATCCGGGCGTACGGCGTCTGCGGATCGGCGGTCCAGGCTATGCCGGTGAGCCTGAGCCCCTCGAAGATGCCCAGCGCGTACTGCAGGTTGGAGTCGAGCTCCATCCTGGCCTTCGACCTGATGACTCCGGCTAGGAACTTGCTGGAATCGAGCACGGCCGGGTCGTTGGGGCTGACGAACGACGCGAGGATCTTAGGATCGGCCCAGGTGAGGGCGTTGCGGTGCATGATGGATATGGTCGTCTCGGCCTTGGCCGTCCTGGGCTCGCCTAGCAGGGTATAGGATATCTGCACCTCGCCGCGTACCTTCACGTTCTCGGTCACCGACATCACCTGGTCGGAGAAGTCGGCGAGCAGGGGCGCGCTCGTCACGCCGCCCTTGCCGAGGTACGGGACCTTGGCGCACAGCACGGGGCCGGCGGTATAGCCCTCGGCGCGGAACCATATCTCCACGTCGCGTATCTCGGCGGTCTCGGCGTTACGGATGGAGACAGCGCCGAACGGGCCTTTCGCGTAGTCGAAGGCCACGATCGGGTAGACGGGAGTCGACTCCGAGGATTGCAGGGCGGCGCGGCCCTCAGAGTTCTTGGAGCCGAGGCCAATATCCGCCACGAGAGATACCGAGACGCCCTTGTAGAAGGAGCCGACCAGCCCCTCGACCTTATTGAGGAGGTCTATGTACGAGGCGCCGGCCGATATCGTGAAGCTGGGGCTGACGCGGTAGCCGAGCTCGGCGCCGGCCTTCCAGAAGACGTTCCCGCTCATCTGCGGATCCCCGCTCGGGTCCGTATACGATCCTACGTATATCCCGGAGCCGCCGGAGGCGCCGATCTTTATCCGCGGCAAGGGGAAGGCGAAGACGCCGAGGCCGAGGCCTCCGGAGGCGAGCATCAGCGAGCCGGACGAGTCGGAGGACGCGGGCGAAACGTAGCGGATGTCGGCCCCGAGGTAGGGCGCCATGAAGCCGAGCACGTCCATGTCCATGACGAAGGATCCGCCGCCCCCGAGCCCGAAAGTGTCCGAGTCGGCGATAGGTATGAGTATATCCGGAGCCACGCGGATACGGACGTCCTGCGCTCCGGCGCTGGCCGCGGCTACTATCGCGGCCAATGCCGCGAACGCGAAGGCTTTGCTGGCTCGTCCGGTAAGATCGCGCATCTGAGCTCCTTTTTACTTTCCTTGTATCGCGGGCGCGAAAACAACGAGCTCGCCCCGCGCATTATAATGAAGAAGTAAAGATATCCCATTTCTAGTATACACCTCGTTCGGCAATAAATCCTAGTATTTTTTCGTCAAAACGTTAGTATCAATTATTTACATAATAGAGATTTGCCTACGCAATATGAAAGGTTTCCCATAGGGAGAGCCATGCTCGGGACCCGTTCTCGCGTTAATGCCACTCGGGGCGGTTTTCCTGTATACTAGACCGCTCGATGGAGGAGCGCGATGCTTGAGCCTAGCCTGAACGACGATACGCTTCAGAAGCGCCTGAAGGCGCTCTGCCCCGACGGCCTGACGATCTTTACCCTCGAGGGGGATACCATCCGCGGTATCCTGTCGTCGGCGACTACCATGGTCGCCATGATGCGCGCGGCCCACGGCCTGGGCCTCCTCGAGACGGAGGTGCTGGGAAGGGCCTTCGTCGCCTCCTCGCTCCTGTCCGCCACTATCAAGGGCGAGGACCGCGTCGTCATGAAGGTGGAGGGCGACGGGCCCGCTCAAGGTTTCTCGGTAGAGTGCAACGCGTTCGGCGACGTCAGGGGGCGCCTGTTCAAGGCGCCGTTCGCGCTGGACTCGCCGCCCGGGAGCCTCGACACCGGCCCCCTCGTCGGAGCGGGCAGCATAATGCTGACGCGCTTCATGGCGGGCGCGACCGAGCCGGTCTCGGGGCGCGCGGAGCTGCGTAGCGGCAGGATAGCCGAGGACCTGTCGTGGTATTACCACGTTTCCGAGCAGACCCGTACCTTATTCAAGGTCGGCCTGCATTTCGACGCCGAAGGCCGCGTCGCGGGCGCCGGCGGGCTCTTCCTCCAGGCCATGCCCGGCGCGAGCGACGAGGCCCTGGACCGAGTGGAGCGGCTCGCCTACGGGATGGATCCGCTCGGCGAGACCTTCGCGTCGGGCGCGACGCGCATGGACGTGTGCCTCAGGTCGTTCCCGTTCTTCGATTACAACCACCTCGACGAGCGGACGACCCGATTCTACTGCGGATGCTCGAAGGATCGGCTCGGGGCCTATATCGGGGCCCTTCCCGCCGACGAGCTCGCCGACATGGCTAGCGACGGGCCCTTCCCGCTAACGGTGACGTGCCACAACTGCGGATCCGCGTATACGTTCTCGAAGGAGGAGCTTGAAGAGATGGTGAGGTACCGTACGATTCAATAAATGAAACGCAGTGTCGTATGTTGAACTGGTTTACTCTTTTCTATTGCGAAAGCGTCGTCCTCCTAGTACTATTACGCTCGGGGATCGTATCGAGCCCCGATGACGGTCGCCGTATCGAGCCTCGCGGGCGGTACCGGCGTTCGTACTGATAAAGGAGACGGGCATGAAGCTCTCGAAGTATTCCGGCGATCTATCGGGTCTCGACTACTTGTCGCTACTGGTCGTGGATATCCACGGTTCCGTGCGCTCGGTCTCGCTGCCGCGCGCCTACGTGAGCGACAAGGTGCTCAAGAACGGCATCGGCTTCGACGCCAGCAACTTCGGGTACGCGCAGGTGCATAAGAGCGACATGGTGGCCATCCCCGACCTGTCGACGGGCTTCGTCGAGGAACGGGACGGCTTCAAGATACTGCACGCCTTCTGCGACGTCTGGACCACGGACGGCGAGCCGTTCGACCAGTACCCCCGCACGGTGGCCCGAAAGGCCATGGACGCCCTGCGCGCCAGCGGGGTAGGCGACGACGCCAAGATGCTGGTAGAGCTCGAGTTCTACGCGTTCGACGACGCTCGCTATTCCACCACCACGGGGCATTCCTACTATTACGTCGAGAGCGCCGAGGGCATAGGCGACGACTACGCGGACTCGCCCCGCTTCGGGTTGTCCAAGGGCTATCACCGCATGGGCCCCGACGATAAGTACGGCCGGCTCCGCGACGAGGCGGTGCGTACGATGGAGGCGGCGGGCATCCCGGTCAAGTACCACCATCACGAGGTCGCGGCCTCCCAGCTTGAGATAGAGCTGAATTTCATCTCCCTCGTCGCGGCCGCCGACGCCGTCGTACTGTCCAAGTGGATAATCAAGTCGATAGCCGACGAGCTGGGCCTGTTCGTCACCTTCATGCCCAAGCCGATGTACAAGATAGCGGGCTCCGGGATGCACGTGCACCAGTTCGTGGAGAAGGCCGGGAAGAGCATCTTCCCCGGCGAGGGCCTGTACGGCCTATCCGAGGCCGGCCTCTCGTATACCGCCGGCGTCCTGTCCCACGCGCTGTCCGGCTCCCTCCTCGCCTGGTCCAACCCGAGCACCAACAGCTACCGCCGGCTGGTACCCGGCTACGAGGCGCCCGTGTCGGCGACCTTCGCCCAGGGCAGCCGAGCGGCCGCCGTGCGCATCCCCGGCTACCTCAAGAAAGGCGAGGCGCGCATCGAGTTCCGGACCGGCGACGCCACGGCCAATGTCTACTACTTCCTCGCCGCCATGCTGCTCGCCGGCCTGGACGGAGTGACGCGCGGCCTGGATCCCGTCAAGCTCGGTTACGCGTCGACCAAGGAAACGCCCAAGAATACCTTCCCGACCGGCCTGTTCCACGTGCTGTCCGGCCTCAGGCGGGATTCCGCCTACCTGAAGGCCGCCTTCCCCGAGGAGCTCGTCGATAGCTGGATAGCCATGAAGACGCAGGAGGCCGAATACGTCTATAACGCCCCCGTGCCGCAGGAATACGAGCTGTACTTCTGATGGCTAGCCTCGACGCGCGATTAGAGTCGATCCTCGCCGCGGCCAGGGCGGAGGGCAGGGACGCGCTCACCGAGCCGGAAGGCGTGGAGATACTGAGGGCCATGGGGCTCCGGGTGCCCGTCAGCCTGTTCGCCTCGGATTCCTCGGCAGCCGCCGGCCTCGCGCCGGCGCCGGGCGACCGGGTCGTCATAAAGGTGGTCAGTCCCGAGATACTCCACAAGACCGAGGCCGGCGGCGTCGCCATGGTAGCGAACGAGCCCGAGGCTATCCGCGCCGCCGTAGCCGACATGGAGGCCCGTTTCAAGGGCCTCCGCGTGGAGGGCTATACGGTCAACGAGTTCGTATCCTTCGAGCCGAGGCTTGGCCACGAGATAATCGTCGGCTACCGCTTCGCGCGGGACTTCGGGCCCGTCGTCTCGTTCGGGCCGGGCGGCATCTACACCGAGTTCTTGGCGAAGAATTTCATGCCCGGCGCCGCGAGCCTCTTCCTCAGCCCCGACGGCGCGGACCGCGGGCTCGTCAGGGAAGCCCTGCGCGGCAACGCCGTTAGGGAGCTCCTGTGCGGCGGGCTCCGAGGCACGAAGCCGACTATAGAGGAAGACCGGCTCGTCGACCTGCTCATGGCCTTCGTCGAGGCCGCCCCCGCCTTCGCGAGGGCCGGGATCACCGAGCTGGAGGTCAATCCCTTCGTCGTCCAGAAGGGGGCGGCCGGAGGCCCGGCCGAGCTCGTGGCGCTCGACGCCCTGGCCAAGCTCGGTACGGTCGCCTCCGGTTCCGGCGAGCTGGCCGTAGCCGCCGACGGCTCGGTCGTCAACCGCGCCCAGGCCGAGAGGCCCGTCGGCAAGATAGACAGGCTCCTGTCGCCCGCGAGCGCCGCCGTCATAGGCGTGTCCGAGAAGGGCATGAATAACGGCCGCATAATACTCCGCAACCTCCTGGAGAACGGCTTCGACCCCGCGCGGCTCTACGTCGTCAAGGCGGGGCTCGAGGAGATAGACGGCTGCAGGTGCGTGCCGGACGTCGCCTCCCTTCCCGAGAAGGTGGACCTCTTCGTCCTCGTCATACCCGCGAGCCAGGCGCCCGCGTGCATCGCGGAGCTCGCGGAGACGGACAAGGCCGAATCGGTCATAGTGATCCCGGGAGGCCTGGAGGAGAAGTCGGGCACCGAGGCCATAGTCGCCCGCATGAGGGCGGCCCTCGACGCGTCGCGCTCCGGCCCGAGCCGGGGGCCCCTCCTCAACGGAGGCAACTGCCTCGGCGTGCGGTCCGTGCCGGGCAAGTACAACACGCTGTTCATACCCGAGTACAAGCTGCCTATGCCGACGGGCAGGGTCGCGCCCGTCGCCCTCGTGTCCCAGTCCGGGGCCTTCGCGATATGCCGCGTCTCCAAGCATCCCGACCTTAACCCCAAGTACGTGATCACCTGCGGCAACCAGATGGACGTGACCGTGGGAGACTACCTCGAGCGGCTCGCCCTCGATACGGAGATAAGGCTGTTCGCCGTCTACGTCGAGGGCTTCAAGCCGATGGACGGCCTCAAGACCCTGCGCGCGGTCAGGCGCATAGTCGAGAGCGGCCGGCGCGTCATCTTCTACCGCGCGGGCAGGACCGCCGCGGGAGCCGCCGCGAGCGCCAGCCATACGGCGAGCATAGCGGGCGACTACCCAGTCACCCGCGCCCTGCTGTCTCGCGCCGGCGCCGCCGTCGTGGAGAGCCTGGACGATTTCGACGACGCCCTGACCCTGTTCTCCGCGTTCTCGGACGGGAAGAAGGCCGGCGGGGCCAGGCTGGGCGCGCTTTCTAACGCCGGCTTCGAGTGCGTGGCGTTCGCGGATAACCTGGGTCGGCTGTCTATAGCGGAATTCGGAAAAAGCACGACCGCCCGGCTCGAGAGGACGCTGGCCGACGCCAAGATAGGCGAGATAGTCGACGCCCATAACCCGCTGGACGTCACGCCTATGGGCGACGACGCCCTCTACTACGATACCTTCGACGCGATACTCGCCGACGATAGCGTCGACGTCGGCATCGTCGGCATCGTGCCCCTGACCGCGCGCATGAATACGCTCGCGGCGGGGAAGGGCCACGCGGAGGACGTGACGCGGGGCGACTCGCTGGCGGCCCGCTACGGCGAGCTGTTCGCGAGGACGCAGAAGCCGTGGGTCGCCGTCGTCGACTCGGGCGAGCTCTACGACCCCCTCGCCCGAGAGCTCGTCCGCCGCGGCGTCCCCACGTTCAGGACCGCGGATCGGGCATTGAGGATGCTGAACCTGTGGCTAAAGGCGACCGCGTCGCAATACGCGCGGTCCTGAACGTCTCGTAACGGCCCGGAGCGAGTATCCGCGCTCCGGGTCCGCGGTATCGCACGCCGCGCCCAGCGGCGACGTTCGATACGCTTCCTCGCGATGCCGGCCGCCTTCAGGCGGACGG
>JAHIWG010000165.1 GCA_018816345.1 Spirochaetota bacterium | reverse complement strand
GCGTAGAACTCCGTTATCGCCGCGGACACCAGCTCCGCCGAAGGCTCGTCCCCGAGCGTCGTCTCGCGTCCCGAGCTCTCGGCGAACTGGCGCTCGAAGCGGGCCCTGTAGTCGACGAACGGGCTCGCGTCTATCGCTCCCCCTCGGCCTTCCCAGCCGGGCGACCGGGCCTCCCCCGAGGAATCGCGACCGGCCGAGTCGCCGCCTTCATCGCTACGGCCGCCGTTCCCGCTCTCGGCCCCGCCCTCGCCGCTAGCCTCTCCCCCGGCCGAGGCAATTCTCCTCTCGGTCCGCTCGTAGCCGTCGGTCCCGTCCCGGGAGGCGGGGCCGGCTTCCCCCCCGCCGGAGGGCCCGAAATCCGGCTCGCCCGCGGTATCGTCCTCCGGCCCCGCTCCCGCGTAGCGCCTGGAACCCGGCTGGCCGCGATCGGCGTCGGGTTCGTCGACGGCCGGCGCGACGATGGATCGGTACGGGTCTCCGGCGTTACGGTCCCGCTCGACGGTGAAATCGGGCGTAGGCTTCTCGGGATAGGAAAACGATAGGCCGTATCCGGAGCTCAGGGAAGCGGCCTGGGCCGCTAAGAAGGCCGCAGCGGCTACCGAGAGAATCCCTATGACGACGGCCCGCTGCGTCCTCGGAGGCTTTGGCTTCCGGAACCCGGCGATAGCCGCGATGGAGAGCGCCTCTCGGGCCCGGGCCTCGAGGAGCCTCGCCGCCGGCCCCCCGCGGTAGTCTAGCCAGGTCTCTATACGCGTCTCGAGGTCACAGCGCCTGACCGCCTCGAGGCCGTAGCCGGCGCTGAACGGGTAGGCAAGGAAGGCCGGCAGGAGGCCCAGGGCGCTCATGACGACCACGTGGAACGCGAGCGGCGACGGGCCTCTCCCAGACTCGAGGAGGAGGACCGAGGCTAGGAGGACCAGGCTCCAGGCCGCGAGGGCGAAGGCCGCCCAGGCGGCGAACCTGAACCCGAGCCTCCTAAGGGCGTCGGACCGGACCAGGGAGCGGGCGATGCGCCTAGCGTCCTTGCCGGTCATCGTCGCCTCCGAGAGGCCAAGGCCGCTATCGAGGCGTACAGGACCGAGACCGCGGCGCCGGCGAGAGGGCCGGCCAGGGAGGCGACCGCGAGGCCGGGGACGAGGCCGAGCGCGATCGCGACGCCCGAGCCGAGGCCGCCCGAGGCTTTTCCGCCGTCTTTCGCCGTTTCTTTTCGGCTCTCGAAGGCCGCGGCCGTGGCGAAGGCCGCGAAGGCGGCGGCGGCGAAGGCCGCGAGCCAGGGCCAGGCGGGAGCAGGCGAGAACGCGGAGAGCGCGTAGGCGCAGAACGGCATGGCCGCCGCGAGCGCCGCGCCCGTCCCGCTAGCCCCCCAGCCGGCCGCTACGGCTACGAGCGCCGCCCAGGCCAGGGCCGCGCCCCCCGCTATAGCGGGCGGTACGGCCTCGTCGAGGCCGGATGGCAGGATGATGGCCGCGGCGAGGAGCGGTACGACTATAGCCGCCGCCGCGAGGGGATGGAGGCGCTTAGTCATATACGCCCCACGCCATGGCGAAGCGCCCCGGGGCTAGGACGGCGCGGCCCGACGAGTCGAGCGCTACGAGGGGCGGCCGCTTGAACCTGATCCTATCGTACCTCAGCAGGGCCTCGAGCGGCACGGCCGCCGAGAGCGGCGATCGGACGCCTATGAACGCGAGCCCGGGGGCGCCGGGGGCTTCCGCCCCGGCCGCGCTCTCCCACGAGACTGACCGGTATCCCCCCGCCAGGCGTTCCGTCTTCGCGAGCGCGCGGCCGGAGCCTGAGCCCGTCGCCGAGGGCAAGCGTAGCGAGTAAAGCGCGGCCGGTGCCGGGCCCGCCGCTATGAGCGCTATCGCGAAAACGGCGGAGGCTATGGCCGCTCTCGTTAGCCAGGCCTCCGAGGCGAGCGGCGCCGGCTCTCGCTCTCGTCCCGGCGCCCCGACCGCTCGGAGCCCTCCCGAGGGGCCCCGCTTCCATCGGGCGGCGGCCGCCGCGACGAAGGCGACAGCCCATAGCGACAGGGCCGCGAGCGGGAAGGGGCGCCGGCCCGCGGCGAAGAGCTCCGAGGCCGCGACCCTGGCCGCGGCTTCCGGGGCGAGCGCCGACAGCCCGTCCTCGCCGACGGCCCGTGGCGGCCGGCCGAGCGGGGCCTGCCTGAACGGGAAGCCCAGCGACGACAGCTCCGAGGCGTCGGGGTCGCCTCCGGAAACGAAACCCGCCGCGTGTAGCCTGACCGCGGCCGTGACAGGCGAGCCGTCGCCGTCGAAGCCCTCGAATTCGAGGGCCGAGAGGCCGGGCCACGCGTAGTACCTCGCCGATACGGTATCGGCGTAGCCGAATTCCGCCTCGAAAAGAAGGAACGACGCGCCGTCGAGGCCCGTCCCGACGAGCCTCGCCCGCTCCGATAGTCCGTCGGCGCATCGGACCGTCGCCTCGTTGAAGGCGTACGGCCTCGGCGAGCCTAGGTCTATCGAGACGCTCCCCGGGAGGGCGCCGGCGGGCGAGGCCATGAAGGCGGCCAAGGCGAGCCGAGCTAGGAGGGCTAACCGCGTCCTCATCGGCGCATCCTCAGGGCCACGCTCGAGGCGAGGGAGAGTATGAAGAAGGCTATGAGCCAGGCGGAGCCGGCCCGGGGCAGGGCCCAGAACGGAGTCCGGTAGGCGAGGGCGGCCGCGGCGGAATCGCTCGGGGCCGCGGCCGTACCCCCGTTGGAATAGAGGGCGAAGCGCGCCACGGCCCGGCCCCGGTCCTCGACTAGGGCCGTGTACCGGCCTTCGGGGAGCCGGCCGAAGGAGGCGTAGAAACGGCCCGGGCCCACGCCGTCGAAGGGCGCGTCCCGTACCACGCGGCCCCTATCGTCCGCGAGCGCCGCCCTCGGGGCGACCAGGTAGTCCGCGCCTATGGAGAGCGATAGCCCGTCGGCCGTCTCGGTGGCTACGGCGGACGGAGGGCGCTCGTTGAATAGCCCCCCGAGCACCGAGCCGAGCACCGACAGGCTCTCGGGGCGCTCGAGGAAGTCCTTATCGAACCGTCCGTAGAGGTCGCTCGCGAAGACGAGGGACGACCTGGCGCCTATCCTCCTCGCCGCGAAGAGCGGATCGCCCGCCTCGCTCGAGAAGAACGCGACGGCGTCCGGCTTGGCGCCTAGCCTGGCCATGCCCTCTATGGTCCCCGCTGGCGCGCCGGCTATATCCACGACGCCGACGCGTTCCTCCGCGAACACGGTCCTCGAAACGCTCTTCCTATCCTCAACGATGAGCGACGGCACCTCGCCGCTGTCCTTGACCCTATAGAAGCGCCCGCCGGAGCCGGCCGATATCCTCGTCAGGAGGGCCTTGTCGTACTCGCCGCCGACGGCCATGGCGGATATGGCGATGCCCGAGCGGAAGGCCCTGGCCGCGAGCGCGTCGAAATCGCCAGGCGCGCTTATGCCGTCCGATACGACGACGATGCGCCTCTCCGCCACGGTCGACGCCTCGAGGGCCGATAGGCATTCTTCCAGGGCGGGGAGCATCCTCGTGCCCCCTCCCGCCTTCAGCGGCGCTAGCGTCCTCATGGCGTCGAGCTCGGAGACGGGCGCCAGAGGATAGAGCCACCTGGCCTCCTCGTCGAATAGTATAATGCCGGCCGCGTCGCTGGGCTTCAGGTTCCCCATGAGCTCGAGCCCGACGGCCTTGGCGAGGGACAGCTTATCCCCGTACATCGATCCGGATACGTCGATGGCTACCGCCATGGCCACGTCGGGCAGCCTGGACAGCGATCGCGGCGATAGCTCGACCGGAAGGAGCTCCTCTATCGCCCGGCAGTCGCCCGTCCTGCCCAGCTCGGGCGAGTCGACCGCGACGAGCAGGCTACCGGCTCCCCGCCGGACGTACTCCTCTATGGCGGCGGCGACGCCGCCCTCGAGCTCGGGCAGTACCGGGCCGTCCAGCACGAGGAGCTCGTAGTCGTAGAGGCCGGCGGCCGAGAGCTCCCCGTACCCTATCTTCCGGACCGGCCGCAGGGCCTCGATGACGCTCCTGCGCCCGGGCGTGCGGGTGGCCATCAGGATGCGCGGCCTGTCGGCGCTCGGGCTCGATACCGTGAAGGCGGAGAGCCGGGACGATCCCGGCGGCCCCGATTCCAGCCGTATCTCGACGCTATCCCCGCCGCCGGAGCCGCCGGGCCCGTCGCCAGCCAGCATAGGGCCGGAGGGGGCCTGGACCGGGAAGGAGAACCTCCGGTCGGCCGGGGCGCGGGCCGCGGCGACGGCGTCCGATCCGCCTACCGATACGCGGATCGGGCCCGCGGCGGCTTCCTCGTCCACGAGCAGGGTAACCGTAGACGGCGAGCCGTCGCCCGTTACGGCCAAGGAGTAGGCGGCGAGCGGCCCGGGGGCCCGCTCCGTGCGCGAGAAGGCGACGGGCATGCCGGTCGCGGAATAGTGGCGTCTCGCGGCGGCTATATCGTCCAGCGTAGGACCGGCGCCGGTATCTATGCGAACCGACGCGAACCGGCCCGCGGCGTCCCGCAGTATCGACTCCACGCTCGCGAGGCGCGTCGAGTAGCTGGCGCGCGGGACGAGGAATCGCGGCAGGGGCAGGGGCAGTCCCGCGGCGTACGCGACGAGGCACGCGACGGGGAGGCATAACGCGGCGAGGCGCGCCGGGCTTTTCTGAATGATTCGCGGCCGTTCTCCGGCCTTTCCGGCTGATTCGCCCTTGTGGATCGCCATGGTTCGGACTATTCTAATACGGGTTCGCCCCGGGGACAACAAAAACCGCGGCGCCTATTCCGATTACGAGGATTACGAACATGGATACCGATGGACTAAAGCCTTTCTTTACCGCCGCCGGGGACGTTTTCGCCCAGATGTTCGGCGTCGACGCCGAGGCGGGTCCGGCGCGGGCTCTCGAGGGCACGGAGGCCCATGAATGGGATATCTCGGGACTGCTCGGCATCGCCGGTTCGGCCCAGGGCGTCGTGGCGCTCCGCCTGACGATGGGCATGATCGACAAGCTCCTCAAGGCCTCCGGCGTCGAGACGAGCAGCGAGCAGGATAGGCTCGCGACTTCCTCGGGCCTCGTAGCCGAGATGACCAACATAGTCTCGGGCAACGCCAT
The DNA here is from genome assembly GCA_018816345.1 of Spirochaetota bacterium. Classification (GTDB taxonomy): domain Bacteria; phylum Spirochaetota; class Spirochaetia; order Treponematales; family UBA12059; genus SZUA-370. Next base: position 2,818 of record JAHIWG010000165.1, on the reverse strand, counting down.
CGGGCGCTTCGACGGCGAGAACCTTGAGATATCGCCTCCGGTCGTGATCAAGGGCAAGAACCACCAGATCACTTGGCCCAAGATCGCGCCCGTCATAGCCGCGGAGTTCAAGACGAGCCTGGGCGATTTCGAGCTAGCCGTCTGCTTTAACGGGAAATAGGCCCTTGACGAGGTTCTTTACTTCGAGGTAGTGTTTCTTCGATGAGTAACAAGCGTATCGGACAGCTTAACCATCTCCATCATCACGGCCACGCGTACGCGGTCGCGATGATCGTTTTACCCTAGGTCCCCTAGAGAGGACCGAACGGAACGACGCGCCGGCCGCCATGGCCGGCGTTTTCGTTTTCCAGGGGCTTCCGGGCCTTCGCGAGACGAGCCGCCGGCGCATGGCGGCTAGGCTTCTATCTCGGAAGGAGCTCGCTAAAATGGAACGAACCGACGGGACCCTGCGCCTAGCGCTACCTAAAGGCCGGATGCAAGCCGGCGTGCTTCGCCTGCTCGCGGAGGCCGGCATCGACATGCGCGCGGCGGAACGCGACTATAGGCCCGCCGCCGGCGTCGAGGGCCTCGACGTCAAGGTACTGAAGCCCCAGAACATCATAGAGATGCTCGATATTGGCAGCCGCGACCTCGGTTTCGCCGGCGCGGACTGGGTCGCCGAGCTGGGCATAGACCTCGTGGAGGTGATGGATACGGGCCTGGACCCCGTAAGGCTCGTGGCGGCCGCGCCCGCGTCCATGCTCGAGGACGGCCGCCTGCCGTCCAGGCGGCTCGTCGTCGCCAGCGAGTACGAGGGCATCGCCAGGCGCTGGATACTCGAGCGCGGGCTCGACGCCGATTTCGTGCGCTCCTACGGGGCCACCGAGGTCTTCCCGCCGGAGGACGCCGACTGCATAGTCGACAACACAGCCACCGGCTCGACGCTCAGGGCGAACGGCCTGGCGATAGTCGACGAGGTGATGCGCAGTACGACCAGGCTATACGCCAACAGGCGGGCCATGGACGACCCGGCCAGGCGCGAGCGCGTCGAGTGGTTCGCGTTACTGTGCCGGAGCGTGCTAGCCGCCCGAGGCCGAGTGATGCTCGAGGTCAACGTCGACGCGGCCCGCCTGGAGGCCCTCATCGCCATCCTGCCCGCGATGAAGGAGCCGACGGTCTCGAGGCTTATGGGCGACTCGGGCTTCGCGGTCAAGGTCGCCGCCCCGCGATCGTCGCTCCCGAGCCTGATACCCGCTATCATGGCCCGGGGCGGCTCGGGTATCGTCATCACCGAGCCCTCGCAGATAGTGCCATGACGGCGGCCGTCGCCATCGCGCCGTCGCCCGCGGCCGCGTCGCCCCGCGGCTCGTCGCTTTCGCCGTGGATAGAGCGGTCCGCCGCCTATACCCCGCGCGAGCCTGACCCGCGCATCCGCTGGTTCCTGGACGCCAACGAGGGCCGCCCCGCCCGGGCGGCCCTGGACGCGGTCGCCGCCGCCCTCGAGGCCGGGGCGAGGCGCTATCCCTCGTTCTACGAGCTGGAGTCGGCCATAGCGGTAAGATGGGGCGTCGAGCCCGCCAGGGTCGTAGCGACCGCCGGCGGGGACGACGCCATCTCGCGAGTCTGCGCCGCCAGGCTCGCCCCCGGGGCCAAGGCGCTCGTGCACGAGCCAGCCTTCGAGATGTTCGGAGCATACGCGCGTTCCAGGGGCGGCTCGATCCTCGGTATCGATTGGCTCGACGGCGAGGCCTTCCCGCTCGCGGCGACGATAGAGGCGATAAGCCGCTGCCCGTCGCTCGGGCTCGCGACCGTCGTGTCGCCGTCCAACCCGACCGGCGGCGTCGTGAGCCCCGACGAGGCGCTCGCCGTCGCCCAGGCCTGCGCCGGAAGCGGCGCGGCCTTCCTGTTCGACGCGGCGTACGGCGAGTTCGCCCTCGACGACCCGAGCCGGCTGCTCGTCGCCGGGGGCTCGGCCTACGTCGTCCGCAGCTTCTCGAAGGCCTACGGCCTCGCGGGGCTACGCATAGGCTACGTCGTCGCCCCGAGCGCCGGGGACGCCGCCGCGCTCCGCTCGTGCGGCATGCCGTATCCCAGTTCCGGCCTCGCGGCGGCGGCTGCCCTGGCGGCCCTGCGGGACGAGGCCGGCCTCGCCGCCTCAGTGGCCCTGGCGCGTTCCGAGCGGTCCGCGATAGCCCGGCGGTTCCGCGAGCTAGGAGCCGGCGTCGCCGATTCCGAGGCTAATTTCGTCCTGGCGCGCGTCCGCGACCCGGCCGCCTTGGCCGCGGCGCTCGCGGCCGGAGGCATAGCGATACGCAGCTATCAGGGCAGGCCGGCCCTCGCCGGCGCCGTCCGCGTGAGCTGCCCCTGCGATCCCGCGGGGCTGGCCGCCGTCCTCGACGCCCTTACCGCCGCGAAGGAGTGCATAGCATGAGCGATACAGTACGGAGGGCCGTCGTGGAGCGCGAGACCAAGGAGACGAGGGTCCGCGTCGAGCTGGCCCTCGAGCCGGGGCCCGTGGACGTCGGCACGGGCATCGGATTCCTAGACCACCTGCTGTCGAGCCTGGCCCTGCACGGGGGCCTGTCGCTCAGGCTCTCCTGCGAGGGCGACCTCGTCGTAGACGACCACCATAGCGCGGAGGACTGCGCGCTAGCGCTGGGCGAGGCCCTGAGGCGGGCGCTCGGCGACAGGGCCGGCGTGCGGCGCTTCGGCTACGCCTACGCTCCCCTCGACGAGTCGCTGGCCCGGGCCGTCGTCGACCTTTCGGGGCGGCCCTGCGCCGTCGTCGACCTCGGCCTCGCCCGGGAGGCGATCGGGGGCCTGGCCTGCGAGAACGTGG
>JAHIWG010000164.1 GCA_018816345.1 Spirochaetota bacterium | reverse complement strand
TCCTCTGCCCGGGTGCGCGCCGCCCTGGCCGACGGAGACGCGGCCCTCGCCGCGGAGCTGCTCGGCCGGCCGTTCTCCATCCGCGGGACGGTCGTGCACGGCAAGGCGCTAGGTCGGACCGTCGGCATGCCGACCGCCAATCTCGAAGTGGCCCCCGAGAAGACGCTGCCTAGGTACGGCGTCTACGTGGTATCCGCGGATATAGACGGCCGCGTCGCTCTCGGCGTGACGCATATCGGTCCCAGGCCGTCGGTCGACGACGAGGCCAGGGTCACGATCGAGACGCACTTCCTCGATTTCTCGGGCGAGCTCTACGGAAAGACGATAGAGCTACGCCTGGTTTCCTATCTGCGGGAGATAGTCAAGCTCGACGGCATAGAGGCGGTCAGGCGCCAGGTGGCGATAGACGTACGGCGGGCTCGCTCGCTGTCCTAGCCGGGCAGGTCCCACTTCTTCTTCTGCCTCGGGTTGCGGTCTGCGCCTATCCTGTCTATCTGGTAGTCCCGCATCGCGAAGAAGGCGGCGAGGAGCCGTTCCTTGTCCGTATACTCGTCGAGGCCGGACCGCTCGAGGGCGAGGAGGAGCTCGTGCGTCGCCTCTATCGTCGACAGGCAGTTAGGCGCTGGTTGGCGCTTGATGACGTAGCGGCTGGGGATAGTAGGCGTGAACTTGACGCAGGGCAGGGACAGGAGCCCCGGGCTCTCTCGGAGTATGCTCTTGGCGCAGGCCCAGGTGGAGTCGACGAGGAAAACGACGAGGCGCCTGCCGCCCAGCTCGCCCGAGGGGAAGCCTCCCGACGACAGGTCGAAGGCGTCCTTCCCGGGGTAGAGCAGCACCGGGTAATTGGCGGGGTCGTCGACCAGGGCCCGGTACCGGGGATTTTCGTCGAAGCGCAGGCCGGGAATCATCTCGCTATTGGCGAGGTTGAGGCAGGTCAGGCGTCCGGTCGCGCACTTCTCGCGCTTGTATTCCATCGGGTGCATGAGGAGGACGACGCGGGTCCTCGTCCGTAGCGGCGGCTCCGACGGGCAGAGGCAGAGGGCCTTGGGACGGCGGCACGCGTAGCAGACTTCGCGGTACTCGGGTTCAGGGGGCTCGTGGATCATCGGGCCAGGGTACACGGATCGCGCGAGCGGGGTCAACGGCCGGGGGCGACGCGCGGCCTCGGCGCTTGACCGCCGGAGCCGCCGGCGGCGATACTCGGCATATGAGCGGCGTCCACCATACTGCTACCTTCGATAATATACCCGCGGAGAAGCGGGAGCGCATCCTGTCGGCCGTGGCCGCGGCGCTCGGCCGTGACGGAATAGCGGGCGCCCGCATGGCCGACGTCGCCCGCGAGGCGGGGGTCTCCCACGGTTCTCTCTTTAGCTACTTTCCGACTAAGGACGATATGGTCCGGGCCGTGGTAGAGCGCGGCATGGCCATGCAGGCGGAGCGCTTCGCGGGATCGAGCGGGGCCGGATGCTTCGACGCTCAGGTGCGCTCCGTGTTCAGGGGGGCCTGGGATCTCGCGAGCTCGCGGCCCGAGCTCATATCCTTATGGCTATCGCTATCGCTCGAGGAGAATTCCAGGTTCGCCGACGCTATCCTACCGCTTGAACGGGACGCGGCCGAACGCTGGCTGTCCATCGTGGAACGCGGCAAGGCGGAGGGAGCCGTCGCCGCGATGGTCGATACGCGGGCGGCCGCCTACCTGCTCGACGCGCTCGCGGCCCAGCTGATGAAGAGCCGCGCCAGCGGCCTCGAACGAGATAAGCTCGCGGCCTTCATGGGCGTAGGCCCTGGCGACTCCGACCTAGGCGAAAACCCCGCAGAGCGGGTCGCGGGCCTGGCGCTCGCGCTTTTCCGCCCTCGATAAGGAAATTTATTGCCATAGTTAATCGATTGACTGGTCAGTCGACAGATGATAGGCTCTTCGTATCGAGGCTTAATGAAGAGGTAGGTATGAGAAGCTTCTCGAAGGATTTCATTTTCGGCGCGTCCTCCTCGGCTTTCCAGATAGAGGGCTCCCCCGAGGCCGACGGCAAGGGGCCGTCAATTTGGGACGAGTTCGCCGCGAGGCCTAAGGCGGCCCGCGGCGGTTCAGGCGCGAAGACCGCGTGCGACCACTATAGACGCTGGGAAGAGGATGTGGGCATAGCCTCGGAGCTCGGCCTGGACGCGTACCGCTTCTCGGTATCATGGCCGCGCGTCATGCCCGAGGGCAAGGGCCGCGTCAATCGCGCCGGGATAGACTTCTATTCCAGGCTCGTCGACGGCCTCCTCGAGCGCGGCGTCCGCCCGTTCCCGACCCTGTTCCACTGGGACCTTCCCCTGGCGCTCCAGCGCGGGCTGGGAGGCTTTCAGAGCCGCGACGTCGCCTTCCTTTTCGCCGATTACGCGGCGGAACTAGGCAAGGCCCTCGGCGATAGGGTCAAGGACTGGATCACCATCAACGAGCCCTTCGAGTTCGCTTGCTTCGGGCACCTGTTCGGCACGCACGCGCCGGGAGTCAAGAACCCCTTCGCGTACCTGCCGGCGCTCCATCACCAGCTCCTGGGCCACGGCCTGGCTGTGGGCGCCGTCAGGGCCGAGGTCCCGGGGGGCCGGATAGGCGTCGCGCTCAGCTGGACGCCCGTGCACCCGGCGCGGACGGCGCCGTCCCGGGCCGCCGAGGCCGACGCGGCGGCGGCCGCCCGGACTAACGCCTTCATGAACGAGATCAGCTTCGCTCCTATCCTCAAGAAGGCCTATCCAGCGCTCGTCTCGGGCGGGCGCATCCTACGCGCGCCTATACGGCCGGGCGACCTCGACGTAATAGGGGCGCCGTTGGATTTCGTCGGGCTGAATTACTACAGCCGGGAGAGGGCGAGGAACAACCCGTTCGCGCCCCTTATCCGAGCGGACGTAACTGGCAAGGAGCCCCGCGAGCTGCCCGAGACGGACGGTCGCACCGCTATGGGCTGGGAGGTCTACCACGACGGCATCGCCGAGATTCTGGAGGACCTGCGCGTCGATTACGGCAATCCGCCCGTGATAATGACCGAATTCGGCTCCGCGTGGACGGACGAGGTGGAGATCCGGCAGCTGCCGCCCGGGACGGGCCCCGGGACCCGGGCCGGCAAGCGCGTGCGGGACTCGCGTCGGGCTCGTTACCTTCGGGACGCCCTGGGCCGGATGCACGAGGCCATGGCGCGTGGCTCGGACCTCCGCGGCGCCTTCGTCTGGAGCCTCACCGACAACTTCGAATGGGCCGAGGGCAACGCCAAGCGCTTCGGCCTCGTGCACGTCGACTACGCGACCCAGGAGCGCGTCGTGAAGGACTCGGGGCTGTGGTACGCGCGGATGATCGCCGCCAGGGACCTGGACGCCGTACCCGCGGAGGGGGATCCGGGCCTATCCTGAGCCGGTCGCCGCGCCTGCGTCGCGAGGCGCGCCTGCCGAAGGCCCGAGCTAGGCCGGTACCCTCGGCAGGCCGGCCCTTAGCGGCGGGCGCGCCTCTTGGCTCGGCCCTTCGCGACGAGGAAGGCGATAGCCGCGGCTATCGCGACTATGGCGGCTATATAGCCGGCTCCCCGCGGATCGAACGGAGTGCGGCGCTTGGCCAGGGGCGCCGTCGGGTCGCGCATGTAGGCCGCGTAGGCCCGGGTCTGGGCCCCGATCGCCCGATAGCGTTCCGCTATCGCCGCGTCGAGCCGAGCCCGAGCCGCCTCGTCGACGGTGCCGCCGTAGGGCTCCCAAGAATCGCGGCCCTGCTCCTTGGCCAGACCGAAGTCGAAGGACGGGTCGTCCACGTACCTCGCGGGGAAGCTCTTGGCTACGATTCGGTCGAGCGACGGCCCGGCCGAATAGGCCTCCGCGGCCGCTACGTCGTACATCCACGAGCGCCTGTACGCCGGCGCGGCCGGGCTCTTGCCGTCGGTCCCGGCCAGGGCCGCCTCGAAGACGTCGAGAGAAGGGCATCCCGGGTCCTTGAGCGCCTGGTAGGCGTACGTCTCGACGACGAGGTGCCTATTCGAGAGCAGCACGAGGACGCCGTCCTTGGCTCCCTCGCTTCCGAAGACGTTGAGGATCATGGTCTCGAGCGTGCCTTGCCCGGGTATCATCCGGGCGTGGTAGGGCTCGCCCAGGTCCTCCGAATAGTGCAGGGCCCATCCGGCGAAGCGCCAGCCCCAATACGGGTGGCCGGTCTCGAACGCGAACCTGGCGAGGCTCGAGTACTGTATCTCCCGGTAGGCGGCCTGGGAGCGCGTCGAGAAGGGCGCGGCGAGGGCGATGACGGGATCCTCGTTGGCGAAGGCCATATGGAAGGGCGCTTGGCTACCGTACGACAGGGCAGGGTTTCCGAAAGGCTGCTGGCCGAAGCCGTAGGCGGAGCCGAGCGGGCCAGCGTTATCGGCGTAGAGCCCGACGTCGAGGCCGTAGTCGGGCTCGTCGGATGCCGTCGCAACGACGTCGAGGGCCGAAATCGATGCTCCGGGCTCCAGGGCCTCCATCGGCGCTCCCGCGAGCTCTGAGCCGATGAGCGAATAGTCCTCCGGCCGGAGCGCGGGGCGTCCGGTAGGCGCCTCCCCTCGGGCCGGCTGCCTGAACAACGAGAGCGGTACGCGCGGGTTGACGCGGACGGCCCGGAGGAACGATTCGCGGAGCGCGGCGCCTCTCAGCGTCGGATCGAAGGCCAGGGCCGGGGGCATGCCCGCGTAAGCGCCCGTCTCGGCCTCGGCCCGGTTCTCTATCCGGGCCAGGAGAGCGGCGAGGCCGTCTCGCTCGGCCTCGAGGAAGGCCTCCAGCTCCTCGGCCTCGACCGCGGTTCCCATGCCCGGCTCCGCGGATAGCGCGGCTCTCGTAAGGAGAGAGTGGGCGCCCCATGACCATGCCGGCGAGGCCGCGGATACGGCTAATGCGGCGATCGCCGCGAACCTGGCAAGGCTCGAGGCTAGGCTTGTACGACTAACGGGGAATTGCATCATGGTTCCTTTGAGCTCCTTGCCGCGAATAGTAGCATGGTATTTCGTTGAAGTGAAGGTTAAATATCTATGCTTAAAGCAATTACTTGTATTTTTGGTCGGGTTTTGCCGACCAGGGCATGCCCATTACGGCTTAGACCGGGGTGCTCCCTTCTACGGTATAGGTAGTTCCTCGAAGCTTGCAGCCGAGTATCGGCCGGTACCGCGGGCGTTCGCTATCTACTGCGATTCTACCCTCCTATCGCGGCTCTCGACGAAGAGACGCAAGGTTCGAGGGACTACTTACGGAATACGCTCAATAATATCGTAGTACTTCGCCCACCGCGTCCCGTACTCCCTCCCGACGAGCGACTTCGCGCGGGCGCGGAACGCCTCTATATCGAGTCCCTGAGCCTCGCTTATCACGGTCATGCCTCGTTCCTGGAGCTCCGATATCGCTCGCCTCTCCCGTTCTACGAGGGTCCGGGTAGCGAAATCACCCGCCTCGGCGGCCGCCGCCATGACGGCCGCGCGGTTCGCCTTAGAGAGCAGGTTGAGCGAGCGTCGGTTAATCACTACTATTTCCGCGCCGAGCAGGTGGCCCGTCAGCATCAGGTGCGACTGCTGCCGGTAGAGCTTGGCCGCGAGGATGGTGTCCGTGGGATTCTCCTGGCCGCGCACCGTGCCCGTCGCCAGGGCGGTCGGCGTCTGCGCCCAGTCGATGGGCGTCGGCACGCCCCCGAGCGAGCGGACTGTCAGCTCGTACATCGGGTACGGGATCGCCCTGATTCGCCGCCCGGCGAGCTCCTCCGGCCTGAGGACCGGGGCGTCGAAGGTGAGCTGGCGCGCGCCGAAGTAGAAGGTGTACAGTACCGTTAGTCCCGCGGCATCCTCGAGCCCGGCGCCTAGCGTCCTCATGAGCGGGGAATCCCTGTCGGCGATCCTGGAGAGGCGTCCGGGATCGGAGACGAGGTAGGGCGTGTCGAGCACGGAGAAGCCTTCGAATAGCGAGCCGAGGGCCGAGGCCGTCGTGTGATGCATGTCGACGGTCCCGTCCCTCGCCAGCTCGAGCTGGCGCGAGATGCCGCCAAGCGAGGAGTCGGGGAAGATCTCTACGCGTACCCTTCCTTCGCTGAGCTCTCGCGCCCTGGCGGCGAAATATTCCGCCTGCAGGCCGGCTACGCTATCGCGCGGGTTCATATGGGCGTACCTGAGCGTCACGGCGTCGCCGCCTGAGAGCGAAACGGCGGCCCGGATGGATGCGTATAGCCCGACGGCTACGATCGACGCGGCCGTCAAAGCGAGCGCGATCCGGGCTATCCGCCCGCGGGGACCGGCCATCGAAGCGCCGCCTTTCATCATGACCGCGAGACCCGGAACCGCAGCTCCACTCGGGTCCCGCCGCTCGGGGATTCTGTCCAAGCCGCCCCGCCTCGTAATTGCTCCGCGAGGCCGGAGATCAGAGACAGGCCTAGCGTGTCGGCGCGGCCCGCGCTCGGGGACATCCCCGGGCCGTCGTCCTCGACGACGAGCAGGGCTTCCTTAGGGCCTTCTCCGCGGCTCAGGGCTATCGATACCCGGACCGTTCCGGTTGAAGCCGCCGGTAGCCCGTATTTGAAGGCGTTGGAAGCCATCTCGGTAAATATCAGGCCGAACGGCACCGCCTGGTCCAGGTCCAGGGTCAGCGGCGCGAACGAGGTGCTGACCCTATCCCGGGGGACCCGGTACGCGTCGGCCAGGTACGAGAGGAGGCTGTCGGCGTAATCCCCGGCGTCTACCAGCGTCAGGTCCGGCATCTGGTAGACGAGCTCATGGGCCAGGGACATCGCGAGCACGCGGTCCTGGGCCCCCTGCAGCGCGGATACCACGGGCTCCGCGGCCGAGGCCGCCGATTGCATCGTCAGGAGGCTCGAGATGATCTGGAGGTTGTTCTTGACGCGATGGTAGACCTCGCGCAGGAGGAGCGTCTTCTCCTCGAGTGCCGCGACGTTCCTCTCCTCGGCGACCTTCCGCTCGGTAACGTCGAAGACGAGGGAGTAGAGCAGGGCCTCGCCGTCTATCTCCAGGGGGCTGGAGAATACCGCGACGAACCGTATCTCCCCCGAACGGAGCCTATGCCGAGTCGCGATGCCCGGCGTCCCGGCGTAATCGGCGGCCGTCCTCGAATCCGCGTCGATGTCGGGGGCTCCGAGCGCCGTCATCTCCGGCCTCGAGTAGCCGTAATAGGCTAGCGCGGCCGGGTTCGCGTCCCTTATGGAGGCGTCATCGGCCCCGAGGAGCAGGGCCGGCACTCCGTTCCGCTCGAACATGAGCCTATAGCGCGCCTCGCTCCGCTTTAGCTCCCTCCCCCTCACCTCTATCGACTCGGCCATGGCGTTGATGGCCGCGGCGATTTCCCGGTACTCGTAGCGGAAATCCAGCGGGACCCTCTCGTCGTACCTGCCTTTCGCTATGCCGTCGATATCCCGGACGAGGTCGAGGAGGGGCCGGGAGACTTGGAGCCACGCCTGATAGGCTATGAGGGCGGAGGCGCCGAGCGTCAGGAGGGCTAGCATGGCCATGCGAAGCGTGAATTCACGAAGCGGCTCGAGCGCCTCCGCCCTCGAGCGGAAGTACACGGCTCTCCACTCGGAGCCCGGAACGGGCTCGCTCGTCACGAGGTACTCCCTGCCCCGGTCGGCCGCCCTGGTCGTCTCGCCCGAAAGTATCGAAGGCTCGACGCGCTCGCCGGCGCGCATCCTGGAGGGATCGCTCGAGGCTACGTACCTGCCGTCCCGGGCTACGATGCCGAGGCTATCGCCGCGGGAGCCGGCCGAGAGGTACAGTCGGCCCGATAGCCATTCGAGGTTGATGAACGCTACCGCCGTACGGCGACCGTTAGAATAGGAAGCCTCTATGACCACGGAGCCTAGTTCCCCGGAATCGAACGGCGGGGAGAACGCGGCGACCCCTAGTCTCGTCTCCCCAGGCCTCGGGACGTGGAGCGAGCCCGCGGCGAGGGCCTCCTCGGGGTAGGCCGCTATGACCCGGCCGGACTCGTCAAGCAGGGCGAGCGCCAAGTACTCGGGCCTCGGAGCCGCCGTGTCCCTCAGCACCGACCTCGCGCGATCGGCGTCGCCGGCGTCGCCCGCGAGGAGCAGTATGGACGGGAGGTCCCGGCGGGGGCCCTCTATCGCGCGCTCGCCGGCGATGGAGGAGCCCGACCTGAGCATGGCCCTCGCCACGTCTACCGCCTGCGCTTCGAGCCGTTCCGCGAGGGCTATCCAGAACAGCGCCGCGAACAATGCCGAGGGCAGGACGCCTAGCGATACGAGGGCGAGGGTCAAGTGTCCGCGTACGCTCATCCTCTGCATCCTCGTCCCCCCTCCTATGCCGATTATAGGCGATGCGGCGGGAAAACGAAACTCGGGCGGCGAGGGCGCGAGTGACGGGGAGGCCGGGGCGAGCCCTTAGGAGCCCTCGCCCCTCCGCATCGACTTGTCGACGGCCATGACGGCGAGGATGATCGCGACGCCCACCGGGATATACCAGAGCGCGACGCGACCCCGAAGGTTCCCCGGGAAGAATAACCGCGTCTCGGGACGCTCCGGAAACCGGAGCCCCCGACCGGGTACCGGGACGAAGCGCGTCTCCCGGAGAGCATGTCAGTCGGAGAGCGCGTCAGGCGGAGCGCGTCAGGCGGAGAGCAGGCTCCGCGCCGCCGCGGCCAGGTGACCCGCGGTGAGGCCGAAGCGCTCGGCGAGGTAGTCCTGGGTGCCGACCTCCCCGAACTCGTCGCGTATCCCGACGCGGGCGAAACCGCCCCCGAAGCGCGCCTCCGCAAGGAGCTCGGCTACCGCGCTCCCGAGCGCTCCCGCTATCTGATGGTTCTCCGCGCTCACGACGGCGCCCGTCCTGCGGGCCTGTCCAAGCACGGCCTCCGCGTCCAGGGGCTTCAGGCTGAGCACGTCTAGCACCGAGGCCTCGACGCCTTCGGCCGCCAGGACCTTCGCCGCCATCATGGACTCGTTAACCATGAGGCTCCCGAGCGCTACGAAGCAGACGTCCCTCCCTTCCCGCAGGAGCTTGGCCTTGCCGAATTCGAAGCGCTCGCCCTCCGGATAGAGCGTCGGCACGGCCTTGCGGGGCATGCGCAGGTAGACGCAACCGTACAGCCCCGCGGCCTCGCGCACGAACGCCGCGCAGGATACCGGATCGGACGGTTCGACTATCCTCAGCCCAGGGATGGTCCGCATCAGGGCGAGATCCTCGAAGGGCATGTGGGTGCCGCCGTTGTAGGCCGCGGTGACGCCGGGATCGGTACCGACGAGCTTTACGTTAAGCCGCGCGTAGTTGGCCGACAGGAAGAACTGGTCGAAGGCGCGCCGGGAGGCGAAGCAGGCGAAGGTCGCCGCGAACGGCGTCTTCCCGGCCGCGGAAAGGCCGGCCGCCACGCCGACTAGGTTGGCCTCGGCGATACCGACGTTGAAGAAACGGTCAGGGTAGACCTTGCGGAAGACGTCGGTGCCGGTAGCGCGCATCAGGTCAGCCTCGAGCACCACGATATTGGGATCCTTCCCGGCCAGTTCGACCAGGGTCTCGGCGTACGCCGCGCGCATCTCCTTGCTTTCCATGGATATCCTCCTAGTCGCCGAGCCGCGCGACGGCCTCGCGGGCCTGTTCCGACGTATAGCTCATGTTGTGGTTGGCGGGCAGGCCCTCGGCGAAGAAGCAGCCCTTGCCCTTGACCGTGTCCATGACGATCATGGTCGGCATCGCGTCCTGGGCGTAGGCGGCGCCGATCGCGGCGTCGAGGGCGGCGATGTCATGGCCGTCGACGCGGAGTACGTTCCAACGGAAGGCGCGCCACTTGGCCTCCAGGTCCTCGAGGTCGGCGACCTCCGCGGTGAACCCGTCGAGCTGTTGCTTGTTGTAATCGGTGAACGCTATCAGGCGGGAAAGCCTCCGGTTGCCCGCGAACATCGCCGCCTCCCATACCTGGCCCTCGTCGCTCTCCCCGTCCCCGATGATAGCGTAGGTCCTGGCGTCCCTCCCGTCCATCGCGTGCGCCAGCGCGATCCCGACGGCGGCCGAGAAACCCTGGCCAAGCGAGCCGGTCGTCATGTCGATGCCGGGCGTGCGGTTGCGGTCGCAGTGGCTGGGAAGGCGCGTCCCGCCCTTATTCAGGGTGGCGAGCCACTCCAGGGGGAAAAAGCCGCGGAGCGCGAGCGTCGTGTAGAGCGCGGGACCCGCGTGGCCCTTGGAGAGCACCAGCCAGTCGCGGTCTTCCATCCCCGGCCGGGCCGGGTCGATACGCATCCTATGGAAGTAGAGCAGCGCGAGGAGCTCGACGACCGACATCGCCCCTCCGATGTGGCCTACGCCTAGATTGCCTATTTCTTCTATCGTCAGTTTCCGTATATCCTTGGCCCTCGCCTCGAGCTCTAGTCGCGTTCCCTTATCCATCGGTATCCGCCTCCCGGTATCGTCTTCAATAAATACGTTTGCAGGAACTGTCACGGGAATCCCCGGGCTAGCCATTCTTCGCTATACCCGCGCCGTGGATTCCCTGATGATAAGCTCGTAAGGCAGCACGACGTCGCTCTCGGCGGGCTTCTCTCCTAAGATTCGCTTGTGGAGCAGGGTAGCCGTTCGCTCCCCGATGTCTCCCAGCGGCTGGCGTATCGTCGTCAGCCGAGGGACGATGTAGGAAGAGATGTCGATGTCGTCGAAGCCGATGATGGAGACCTGGTCTGGCACCTTGATCCCCTCGTCCTCCAGTACCCGGATAGCGCCGATGGCCAGCTCGTCCGTGGCGGCGAATACGGCGCTGAAGTCGCGGTCCCGGAGGAGCAGCTCGCGCATGCCGTACATACCGGCCTCCGCGGAGTAGGACTTCACGAAAACCTCCCGGCCGGCGTCCCGCGACAGGCCCGCCGAATGCAGCGCGCGGGCGTAGCCATCGGCGCGCTGCTGCCCGAAGGAGAAGGAGCCGCCGCTTAGGATATCGATCTTGCGGTGCCCAAGCCCGATCAGGTGCTGGACGGCGTCGTAGGCGGCCTGCTCCTCGTTCACGTGAATGGACGGAATCCTCTGCTCCGCGGCGGCGAAGGTGGCAATCACGCACGGCAATCCGACCGCGGCCAGGTACTCGTAGAAGCGCGGGCTCTTGATCTCGTGGAGCAGGATCACGCCGTCGAGCTTCTCCGACTTGAGCCTCTGGAGGCAGTCGTCCTCGCTGGCGCCCTCGAACTTCACGAAGAAGAAGAGCGTATGGTAGCCGAAGGACTCGAGGTGATGCTCTATGATGGAGAAGAGCTGTCGCTGGAACATGTTGAAGGTGTCGGGGATGACGATGCCGACCGTGAAGGTCCTCTTGAGCACCATGTCGCGGGCCGACTTGTTAGGCACGTACCCCGTTTCCTCGATGAGCCTGAGGATGAGTTCCCTTTTCTCCGGGTTGACGTATTTCTTCCCGTTCACGACCCGCGATATCGTGGAGGGCGACATCCCGACGCGCTTGGCTATATCCTTGATGCTGACCATATGGTTGTTACCCCGATGCCTATTCTAATAAACGGTTCCTCGCCGTTCCGCAAGGGGTCCGGCGATCCTGCGGGCCGGGATCAGAATCGCATGAGCTCGCCCGACTCGAATGCCGCCTTGCAGGAATAAGCGATCTCGGAGACGCGCGTGCCGTCGTAGACGGAGACCTCCGGTTTCCGTCCCTGGGAGATGCAGTCGACGAACTCCTGTATCTCGTTGATATAGGCCGTCTCGAACCTCTCAAGGAAGTTCTCGCTGCACTCCCGCCGTATCCCGGACGTATCCAGTATCTCCACCAGGTTCTTCTGCGGCACCGAGGCGATCCGGAGGATACCCTCGGTGCCGATGATCTCGGTCTCCACGTTATAGCCGTGCGGGGCGGTCCGGCCGGCGAACAGGAAGACCATGCAGCCGTCGTCGAACTGCATCAGGCAGGAGACGTTGTCGCCGTCGCCGTACCGGGCGAATTCCGGGTGGGCGTAGCAGCCGCCGACGGCGTAGGCGGTCCGGGGCTCGGAGCCCGTGAACCAACGCGCCAGGTCGATGTCGTGGACGGCCATGTCCAGGAACTGACCGCCGCTGTGGGCGGCGAAGGCGATGGCCCCGTCGATGAAGCGCTCCGGGTCCTGGCTATAGGACCTGAACAGTATAGGCCTGCCGATCTCCCCGGCCTTCACCTTCCGGTAGGCGTAGCGATAGGATTCGTCGAAGCGGCGCATGAAGCCTAGCATGAACACCCTGTCGGGATGGGCCTCGACGGCCTTCTCCGCTATCCTGCATTCCTCCACCGTCACGCCCAGCGGCTTCTCGGAGAAGACGTGCTTGCCCGCCTCCAGGGCGGCCGCGATCTGGCCGGTATGCAGCCCCGACGGCGAGACCAGTACCACCGCGTCGATATCCGGCGACGCCAGCATCTCGTCGAAGCTCTCGAAGCGCGCCGCGACGCCGAGCCGATCGGCGGTCTCGCCGAGCTTCTTCCCGTCCACGTCGCAGAGGGCGGCCAGCTCCGCGCCCGTGACGCGGGCCGCGATATTCTCCGCGTGGCGCAGTCCTAGCCGCCCGAGCCCTACCGAGCCTATCCGTATCTTCCGCATGCCTGTATCCCTCCGGTCCTCAGTCGCGCTTGGCGTTCTTGCGCATGTCGATGATGACGGCCATGACGATGATGAGGCCCTCGACGACCTGCTGCCAGTAGGCGTCCACTCCGAGCAGGGTCAGGCCGTTGCGCATCACCGAGAGGACGAGGGCGCCGACGAAGGCGCCCCAGATCGTACCTATGCCCCCCGAATGGCTGGTGCCGCCGATGGTAGTCGCCGCGATCGCGGTCAGCTCGTAGCCGGAGGCCGCGCCGGGGTGGACGCTGCCTACGCGCCCGGCGAATACTATCGCGGCGAGGCCCGCCAGGAGCCCGCTGTAGGTGTAGATGAGCACCAGGTTCTTCTTTACGTTGACGCCGGAGACCTCGGCGGCGGTGATGTTAGCTCCGATCGCGTAGACGTTCTTCCCAAAGCGAGTCTTGTTGAGGAGTACGCTGCTTATGACTATCATCACGAAGTAAATGATGACCGGCACCGGGATGACGTTGAACAGCTTGCCCCCGAGCGCGGTGAGGCTCGGGATCAGGGTGCTCACGGGCTTGCCGCCGGAGTATATCAGGGCTAGTCCCCTGGCTACCGTCATCATGCCCAGGGTGGCTATGAAGGCGGGAATCCTCGTCTTCGCAACCAGGAAGCCGCTGACGGCGCCGCAGCCGGCGCCGACGGCCAGGGCAGCCATGATCGGCACGATAACCGGTAGCTCGGCCAGGTGCGGGAAGAACTTTCCGGTGGTGGCCATCGTCTGTCCCAGGCTCGCGGCGATGACGCCGGAGAAGGCAAGCACCGATCCGACCGACAGGTCTATGCCCTTGGAGATGATGACGAAGGTGAGCCCGAGCGCCATGATCCCGAAGATCGCGCTCTGGGTCAGCACGTTGAAGACGTTGGTGGAGCTCAGGAAGGCCGGCTCGGCGATGCTCAAGCCTACGATCATCAAGATGAGGACGATGACGATGCCGTATTTCTTGACGATCTGCATCGGGGCCTGTTTTATAATGGAGGTCGGAGAGTCCTTGGTCATTTCTTTCCCCTTGACTTGAGATATTCGCCGGCGGTATCGGTAGCGTACGCCATGAGCTCTTCCTGGCTCAGGTCGGCGCTGTTCTCCAGAATTCCTGTCACCTTGCCTTGGTGCATCACCATGATCCTGTCGCTCATGCCCATGACCTCGGGTAGCTCTGACGATATCATCACGATCGATTTTCCCTCTCCCGCCAGGGCGGTGATGAGGCGGTGAATCTCGGCCTTTGTGCCCACGTCGATGCCCCGGGTAGGCTCGTCTAGGAACAGGATCTCCGGTCCCGTCATCAGCCACCGGGCGACCAGCACCTTCTGCTGGTTGCCGCCGCTCAGGTTCTCGACCCGCTGCGAGAGGCTCGGCGTCTTGACGCGTATCTTGCGCACGTACTCGTCGCACGATCCGTTCATCAGGGAATCCTTGATTAGGCCTAGCCGGTTCAGGAATTTCGGGAGGGTCGCTATGGCCATGTTGATCTGGACGCTCAGCATGGGGAATATGCCCGATTGCCGTCTGTCCTCGGTCAGCCATGCCATGCCCATGCCGATGGCGTCGCGCGGCGTCCGTATAGCGACCTTCTTCCCGTCGACGCGGATCTCGCCCCCGACGCATCGGCGCATGCCGAAGATGGCCTCGACGACCTCCGTCCGGCCTGCGCCCACTAGGCCCGCGATTCCCAGAATCTCGCCCCGCCGGACCGTGAACGATACGTCCCGGAAGCAACGAGCGTGCGAGAGGCCGCTGACCTCGAGCTTAACCTCGCCGATGGGGCAGGCGACCTTGGGGAACAGCTCCTTCACGTCCCGGCCGACCATCATGTTGATGAGCCGATCCACCTTGAGGTCCTTCGTCTCCTCGACGCCTATGAAGCAGCCGTCGCGGTACACGGTGACGCGATCGGTGATCTCGAATATTTCCTCGAGCTTGTGGGATATGTAAATGATGCTCTTCCCCTGGGCCTTCAGCTTCCGCATGATGGAATACAGCTGCTTCACCTCTTTGTCGGTGAGGGCCGAGGTCGGCTCATCCATTATTATCAGCTTCGAATTGTACGAGATCGCCTTCGCGATCTCGATCATCTGCATCTTCGCTACGGTCAGCGACGCCATCAGCGTCCGCGGATCCTCGTCAAGCTCTATCTCCTTCAATACCGCCTTGCTCATCTCGTACATCTTGCGGTGATTCACGAGGCCGAGCGCGTTGGTCGGCTCGCGTCCGAGCCAGATGTTCTCCATGATGGGCCGATGCAGCACCGGGCTCAGTTCCTGGTGGATCATCGAGATGCCCATGCGCAGTGCGTCTGCGGTCGAGTAGTGGCCGAGGATCTTCCCGTCGAAGACGATCTCCCCCTCGGTGGCCCTGTAGATGCCCGCGATGCACTTCATCAGTGTCGATTTGCCGGCGCCGTTCTCACCCATCAGGGCGTGTATCTCGCCGGGTCGGACCTTCAACTCGACGCCCTTGAGGGCCTGGACCCCCGGAAAGGTCTTGACGATATTCTTCATCTCCAAAAGATACTTCTCGTCCGCCACTGGAACCCCCCTTTAAATGCCGCGGGGAATATCGGACGATATTCCCCGCGGCAGCTAGTCCGTCATACGTGCCAGGATCTACTTGTACTTGGCGAGGTTCTCCTTGGTAACCAGCACGAAGGGGACCCAGGTGACCGACGGCGCGGTGCCGCCGCCGAGGACCTTGTACGCGACTTCCGCCGCGCCCTGTCCCTGCCCGACCGCGTCCTGCAGTACCGTGGCGGCGAGCGAGCCGTTCCCTACCGCTACCTTAGCGTCCGGGATGGCGTCGACGCCCATTACGAAGACGTCGGTACGCCCGGCGGCCTTCAGCGCCTCGACGGCGCCTAGGGCCATCTCGTCGTTGTTGGCCAGGATGCCGTTCAGGGTCTTGCCGTAGGCGGTAAGCCAGTTCTCGGTCAGGCTCATGCCCTGGTCGCGCTGCCAGTTTCCGGTCTCCTTAGCGAGAACCTTGATGCCGGGGAACTTCGCCTTGATAGTCTCCTCGTTGCCTTCGGTCCGCTTGACGGCGCCCTCGTTGTCGAGTTTTCCCATGAGGATGCAGACGTTGCCTTTTCCGCCCATCGCCTTACCCATGGCTTCCATCTGAAGCTGGCCGGCGATGATTTCCTGGGAACCTACATAGTATACGTTCGGGGGTAGGGCCTTCGTGCCGAAGGGATT
This sequence comes from Spirochaetota bacterium, assembly GCA_018816345.1. Lineage (GTDB taxonomy): Bacteria > Spirochaetota > Spirochaetia > Treponematales > UBA12059 > SZUA-370. Next base: position 16,042 of record JAHIWG010000164.1, on the reverse strand, counting down.
GCGATTGACGAATACAAGGATGACCTTAGCGTCGGCGGCTGCCTTGATTATGGGATCCATGGCGCCCGTGTTGACGGGAACCACGATAAGGGCCTTCACGCCCTGCGATATCAGGGTGTTGACCAGGTCCTGCTGCCGGATGACGTCTTCCTGGGCGTCCTGGAGGATGAACTCGATATTCGCCTTGTCCGCATAGAACGTCTTCGCCGCGTCCATCACGTAGGTCTGGAAGGTGTCGTTGAAGTTGTTGCAGACGTAGCCGACCTTAACCTTGCTCCCGTCCTTCGTTCCAAGGGCGAAGGCTCCGGTAACCGCCAGGACGGATGCTGCCAGAATCACGATAACTCTTTTCATACGCTCTCCTTCAGGCTTGAATATGTCGACTTTATGCGACATTTCTGCAAACGTTTGCATTATAGAAAGTATTGGTCCGGTTCTAGGATTTGTCAACGGAATTTATCCTCGATCGTGGCAGTCGAGTAAGTATATATATTGATAGTAAATAAGCTAATTCATACCGATTGTATCCGTGAGTTTCATGGCTCGCTACACGCCGCGATAATGTTCTTTACAAACCAAACCGGGGGGTATAATATGCTGAGTATCTGGCAACGTTTGCATGGGGCCTTGCTCGGCCATGATGCCGAGGATGATGCCCGCATCAGTACAGGAGCGTTATGATGAAAGAGAAGTTGAGGATCGGCGTCGTCGGGGCGGGGCGGATCGGCAAGATCCATGCCGAGAATATCGCGTATCTCATTCCCAGGGCGAGGCTGGAAGGTGTCGCCGATGTCATGATGACGCCGGCGATGGAATCCTGGGCGAAGGGACTCGGCGCCCGTATCGTGACGAAGGATCCGATGGCCCTATTGGCCGACAAGGATATCGACGCGATCATCGTATGCAGTTCCACGGATACCCACGCGGACATGACGGTCGCCGCGGCTAAGACCGGTAAGCACGTCTTCTGCGAGAAGCCCGTCGATCTCACGATCGCGAAGGTCCGTGCCGCGCTTGACGCGGTAAAGAGGGCCGGGGTAAGGCTCCAGGTCGGCTTCAACCGGCGCTTCGACCATAACTTCCGCAGGATCCGCGAGCTGGCCCTGGACGGGCAGCTCGGAGACATCCACGTCGTCAAGATCACCTCCCGCGACCCTGCGCCGCCTAATCCGGCCTACGTCGCGGTATCCGGCGGCTTATTCATGGACATGATGATCCACGATTTCGACATGGCTCGCTTCCAGGCGGGAAGCGAGATCGTCGAGCTGCACGCGACCGGCGCTGTGCTCGTCGATCCGGCCATCGGAGCGGCGGGGGACGTGGATACGGCCATCGTCACCCTGAAATTCGCCAACGGCGCCATAGGCGTCATCGATAATTCGCGCAAGGCCGTCTACGGCTACGACCAACGGGTCGAGGTCTTCGGTTCCAGGGGCGCCGCCCAGGCGGAAAACGACGCGGCGAGCACGGTAAGGCTCTCGAACGAGGCTGGTGTGACCGGCGAGAAACCGCTGTATTTCTTCCTCGAGCGCTATAAGAACGCTTTTATCGACGAGATGAAGGCCTTCGTCGACGCCGTACTGGACGGCAAGGACACGCCCGTTACCGGCGAGGACGGCCTCCGCGACCTGCAAGTCGCCCTGGCCGCCAAGCGGTCCCTGGCCGAGGGGCGGCCCGTCCGCATCGACGAGATCGTTTGACGGCGGCGCACGGCCGGGAACCCGTCCGCGCGTCGCCTCCGAGGAGGTTCTTCATGCAGATCAGACACCAGGTTCCATTCGCCCGCGGCTCGACGCCCCTCGTGGAGCGGCGCGGCGAGACGGCGGATATGCTCATGGAATTCTCCGTCCTCGTCCTCGCTCCGGGGCAGGAATACGTCGATGGCTCCGGTACCGACGAGAGGGCCTTCCTCCTAACGAGAGGCGGCGCGACCGTGACGTGGCCGGGCGGTTCCGCCGAGCCGAGCCGCTCGAGCCTCTTCGACGAGGCGCCATGGACCCTGCTCGTCCCGCGCGCGGCCGAGGTCGTCGTGAGGGCCGGCCCCGACGGCGCCGAATTCTGCCGGGTGGCCACGGAGAACAAGACCGGATACGCGCCCCGCGCCTTCGCGCCGGATGACTGCCGCGAGGAGTTCCGCGGCGAGGGCACCATGAACGAGACCTCTACGCGGATCGTGCGCACGGTCTTCGACGACGCCGTCATGCCCGGCTCGAATCTGGTACTGGGCGAGGTGGTCGGCGTTCCCGGCAAGTGGTCGAGCTACCCTCCGCACCACCATCCGCAACCGGAGATATACCACTACCGCTTCCTTCCCGCCTCGGGCTTCGGCCTGACCGCCATCGGGGATAGGGCGTACGTGCTACGCGACCGCGACACGATACTCATCAGGGACGGCGAGGACCATCCGCAGGTTACGGCTCCCGGCTACGCTATGTGGTATCTCTGGGCCATCCGTCATCTCGACGGCGATAGATACCGGTCGCCGACAACCACGGAGGCCCATCGATGGGTCGCGGAACCGGACGCGCCGATCTGGTCGCCCCGGACTCAGAAACGATAGGAGTGAATATGGCGACGATACGCCTGACTATGGCCCAGGCCTTGCTTCGCTTCCTGGACAATCAGTACATCGAGGTCGACGGCGAGGAGATCAAGTACGTCTCCGGCGTCTTCGGCATCTTCGGGCACGGCGTCGTGGTCGGTCTCGGCGAGGCGCTCGCGGCGGCGGACAATAGGCTTCCGTTCTACCAGGGCAAGAACGAGCAGGGCGCCGCGCACGCGGCCATGGGCTATGCGAAGCAGAACGACCGTCGGCGTATCATGGCCATCACGAGCTCCATAGGGCCGGGGGCGCTCAATATGGTGACGGCCGCCGGGACGGCCACCGTGAACCGCATCCCCGTGCTATTCCTGCCCGGCGACGCCTACGCCTGCCGCCAGCCGGATCCCGTCCTTCAGCAGGTCGAACTGCCCCACGATTACACCAGCACCGCCAACGACGCCTTCCGCGCCGTCAGCCGGTACTGGGACCGCGTCAACCGGCCGGAGCAGCTCATGACGGCGATGATCAACGCGATGCGCGTCCTGACCGACCCGGCGGACACCGGGGCCGTCACCGTCGCCCTGCCCCAGGACGTCCAGGGGGAGGCCTACGACTACCCCGAGGAGTTCCTGGCCAGGCGTGTGCACCATATCGAGCGGCGCATCCCGAGCGGGGGGCAGGTAGCCCGTATCACCGAGGCCCTCGCGCGGGCGGAGCGGCCCTACGTGATATGCGGCGGAGGCGTGCGCTATTCGGGCGCCGGACGCGAATTGAAGGCCTTCTGCTCGAAATACCATATACCCTTCGCCGAGACCCAGGCTGGGAAAGGCACGCTGCCGTGGGACGATCCCTATAACCTCTCAGGCGTCGGGACGACGGGGAGCCAGGCGGCGAACGTCCTCGCGAAGCGGGCGGACCTGGTGATAGCGGTCGGGACGCGGATGGGCGACTTCACCACCTGCTCCAAGTGGCTGTTCCAGGATCCGGGGTGCCGGTTCCTCGCCGTCAACGTCGCCGCCTTCGACGCGTACAAGATGAACGCCGAGCCTATCGTGGCCGATGCGAAGCTGACCCTGGCGGCACTGGTACGCGCTTCGGCCCTGCGGGGCTACAGGTCGTCATGGGGAGATGCGATAGCGAAGGCGCGCGCCGAATGGAAAGTCGAGGTTGACCGGCTGTACTCCGAGGAGGATCCGGCCGGCCTGTCGCAGGCGCGCGCGCTCGGCGAGCTAAACGACGTCCTGCTCCCTAGGAACGCCGTGGTAGTCTCGGGCTCGGGCTCCATACCGAGCGATATGCAGAGGGTCTGGCGCGTGCGATCCGCCGGCTCCTACCACATGGAGTACGGATTCTCGTGCATGGGCTACGAGATAGCCGCCGCGCTCGGCGCGAAACTGGCGGAGCCGTCCCGGGAGGTCGTCGCCATCGTGGGAGACGGGGCCTATACGATGCTCCATACCGAGCTCCTGACCGCCGTGCAGGAGCAGAAGAAGATAATCGTCGTGGTGATGGACAATTCCGGTTTCCACTGCATAGACAACCTGCAGGCGAGCCAGGGCATAGTCCATTACGGCAACGAGTGGCGGAAGCGGAATCCGGAGACCGGTAGGCTCGACGGGGCCCCCGTAGCCGTCGACTACGCGAAGAACGCCGAGAGCTGGGGCGCCGTCGGCCTGCGGGCGCGGACCGTGGAAGAATTCCGCAGGGCAGTGCGCAGGGCGCTTAAGGAAACGGGACCCGTCGTCATCGACGCGAAGGTGAGCCCGAAGTCGATGACCGACGGCTACGGTTCATGGTGGAGGGTCGGGACAGCGGAGGTGTCGACGAACCCGGCGGTCGTCGAGGCGGCCGCGGCTAACAGGATAGAAATTGCCAAGGCGAGAAAATTCTGAAGGAGACGTCATGAGCGAGAATAAGGTGCGGCTGGCGATAGCGCCGATAGGCTGGACGAACGACGACCTGCCGGAACTCGGCGGGGAGATTCCCTTCGAGCAGTGCGTGAGCGAGATGGCGCTGGCCGGGTACGAGGGCAGCGAGGTCGGCAACAAGTATCCCAAGGATACGGCCGTCCTCAACAAGGCGCTATCACTACGCGGGTTGACGATATGCAACGCGTGGTTTAGCTCCTTCCTCACCACCCGGGACTACGCCGAGGTCGAGAAGGACTTCATAGCGCATCGCGACTACCTCTACGCCGCCGGCGCCCGCGTCATCGGCGCCTCCGAGCAGGGCCATTCGATCCAGGGTAGGCAGGACCTCTCCATCTTCGACGCCAAGCCCGTCTTCACCGACGGCGAATGGAAGCGCCTCTGCGAAGGCCTCGACCGCCTCGGGGAGCGCGCCGCGGAGAAGGGCATGAGGCTCACCTTCCACCATCATATGGGAACCGGGGTCCAGACGGCGGCCGAGATCGACAGGCTCATGGAAGGCACGGACCCCGAGCTGCTCGGGCTCCTCTACGACACCGGGCACCTGGTATTCTCGGGGGACGACCACCTGGCCGTGCTCCGGAAATGGAAGGGCAGGATACGGCACGTGCATCTCAAGGACGTGCGGCTGCAGGTCCTCGACCGCGCCAGGAAGGAGCGCCTGTCGTTCCTGGCGGCCGTGAAGGCGGGCGCCTTCACCGTGCCAGGCGACGGCGGCGTCGACTTCGTCCCGGTGTTCGACGAGCTGAAGAAAGCCGGCTACGCGGGCTGGTGGGTCGTGGAGGCGGAGCAGGATCCCGCGAAGGCGAATCCCCTCGAGTACGCGATGAAGGCGCGCGCTTATATCAGGGGAAAAGCGGGAATATGACGACTTCCGGGAATCGGACTATACCGAGAGCCCGCTATTTCAAGGAGGACATGATGGCCAGGATCAGGGTAGGCATCGCCGGATACGGCGTCATAGGACAGCGTCTCGCGGACGGCGTCGCGCTGCAGGAGGACATGGAGCTCGTAGGCGTCGCCGACGTGGCGCCTACGCTGTCGGTGCGGGCGCTCAAGGAGAAGGGCATGCCCTACGCGCTCTATACGGCGATGCCGGAGAAGCGCGGAGACCTCGAGTCCCTGGGCATCCCCGTCTCGGGGACGCTCGAGGACCTCGTGCAGAAGTGCGACGTCATGCTGGACGCGACGAGCGCCGGGGTGGGAGCCAGGAACAAGGAGCTCTACGCCAAGCACGGCAAGAAGGGCATCTTCCAGGGCGGAGAGAAAGACTCGGTCGCCGACGTATTCTTCCACGGCTACGCTAACTACGAGAAGGGCCTGGGGGCCCAGTTCCTCAAGCTCACTTCATGCAATACCACCGGGCTGATCCGCGCCGTCGACTGCATCGACCGCAAGGTCGGCGTCGAGAAGGCGGCTATTACGATCATCCGCCGGGTCGCCGATCCGGGGGACTATCACCGCGGCCTGACGAACGCGCTCCAGATCGACCATGCGCCGAGCCATCAGGCCCTCGACCTGATGACCATCATGCCGCACGTGGACGCCACCGGCATCCTGGTGCATACCCCGGTCACGCACGGGCACATCATCACCATCGTGATGAGCACGAAGACGGAGATATCCGTGGAGAACGCCCTTGAGTTCTTCGGCGAGCATCCGCGGATACGCCTGGTGTCGATAGCGGAGGGTTTTCTCGGCAACGCGAGCCTATTCCGCTACGCGCGCGACCTCGGCAACCCGCGCGGCGACATGTACGAGATAGCGTTGTGGACCGACGCCATCGTCAAGAGCGGGAAGGACCTGATGTTCGCCATAAACATTCCCCAGGAGGCGGTGGTGATCCCCGAGAACATAGACGCCGTGCGCGCCTGCACCGGCATGCAGAAGGATCGCATCGCGGGCACGGACAAGACGAACGAGTACCTGGGGATAGGGAAATGGAAGGTCCGCTGATACGAATACGGTCGATCGACGCCTTCGGTATCCGGGGAAAGACGGTGATCTTCCGCCCGGATATCAATTCGCCTATCGACCCGTCGAGCAAGGCCATCGTGAATACCAACCGCCTCGAGAAGACGGTACCTACGCTGGCGAGGCTCCTGGACGGCGGTGCTCGGGTGGCGATGATAGCCCACCAGGGCGACACGCTTGACTACCAGAACCTGATACCCATGGCGGAGCACGCCGCGATCCTCTCCCGGCTGACGGGGCGGAGGATCGCCTATATCGACGACGTCTGCGGCCCCGCGGCGCGGGCCGCGGTGACGTCCCTCGGGGACGGCGAGGCCGTGCTGCTCGGGAACCTGCGTTACCTGGCCGAGGAGATTTCCGGCTTCGAGAAGGAAGTGAAGCTGACCGCAGGCGGGATGCTGGGGACCTGGCTGGTGAGGAGCCTGGCTCCCTTGGCCGACATGTACGTGAACGACGCGTTCGCGGCGGCTCACCGGAACGCCCCCTCGATGGTCGCGTTCCAGGAGCTGCTCCCGAGCGCCGGCGGCATCCAGCTCGTCGAGGAGTACGCAGCGCTGAAGGCGGTAATGGACGATCCTAAACGGCCCTGCGTGTTCGCGCTCGGCGGCGCCAAGATATCCGACGCCTTCTCCATGATGCGCAAGGTTCTGGAGGACGGCGCCGCCGACCGGATACTGGCCGTCGGCGTCACCGGCCTCGTGATGCATATCGCCCGGGGCAAGGATCTCGGCGCTGCGACGGCGAGGTTCCTCAAGGACAAGGCCCTGGACGAATTCATTCCCGAGGCGAAGGATCTCCTGGCCCGCTGGGGCGACAGGTTCGTCCTTCCCGTGGACCTGGCCTACGAGGCGGCGGGGAAGCGCGCCGAGATCGAAGTCTCCGTCCTTGACGGCGAACGGTTCGGCGATATGCTGTTCCCCGACGTTGGCTCCAAGACTATCGCTATGTTCAAGGAAATCATAGAGTCCGCCGGCTCGGTGTTCGTGAACGGACCGGCCGGTATGTACGAGGATCCGCGCTGGGAAGATGGCACCCGGGAGCTATGGAAGGCGATAGCAGACGCCCCCGGCTATACCGTGGTCGGCGGCGGCGATACCATAAGCGCGGCGGCCAGGTTCACCGATTTGGCGAAGTATGGTTATGTTTGCACCGGGGGAGGCGCCATGGTACGCTTCCTGGCCGGCAAGCGTTTGCCCTTGATCGAGGCCATGGAAAGGGCCTTCGATCGCGATCTCAAGACTCCTATAAGGATGACCCCATGAAGCTCGATCCCAGCCTCTCGAATCTGGACGCTGTCTTTCCCGCCGATTTTACCGAGGAGCAGAAGGCCAAGGCCAAGACGCTGTTCCTCAAGACTCTTTCTCTCATGGCGCACCGTTTCTACGGCGGGAAGATGCAGACAGTGCCCCGCTGCGGCATATACGGGCTCAACTGGTTCAACGTCTGGTACACCCCGGGAGTGTCCAAGGTCTCGACGACGATACGGGACGACAACGACGAGTCCTTCGCCCTGTCCGCCCGCGGGAACCTGGTGGCCGTAGTATCCGATTCGACGCGCGTGCTCGGGGACGGCGATTGCACGCCTCCGGGTGGGCTGGGGGTCATGGAAGGCAAGGCCATGATCATGAAGTACCTGGGCGGCGTCGACGCCACGGCCCTCTGCGTCGACTCGCGGGGCAAGGACGGGAAGAACGACCCCGAAAAGCTTATCGAGTTCGTGAAGATGGTGCAGCATTCGTTCGGCGCTATTAACCTTGAGGATATCAGCCAGCCGAATTGTTTCAGGGTGCTCGACGAGCTGCGGGAGGCCTGCGACATCCCGGTCTGGCACGACGACGCGCAGGGGACGGCCTGCGTGACCCTGGCAGGCCTCCTGAACGCGCTCAAGCTGGCGGGCAAGACGCTGGGCGACGCCAGGATAGTGCTCCTGGGCGCGGGCGCGTCGAATACGACTATAGCGCGGCTCATCATCGCCGACGGCGGAGACCCGGCCAGGATGATCCTGTTCGACTCGCGCGGCGGCCTGCACGCGGGGCGTGACGATATCAGGAAGGATCCGCGGCATTACCGCAAGTGGGAGCTCTGCGAGAAGACCAATCCCGGGCGCGTAACGACCGAGGAGGAGGCGCTCAGGGGCGCGGACGTCCTGATCGCCCTCTCGACGCCGGGGCCTGACACGGTCAGGCGGGAGTGGGTCCGTTCCATGGCCCCCAGGTCGATTGTGTTCGCCTGCGCCAATCCGGTGCCGGAGATATGGCCCTACGCGGCCAAGGAGGAGGGCGCCTTCATCGTCGCCACCGGCCGCGGTGACTTTCCCAACCAGGTCAACAACTCCATATGCTTCCCGGGCATCCTCAAGGGCGCCCTCCTGGTGCGCGCCCGCAAGATTACCGACGGAATGGCGATACGCTGCGCGCATTCGATAGCGGAGTTCTCCGAGAGGCGCGGCATAACGCCCGACGACATCATAGCGAAGATGGACGAGACGGAGGTCTTCGCCAAGGAGGCCGCCGACGTCGCCGAGCAGGCGGTCAAGGAAGGCGTCGCGAGGACGCCGCTCTCATGGCAGGAGGTCTACGATCGCGCCAAGGCCGATATCGCCGCCTCGCGGAGGCTCGCCGACGACATGATGGCGACCGGCCACATCAAGCGTCCGCCGCAGGAGATGCTCGACGAGGCGCTGGCCGCTGCCATCGCGGCCATGCGATGACGGGAGGGGCACGGTGAAGATAGAGCTGCCGTATCTGGACAGGTTCCTGCCGCTTGAGATAGCCGACGGGGAGGTACTCGCTGTCGTCGAACCCAACGAGCTGGAGTCGGCCGGGGATCCCGCCGATATTCTGCGGCGGGCGGCGGGGGCTCCCGTCTCGGCTGACGGCGGCGAGGGGACGAGCCTGTCCGCCTTCCTGGAAGGGGCGCGCTCGGTCCTGGTGATCGTCAACGACGCGACGCGTCCGACACCGACTCCCGCGATGCTCGACCTTCTCCTGCCCGCCCTGGCGGAGCGGGGAATCGGCCCGGACGGGATGGCAATCCTGGTTGCGACTGGCGCGCATCGGGGCCCGACCGAGACGGAGTACCGGCAGATCCTCGGTTCCAGGTACGACGCGCTGCGTCATCGCTGCTTGGCCCACGACGCCCGCAAGGAAGACGACCTGGTCGAGCTCGGGACGACACGCAACGGAACCCCCATAGTCCTGAACAGGCGCCTGTTCGAGTCAGACCGCATCATCGCCACCGGGAGCGTCGAACCGCACTATTTCGCAGGATTCACCGGGGGGCGCAAGGCCTTCCTGCCTGGCGTCGCCGCCTTCCGCACGATCGAGGCCAACCATAGGCTCGCCCTGAGCCCGCGCGCCCATTCCCTGGCGCTCGAGGGGAATCCCGTTCACGAGGACATGATGGACGCCCTGCCGTTGCTCAAGGCGCCGGTATTCGCCCTGATGACCGTGCTGGACAAGGATCAGTGCATCGTTGCCGCGACGGCCGGGGACCTGATCGGTTCCTTCCACGCCGCGGTAGTGACGGCCCGGCGCATCTTCTGCGTCCCGGTGCCTGCCCGGGCCGACGTCGTCGTATCGGTCGCCCGATTCCCGATGGACATCGACCTCTACCAGTCGCAGAAGGCCATCGACAACGGGGCGATAGCGCTTAAGGACGGCGGAACCCTCGTCCTCGTCTCCTCGTGCCGGGACGGTATCGGGGACGAGGCCTACGCGGACCTTCTCGCCTCCGCGCCAACGCCGGAGGCGGCGATCGCGAAGATAGCGGAGGGCTACAGGCTCGGCTACCACAAGGCCGCGAAGATGGCCCAGGTTTCCGCTCGCTCCCGTATCGTCGCGTTGACGGAGTTGGACGCCGGACGATTGCGCGGCATGTTCATAGAGCCGGCCGGCTCGCTCCAGGAGGCGGTGGATGCCGGACTCTCCCGCGCCCGTGCCCGCGGCGTCGTCTCGCCGAAGGTTCTTGTTCTGAGCGACGGCTGCGTGACGGTACCCGATCCTGGGTGGGGGACTTGAGTCGAACGGCGCTCTCGTCAGGGTCGAATCGCGTGCATCGCGATGGCTAGGACGAAACGCGCCGCCTCGAGAACAGTCGGTCCGCCAGCGCTATCGCCAGTATTATCGCGATTCCTACGGGTATGTACGCCATCGCGATTCGGATATCTGTCGCGTCGGCGAGCCTGCCAAGGAGGAACGGAGCGAGACCGATAGCCGATCCTGACGCTACCGGCATCAGCGAGCTCGCCTTGGCCGCGTTGCCAGGCGCGTGGCCGAGCGCTAAAGACAGGCCGAGCGGAAAGAAGTTGGACGAGCCGAAGCCGCAGAGCGCCAGACCTAGGAAGGTGAGCGGCACGTTCGCGCGGAGCCAGTAGAGCGGGAAGCCGGCGAGCACTATGACCGTCACGATTATGAAGAGCTGCTCCTCGGAGAACCTGCGGGTCAGCCGGCTCGAGACGAAGCGCCCGGCCACGGCGGAGAGGCCGAGTAGCACCGTGCCCGCGGCAGCCAGCTCGCGCGAGCGGCCGGGCAGGCCGAGCAGGTAGGTCATGCACCAGAAACTGATCGCCCATTCCACGGTGACGCCGAAGAATACGATTATCCACATGCGCCAGTAGGGCGCGCCTAGCCTGCCTGAGCCGGCGTCAGCCTTCTCGTCGCGTGTCTCCTGGTGCCGGATCGTAGCGGGTATGCCGAAGCTCGCGACGGCGACGAGAGAGACGAGCATCGCGGGGAATACGATGCGCCAACCGAGGAACCAGCGGGCGCCCGCGAGCAGCACGAGCGGGACGAGCATGGCGAATACGCTAGCCATCACGTTCGCCTCCATTATCATCCTGCCCCGGTGCGCCGCCGGCCCGTTGGCGAGCGCCGTCTGGATCGCGGCGAGCGCCACCGTGCCGCCGAGGCTCATCGCAAAGATGCCCCCGAGCGTCATCGCCGGCCCTCTGGCGAGCACCATGACGAGGAGCCCGACCAGCATGGATCCCATCCCGCCCCATACGCTCAGGGCGATGCCAAGGCGCCTAATCACCGAGCTGCCGGCCAGGCCCATCGTCACCATGCCGAGCGCGAAGGCGCTCTGGTGGAGCCCGGCGAGCGTATAGCTGATCGAGAACTCGTCCTGCAGGTACGGTACCATCGGGCCTATCATCGATAGCATGAAGGCGAACAGGCCTAGCAGTAGGTAGAGTGTCCATATGAATGATGTCCTGACGAGCGGCGCCTCGCCGGGGGTCGCGGTATTCGTTGAAGAAGCCATGGAACCTTTATAGCGATATTTAATGTCCTTGTCATCGTTTCGGCGGTCTCGGCTGATTATAATTTTTCAAATTATAGTATTGACTGAAAAATATAGTAGAGCTATTCTCTCATTGAGCGCCGAAGATTGGTCAGCGCGGGGAAGCGAGCGACGATGGATCGATATACTGACGAGACGGCGTGGGTAAGCTTCGAGGAGAGGACCCTCGAGCGGCCCGATTGCGTCATCCACTATTGGATACGGGCCGAAGGCTCGGGGCCGTGGGCCGTGTTGCTGCACGGTACCGGCGCGGATCACCGGATGTTCACGGCCCAGCTGCCCGCGCTCGAGGGGAGGCGGGCCGTAGCGATAGACGCGCGCGGGCACGGCGCCTCCAGGCAGGAATCCGGCCGGTACTCGTTCGGGCTGGCGGTCGACGATATAGTCGCCGCGCTCGACGCCGAGGGTATCGCGGGCGCCGCCATAATCGGCCAATCGGCCGGAGGCAACTTCGCGCAGGAGATCGCCCTAAGGTATCCCGGGCGGGCGATAGGCCTCGTCGTGATAGACAGCGCCTATAACCTGCAGCGGCTATCGAGAATCGATGCGTTCCTGCTGAGGCTGGGAGGCCCGCTCGCGGCTCTCTACCCCTGGCGCTCCCTCGTACGCGCGAGCGCTGTCGCGAGCGCCGAGACGGCGGACGCGCGCGCCTATATAGAGCGGTCCTTCCTCGATATGGGCAGGCGCGCCTTCATACGGGCGTTCTCGGCGCTAGGATCCTGTATAAGCGACGGAGGCGGGCGGAGTATAGGCCTGCCCATCCTGCTCGTCGTCGGTTCTAAGGACGGGCTCGGGAACATACTCAAATTCGCCCCGAGCTGGCCGGTCCTGGAGCCCGATTGCCGGCTCGAGCTGCTCGACGGAGCGGGGCATTGCTCCAACATGGATCGGCCCGAGAGCTTCAACCGCCTTCTTTCAGCCTTCCTGGAGCGAATGGAGGCGGTCGGCGCCGGGAGGGTCGGCCGTGGATAGCGAGGCCAGGTCGGCGTTCATCGAGCGGCTCGGCCTATACTACGAATCGTACGGCGTCCCGCGGATAGGAGGTCGTATGCTCGGGCTCCTATTGTCGGCCGAGGAGCCGATGGATGCGGAGTCGATCGCCGAGGCCCTGGCGGTGAGCAGAGCGAGCGTCTCGACTAACCTGAGGCTGCTCGTCGGCATGGGGTTGGCGACGAAGGCCCCGAGCCCGGGTTCGCGCAGGGACCGTTACGACGTGGCGTCCGATGCCTGGGAACGAGCCATAGTCCAGCGCATAGATGGTTTCTCGAGGCTGGCGACCATCATCGAGGACCGTTACGCGAGAGGCGACGAGTCGGTTCCTACGGCGGTCGACGACAAGCTCGGGACGATGCTCGCCTGGATAACGCTCGAGAAAACGTCCCAAGAGCGAGCGCTCGCCGAGTGGCGTGCGGGCGATACTCCTATCGCGAGGAAGCGCGGCCGACCGTGACGTCAAGGCAAGAAATGGATACGGCGCGGGGAATTTTCGTGTATACTCGATATCGCGCCGTACGACTCCGAGGACGGATTCGGCGCGATCGATCGGGGGTATCATGAAAATCATCGAGCTAGACGATGGACTCATCCTTTATCAGATCGATCCGCCGGAAGGCGAGATAGAGGGACTCAACCTCATGGCGCTCGTCGAGGACGGGAAGGCCCTGTTCCTGGATACCGGGTACGCGGCTAACATGACGGAGGCCCTGAAGGATCTGGCCGCCCGTGGGGCGACGCCGTCCGGGGCGGTCGTATCGCACTACCATCCGGACCACGACGGAGGGCTCAGGCTTCTAGGCGCGGTCGACGTCTGGGCCTGCGCGGGTTGGCGGGCCGTCGCCGACGCGTGGCGGGAGCCCGGGGACCCTCTCCCCGTCGAGCCCACGCGAGTCGTATCGGCCCGTACCGAGATACGCTTCGGGCGGCGCCTGCTCGAGCTGTATCCCTTGCCCGGCCATAGCGACGACTCCATGGCCATAGTGATCGACGGCGCCTGGCTCTACGCCGCCGACTCCGTCCTGCTTACCAACGACGGCCGGCCCCTCCTGCCCTCCGTGCATAGCCGGCCTGTATCGCGACATATCGAGGCCATCGACTGGCTCTCGGCGCGCGCGGACCTCGTATTCATACCCGGCCACGGGGCGGTGATGACCGACGGGGCAGCCCGGCGGAATGACCTGGCCAACCGCCGTCGCTACCTGTCGGCCATCGCCTCCGCGTCCGAGCGGCCCGGCCGCTCCATCGCCTTCGAGGACGCCATAGCCGGGTGCGAGCCGCCGTTCCTCGGCAAGGAATGGCACGGGCACAACTACCTCTAAGGCGGCTGGGCCCAGCCGCGGCGGGGATTCGCCTCGGCGGGCCGTTCGGGCTTAGCTCGGCCTGATGGAGCCTATGGCCTCGGCCAGCGCCGCCTCGAGCATGCCCCGTGGCGGCTCCGCGATATGGCCCAGGCGCTTCATGTCCTCGACGAGGGCGCGGGCGGACTCTATGTCGGCGCGCGCGCGATCGTGGACCTCGTCCCAGCTTAGCTCTACGCGGGCTACGCCTTCTTCTATGGCCTGCATCGCCACGTCGGCCGCCTCCTGCGCGAAGACCTCCGTCTCGTCCATCGTCGCTATGATCGAATCGGGCGAGATCCCCCGGCGCTCCGAGAAATCGGCTATGGAATGGGCGCATCGTATCGCCATGCCGTCGGTTATCTTCCTCGCGCGGACGAGCAGGGCGCCCTTGAGTATGCCCGGGAAGCAGATGGAGTTGTTCACCTGGTTAGGGAAGTCCCCGCGGCCCGTGGCCACGATGAAGGCCCCTTCCTCCTTGGCGGCGTAGGGCCATATCTCCGGCACGGGGTTGGCGCAGGCGAAGACAACGGCCTTAGGCGCCATCGACCGTACCCATTCCCGCTTGACCGTGTCGGGCCCCGGGGTGGATAGGGCTATGAGCGCGTCGGTGCCCTTCATGGCCTCGTCCATCGTCGATATCCGCGACGGGTTGGTCCTCTCGCATAGTTCCCACTTGCGGTAGTGGCGCGGGTCGTCGCGGATGTCGGCGCGGCCGGCGTGGAGGGCGCCCTTCGTATCGAATACTATCATCTTGCCGGGGTCGCCGCCGTCGGCGAGGATGAGGCGGGCTATGGTCGTATTGGAGGCGCCCGCACCGAGGAGCACTATCCTCGCGTCGGAGAGCCGCTTGCCCGCCAGCTTGAGCGCGTTGAGGAGGCCAGCGAGGGTCACGCAGGCCGTGCCCTGGGCGTCGTCGTGCCAGACGGGTATGTCGCAGGCCTCCCGCAGGTCGTCGAGGACCTTGAAGCAGTTGGGCTGGCTTATGTCCTCGAGGTTGACGGCCCCGAAGGAATGCTGGGCCATCTTAACGAACTCGATTATCTTCAGCGGGTCGTTCACGCCGTCCTCGCCCCTGGAATCGACGCACAGGGCCACCGAGTCGACGCCGCCGAGGTATTTCATTATCATGGCCTTGCCTTCCATGACGCCGAGGCCGCCGGGGGGGGTGCAGTCGCCGTCGCCGAGCACGCGGGTGGAGTCGGAGACCACCGCGACGAGGTTTCCGCGGTTGGATAGGGAGAACGAAGCGTCGTTGTCGTCCCTGACGGCCGTGGAGACGCTCGAGACTCCCGGCGTATACCAGACGTTGAACCAATTGAGGCCATAGACGCCGCATTTCGGCACAGTCTGCATCTTGCCGCCGTAGAATTCATGGGCCTTGAGAGAAAGCTCCTTTAGGAACCTCGTCTTGGCCCGCGCCTTCTCGTCCTCGGTGAAGTCGGCCGGGAAAAGGCCGTCAAGGTTGCTTAGGCTAGGATCGATACGCATCGCTGCTCCCCCTCGTGAATATCCATGATCCGACTCGCCGATATCGGCCTCGGCGGTCGAGTCCCTAGGATATAGCGTTTATGAGAAAAGCGCGAGAGTTAGCGCCCCAGGCGCTTGCCCGGCGACGCGTATGCGTTATACTTCCAATAGAAGAATAGCCATGCGGATCGTATACGATTATTCCGGACGCGCGTCGCCTCCTCCCGCCCGCGCCATACCTCCTAGCGGAGCCCGCCAAGAGGACGTGCTCGTCGTACGCGTCGGGCGCGGCGAGCCGCGCGTCGGCCGGGACGATGGCGGGCTCGGCCGAGCGGACGCCGTAGGCGGCGCGGCGGGCCCGCCCGCCCCGGGCCGCTACAGGACCTCCGACGAGGCCCTGGCGAGGGACCGCGAGGTGCGCGGCCACGAGAGCGCCCACCTGTCGGCCCTCGGCCCCTACGCCGCCTCCGGAGTGATATACGACACGGCTCGCG
>JAHIWG010000163.1 GCA_018816345.1 Spirochaetota bacterium | reverse complement strand
CGCGAGCCTCGAGCCTTCGTCGGTACGCATCGAGCCCGTATTCTTCGACTCGATGAGCCCCCCGCCCGTCACCGGCGAGAAGGCGCTCTACTGCAGCTTCAATTACTACATGACCGACAATCTCCTGGAATGGTACTCGGAAAACGATCGCCGCCCTATCGCTTGGCGTCGATTCCCCCTGGACTACGTGTACGTTACAGGCGAGGCCGCGGGCTTCGAGTCGCCGCCACTTTATAGGAAGACTCTCTTGGGCTGTACCTCCTCCGGGCGGCTCGTGGCCGGAGCCTATTCGTTTTCCTCCGTTACGCTTCGCGACGGCCGGGGCGACGTGGTCGGACGGTTCTCGGGCGAGGCCCTGGATCCCGCGGACCCCGACGCGCCGGGGCTCTTCCTTCCGGGAAAGGGCCCCCGCAGGGTGGGGGCCGGCCTCCATTGCACCAGCTTCATCCACGACGAGCCGTGGGACTCCAGGCCGGGACCCGTCGAGGTGCCTCCTTTCGGCGTCGTCGTCGCGTCGGCAAGTCCCCTGGCAGGCGCCGGGCGCTTCTCGTGGTCGGTGGAATGGGCCGACCTGCCCTGCGCGAAGGAAGAGCTCTCCTGGCTGATGGGAGGGTTCAATTGCCTCGTGGAGGACGGCGTTGACCTGTGCCCCACGGTGACGGCGGCCGCGGAACGGCTCGAGCGCGAAGGCTGGACGAATCCGCTCTCGACGCAGACTCAGGAGACCCAGCTGGAGGCCGATATCCGCCAGCCGCGGTGCTGCGTCGGATGGACCAGGGGCGGGCAGGCGATCGTCATGGCCGTCTCGGGCAGGAGCGCGCTGTCGGCCGGGGCGAGATTCGGCGACCTGTCGTCGCTAGCGTCGCTGCTGGCGGCGGAACGCGGCGACGGCCTGGAATTCCTCGTCAACGTCGACGGCGGCGCGTCCGCCATGCTTTGCGCCGTGGGCGACGGCGAGCGCGCCATGCTGAGCTACCCGTCGCCCTCCGATAATAACCCGGCGGGAGTGGCGAGGAAGGTCCCGTCGCTCCTAAGAATCGCCATCCTGGAGAAACCATGAGAATAGCCGTAGTCGTCAACTGCCATGTCGGCCTGGAAGCGGGAGATTCCCGCGGGTTCGACCATCCGAGTTACCTCGACGATTTCGAAGCGTCGGCCACGTTGCCGGCGACCGCGCGGAGCCTGAGCGAGGCCTCGGTTCCAGAGGGGGACTCGCTTACGTGCTACGTATTCGGCCTCGCTATTGACGGCTCGACAGGCCGGGACGGGGAGATCCGCGAGGCGCTGGAACGCGCGATGGCTCCGACGGGGCTTCGGTACGAGATACTCACCAACCTGGACGTCGAGCGCATGGCCCGGGCGGCGCCGGCCGAGCAAAGACGGTTCTTCTCCGTCGCGGGATATCCCGAGATACGCAACCTCGGCTTCATCGTGCCGGTACGCCGAGGCGACGACGTCATCGTCCAGATCGACGACGACGAGATAGTGCCGAGAGGCTATTTCGCCGCGACGCGCGCCTTGCTCGAGGCCCATCCAGACAAGGCCCTCTTCACGGCCCCGTACGAGAAGAACGGCACGATACGGATCAGGACCGCCGACGACCTGCGGAGCTGGCCGAAGTTCTCAAGCATGGATAGGGACATGGAGCGCCTGGAGCGCAGCTCCGGGCCTGTCCAGACCCTGTTCGGCTTCGGCGGCAACATGATCGCGAGGGCGTCGTTCGCGAGGAAGGTATTCTATCCGCTAGGCGTACCCCGGGGCGAGGATTTCTCGATGCTGCTGGCGGCGCGGCTCGCGTTCGCCGCCGGCGGGGGGACCGACGCGGGGCTCGTAGCCTGGTTCGTGAACGATAGGGACCTTACGGTAGACCATCGGCCGCCGGCGGAGGCCAAGAAGGATTTCCTGGCGTACCTCGAGCGCAACCTCCGCCGCTTCATGCTCGAGTGGCTGATGATCCATAGCCAATCCGCCTTCGATCCCGCCGAGCTAGGGAGCCTGTCCTATTACCAGGAGGCCATGCTCGGCGTCGGCGATTATCGCCAGGAGACGCGGCGGATCTACGCGGAGCTCCGGGAGCAGGCTTCCAGGGGGGAGCGCGGCCCGATAGGCGTCGCGGCCGTGGACGCGAGCGAGGCGAGGGCGCTCGCGTTCTTCGACGCGAGCCGTTCGGAGCCGCCTCGCTTCCCTGAGTACGAGCGGCTGAGGAAGCTCTGGATAGCCATGCTCGCTTCCTAGCCCCCGGGCTCCGCGGAGACCATGCGACCGGGACGGGCCGGCCTAGGATCGCGACGGGCCGGCCTAGGATCGCGACGGACCGGCCTGAAATCGCTTGCCGGATTGCGTCCGATGCCTTAGCATCGTGCTATGCGATCGGAGGCAGGCATGAAGGACCTAGGGGCTACGTTGCTCGGGAAGGAAGCGTTCTCGGAGATCGTCATCGGCGATACCGCCGTCGTGCGGGCCATGCTCGAGAGCGGGGTCAGGTCGGTGACCTCTTATCCCGGTTCCCCGACGCCCGAGATAGCGGACGCCATCCGCGCCATTCCCGCCTCCAGCCGGCCGTTCAGGTTCGAGTTCTCGGTGAACGAGAAGGTGGCCACCGAGGTGGCCTTCGGTTCCGCCCTGAACGGCCATCTCTCGGTCGTCTTCTTCAAGAGCGTCGGGCTTAACGTCGCCGCCGATAGCTTCGTGCAATTGCCCCTCATGGACATCCCGGGTGGCATGGTCGTCGTACTCGGCGACGATCCCGGCGCCAACTCCAGCCAGAACGAGCAGGATAATAGGCATTACGCCAGGATGTCCTACATGCCCCTGTTCGAGCCGGCCTCAGCCGCGGAGGCCTACTCGATGTTCAAGGCGGCCGCGGGCCTCGCGTCGAGGCGCCGCATGGCCGTCATCCTGCGGCTGACGACGCACGTGTGCCACGCCAAGGAGCGCGTCGCGTTCGGTCCCTACGCGCCCGCCCCCTTCGACCCGACGCCCCGCTTCGATCCCGATAGCGGGAATTACGTGCCCCTGGCCTCGTCCGTATTCCCGCTCAAGCGCCGCGCCCTCGAGCGGCTCGCAGCCATCGCCTCGGATCCCGAGGCGCTCGCGACTAATCGCCTCGAGGGCCGAGGCGGTTCCAGGCGCGGCGTCATCGTCGCCGGGGCGGCCTACCTGTCGCTCATGGACGCCCTCGAGGACGCCGGGCCTCGGCCGGACGTCCTCAAGCTAGGCATGGTGCATCCCTTGCCCGCGGGGCAGGTGCTCGAGTTCCTGGCCTCTCACGACGAGGTCAAGGTGCTCGAGGAGCTCGACCCCGTCCTGGAGCCCGACATCAAGGCGCTCGCCTACGACGCCGGCCTCCGTACCAGGATAATTGGCAAGCGCGACATAGACGAGAGGATGGGGGAGTACGTACCCTCCAAGGTCAGGGATATCCTCGGCTCGGCTTGGCCGGATATGTTCGACTCGCCCCGGCCGAGCGCCCTGCCCGCCGTCGCGTCCCCGCGCCCGCCCCAGCTATGCCCGGGCTGCGGGCATCGTTCAGCTTTCTACGCTATCAAGAAGGCCCTGTCGGGAGACGATATCACGGTCGCCGATATTGGCTGCCATACGCTCGGGAGCTTTCCCCCTTACGGGATGGGGCGCGTCCTCCTCTCGATGGGGCACAGCACGGCTACGGCGTCGGGGCTCGCCCTCTTCAACGGCTCGAGGAAGGTCGTATGCTTCATAGGCGACTCGACGCTATTCCACGCGGGGCTGCCCGGCATCGCCAACGCGGTGTATAACGCCCACGAGCTGACCCTCGTCGTGATGGAGAACGGCACCACGGCGATGACCGGCCACCAGGACCATCCGGGCACGGGCAAGAGCTTCAACGGGGACTCCCCGCGCCTGTCGGTGCGCGCGGCCCTCGAGGGGCTCGGCGTTGCCAATATCCGAGAGGTCGACGCCTATCAGCAGGCCAAGCTGATCGAGGCGATGCGCGCCGCGACCTCGGAACCGGGGTTCAAGGTCGTCATCGCCCGCCATCCGTGCATGCTCAAGTTCACGAGGGAGGCGCGACGCAGGGCCGGGCCCGCTTGGCGGGCCAAGCGGGTCCGCGTCGATCAGGCCTCGTGCACGAGGAACCTCGAATGCGTCGGACGCTTCGGGTGCCCGAGCTTCCAGGTCGGGGAAGGCGGGGCGATTAGCGTCAACGCCGATCTATGCATAGGGGACGGGTCGTGCAGGCAGACCTGCCCCTCGGGGGCGATAGTCGAGGACTTAGGGGGCGAACGATGAGCGGCGGCTTCGATATCTACGTCGCCGGCGTCGGCGGGCAGGGGATAGGGCTCCTCTCGGAGGCCCTGATCAGGGCCGTCGACTACGCCGGGTACGTCGTCAAGGGTTGCGATACCCACGGCCTGGCACAACGCGGCGGTAGCGTCTCGAGCCATATAAGAATCGGCGCCGAGGCGCATTCCCCGCTCGTCTCGGAGGGCCGCGCGGACCTGGTCGTCGCCCTCGAGCGGCACGAGGCCGTATCCGCGGGCCGGGCCTACCTCCGCGAGGGCGGAACCCTTCTCTGGCTGGACTCGACGTGGCAACCGCTCGCCGTGAGGCTCGGCGGCGCTCGCTCCGCCGAGGTCGCCGACGTCGAGGAGGCGGCGAGCCTCCGAGGGGGGAGGGCCGCGCGCGTAGCCCCGGTCGCGGCCGTGGACCCGAGGTCCCATAACGTCGTCGTCCTCGCCGAGATATGCGCGCTCGGGCTCGTTCCCGGCTTGAGGCTCGAGCACGCCAGGTCCGCCCTGGCCGATCTCCTGGGAGGGGCGGCGCTCGCCTCCAGCCTCGCGCTGCTCGCCGATCGCTAGGCCTCGGGGCGCTCGGGCCCCGGCCCGGCCGAGGCCGAACGCGGGAATTCGACTCGTATCGTCGTTCCGCTGCCGGGTATCGCGGAAACCGTCCCTCGCATCTGCTTGACCGCCGCCTCGGCGAGCCTGAAGCCGAGCGTGGGCGCGTCAGACGGATCGAATCCCCGGGGCAGCCCTGCTCCCGTATCGCGGATAGTGAGCCGGTAGACCGGGCCTTCGGCGCGCATCCTCACGTCGACCCGGCGCTCGCCTTCCCAGCCGGCCGGGAACGCGTGCGTCAGCGCGTTCGAGGCGTACTCCCCGAACGCGAGGCCGCAGGGGACGGCCGTCTCCAGCGGGAGCCTTATACCGGCCGCGTCTATCGATACTACCGCCGGCCGAGAGTCGCTCGACCTCGAGGCGAGGGTCCCGATTAGGTCTCCCGCGTATTCGCCGAAGTCTACTGACGCGAGGTCGCGGGAACGGACGAGCCCGTCATGCACGAGGGACATAGATAGGATCCGTTGCTTGATACGCCCGAGCAAGGCCTTGGGCCCCGCTTCCATCGCGTCATGGGCCTGGAGATCGAGCATGCTCACTATCACCTGGAGGTTGTTCCTGACCCGGTGGTGCACCTCGTGGATGAGGGCGTCCTTCTCTTCCAGGAGTCCCAGGAGGCGCTCCTCGGCGTTCTTCAGCCGGTCGATATCGGCTATGAAGCCTTCTATGTACTCGCCGCCGCCCTGCGGGGCGGCTATCCTGCGCGCGCTCATGAGCATCCTGATGACGCTCCCGTCCTTCTTCTTGAAACGGGCTTCCATCCCCTCGACGAAGCCGTTCTCCCGTAGATTAGCGAGGAACGTCTCTCGGTCGCTCGGGTTCTCGTAGACGCGGCCCGCTATGTCGTCGATGAGCTCGATCGCCTCCCTCGCGGAGGCGTATCCCAGCATCCGGGCCAGCGCCGGGTTCGCGTCGAGCAGCCGCCCGTCGAAGGACGTCCTGAACATGCCCTCCATCGCGTTCTCGTAGATACCGCGGTATTTTTCCTCGCTCGCCTTGAGGCCGTCCATGGCGGCCCTTATCCTCCCGGCCATGCTATTGAAAGCCTCGGCGAGCGTACCTATCTCGTCGCCCGAATCCATGTCGGAGACGGGTCGCAGGTCGCCCGCCGTCATCGCCTCGGCCGCTCGCGTCATGGCCCGCAGCGGCTCGGTTATGCCGCGGGCCGTCGCGAGCCCGCCCAGGCCGACGAGCGCGGCTATGACGAAGCCCGCGGCGGCCATGGCCCCCGTCGTCCTAGCGCGCCCGGCCTCGATGATGTCGGTATAGACCGACACCTCGTCCACGTAGACGCCGGCCCCTATGACCCAGTCCCAGGGCTCGTAGTAGGCCAGCCGCGCTAGCTTCCACCTGGCCTCTGGCTCGTCGGCGTTACGCCAGCGGTACCGATAGCGGCCGAGGGTCCCCCGGTCGAGGGCGATGGCGGCGTCTATAATCTCCCTCGTGACGAAATGCCCCTCAGCGTCGCGCTCGTCCCATATAAGCTCTCCGTCGCGGAGCCCGTTCCTCGAGATGACGTAGCGCCCCTTGTCCTCCCCGGTGCCGGTGATCACCCAGACGTAGCCGGTCTCCCCGAGCACGGTGCCCAGGATGGCCTGCCTGATCCTCGATTCGGCGCTGCGCTGGGGGACGCCGACGTACAGCATGCCGACGATAGCGTCTGAGGCGTCCCGGATAGGCTCGTATTCGGTGAGGTACCAGGAATTCACGACGTACGCGCGGCCTCGATAGCTCTCCCCGCGCATGACCGCGGCGATCACGGGATTCTCGGAGCCGTCCGGGCCGCGCGTCGGGATGTACGTCCCGATGGCCCTCCGGCCCGCGGCGTCGAGGACGCTCGTGGCCACCCGGATCATGCCCGCGCCCGATTCCATGAGCTGGAATATCGTGGCGGTCGCGCCGGCGAATCCCGTCACCTCATCCACGACGGGGCTCGGCGAGCCGGGATCGAGGTTGCGTCCCAGCCAGGCGCCTCCGACCGTCATGCGCGGCAGGGTTATGTCGCTCCGCTGTCCAGTGAACTGGTCGGTCGCGGTCCAGCGTACCGTAATCGCTCCCAGGCCGGCGCCCCCGGCGTCGCGCAGGGATCGCCTCGCGGCCGCCAAGTGGGACGATAGCAGCTCGCGGATCGCGTCGTCCTCGGCCTTAACGAGGTTATAGACCCCGGTCACGACGTGCCGGAGATCCGCGTCGATGAGCTCGTCGACCTCGGCTTGCGCTATCCGGCCGAAATCCCGGCTGAGCGAGGCCGCGATGGCGACGAGCACCACGACTGATATCGCCGCGCTCGACGCGATCAGGATGGCAATCTTGAAGGCGAGGCCGCGGCCGCGGAGTCCCGTCCCGGGGGAGGGTCGTCTCATGGGCCCTCCCTCTCGAAGGTTATCCTGGCCCTCGTGCCGCGCTCGCCGGCCGCCGTCGATCTATCCTCGAGCCTGATGAGGCCGCTCAGCTGGTCGACGAGGCCGTTGACGAGCGTCAGCCCGAGGGAATGGGCGGTTTCGCGCCCGGGACCTATCCCTACGCCGTCGTCCTCCACGACGAGGACCAGCTCGCGGCCGTCGTCGTAGAGGCATACCCGTATCGCACCGTTCGGCCCTCCCGGATACGCGTATTTCAACGAGTTGGTAACGAGCTCGTTGAGGATCAGCCCGCAGGGAATGGACTGCGTGATCGGCAGCTTCACGTCGCCGCAGTCGTAATGGATCGGTCCCGGGAAATCGAAGGTAGCCGATAGCCCGTCGCATAGCTTGCGGATGTATTGGGCCATGTCCACCGACGCGAGATCCTCCGAGCGGTAGAGCTCCTCGTGCACGAGGGCCATCGACCGTATCCTGGCCTGGCATTTCTCGAGGGCTTCCTGGAGCCGCGCGTCCTCGGACGTCTCGGCCTGGAGGTAGAGGAGGCTCGTGATTATCTGGAGGTTGTTCTTGACCCTGTGGTGGACCTCCTTGATCATGACTTCCTTGTCGTGCAAGGCCGCCTCGAGCCTTTCTCCTCGCTCCTCGAGGTCCCGCGTCCTATCGGACACCTTCCGTTCCAGCGTATCGTACAGATAGGAGTTCCTGAGGATGAGCCCGAAGACGGGGGTAAGCCGATCCAGGGTTTCCATGATGGTACCGGTCCCGGTAGAGTCGAGCAGGTCGAGGATGACGAGCATCCCCATGCAGCGATCGGAGCACCGTATAGGCGCCACTATGCTCGGACCGCATCCGAGCCTCCGAAGCGCCTCGGGGACGGGGCCGTCGCCGGCGGGCGAGACGAGCGTCGAGCGTTCTAGTCCGGCCGAGAGCCAGGCTATCTCCTTGACGGCCTCGTGCCCGGCGATAGTCCTACGCCGCTCGGGGAAGGCCGAGACGATCCCGAAATCTTCGGAGTCGCTCGTTCGAGCGAGCGCTACCACCGCGCGCGAGCCTATAAGCTCCCGCAGCTGCTTCGCGATGTAGCTAGCGCAGCGCCCCGGCGAGTCCGCGAGCGAGAGAATATTCTTCAGTACGTCGGAGAAAAGCGCGCTGAAGGCGCTCCGGTCGCTATCCATGCCGACTATCCGAAAGAGAGGCGCCCTCGGGCGCCGCCCCGGCCATCGCCTCGGCAAGAGCCGCGCGGATCGCCGCTATGAAATGCCCGGGCCCCGCCGGCTCGACGGCGACGCGCAGGCCGGTGAACTCGGCGAATCCGGCTAGCGCCTCGCGCGGCACGGGCCCGATCCCCGTATCCACGTACACGGCGCCGTGCATCGATTGCGCCATGAACTCCCGGCATAGCGTCCTGTCCGCGAGGCCGAGGCTTTCCTTGAAAATGCTCTCCCACCTGGGGGCCCACTCCGGCATCAGCACGAAGGCCCCGGATCGCCTATAGCGGGCGTAACGCGCGGCCCCCAGGAATATCTCGCAGCAATTTGCCCCGCGGGTCCTGGCCGCGAGGCCTCGGCGGGCGAGCTCGCCCATGCTCGGGCAGCAATCTCCGAACGCCAGTACCGTCGGCACGCCGGCGCCGTTCCCGAGCGCGCTCGCTATCGCGTCGTCGAGGGCGCGAGGGTCGAGGTGGAGCCCGGAGTCGATGTACACCGGATCGAGCGAGCGCCTAAGCGCCTCGGGCAGGGCCGCTACTTCCTTCTCGAATACCGCGCAGGCGATGAGCCGCGCGCGGACGGGCCCGCGTTCGCCTCCCCGGCTCATCCGAGCTCCTCCATCGCCCTCCGCACCGAGACGAGGGTTCGAGGGTCCGTCTCGTACGGTACGTCGGCGCCGGAGCTCGCGAGTATGAATCGCGGATCGTCCTCCCGATCATTGATGAGGCGCTCCGCCCGCGACGACAGGTCCTCGGCCGTCCGGGAGGAGAAGTGCGGGCCGCTGATGTTGCCGAGGATGGGCACCGACGGGCCGACGGCGCGGCGGACGGCCGCCAGCGAGTCTCGCTCGTCGACCAGCAATCCCCCGACATTAGGCAGCGAGGCGAAACGCCCGGCTTGCGGGGCGACGCGATTGCCGCCGTGATGGAATATCACGGGACCCGGGAGGCGAGAGAGGGCCTCCGAGAGCTGGGGCAGGACGAGCCTCTCGGCCATCTCCGGCTGCAGGATGGCTGGATTGGCGAGCATGACCGGCATCACGAGGACGCTCGCGCCCGCGGCGAAGTAGGCGGACCCAAGGGCCGCGAAATGCCCGGCCGCGACGCGCCACCACGCCTCCGCTAGCCGGGGCTCGAACAGGATCGTCTCGATCCACGCCTCCATGCCGAGCAGGAGCACGGGCAGGTCGCAGGGCGCGACGATGGGCGCGGCGACGGGGCGGCGCCCTCGCTGGTCTTCGGCGACCGCCCGGACCGATTCCACGAGGTAGCGTAGCCGGGGGTCCGCCTCGACGTCGGGCGGGGCCACGGCCTCGGCGTCCTCGGGAGAACCGTACGCCGGCCTCCTTACCGTAGGCGGAGAGCGCGGGGGCCGTTCCGCGACGGCGCCGAAGGCCTCGGCCTCGAGCGCGAAGGCGAAGGGGCCGAAGACGATATCGGGACCGCAGAGGTCTACGACGGACCGCTGTCCCGACGCGTAGACGGCCGGATCCGAATAGTAGCCGGAGGCGCCGCGGCCGAGGAGGCGCGAACCGTAGAGCGATAGCGTCAGCGCGAAGGGGCGCCTGTCGGTCCGGGCGCCCGATAGGGCGGCTCCGACGCGCTCGGCCGGGGTCACCTGGACGGTCCCGTGGCGAGCCTGCCGGACCGGAGGCGAAGCCGCTCGAAGAGGGCGGGCGCCTCGAGCGCGTTCCTGGCGGTCCCGTCCCCGCCTAGCTCTCCCGCCAGCTCAGGTTTCATCGAGAAGGCTGCGCCGCCGAGTGCGAGCATGACGCTATCGGATAGGCCCTTTCGTACGAGCTCCTGACGGATATCGTACGCGCGCCTCGCCGTAGCGAGCATCATCGCCGAGGCCCCTATGACGCTGGCGCCGGAATCGGCCGCGGCGTCGGCGAAGGCGCCCGCAGGCACGTCGTTCCCAAGGTCGACGACGGTCCAGCCCTCGAGCCGTAGGAACGACACGACCAGCGACCTCCCGAGAGAGTGGAAATCGTCCTCGACGTTGCCGAGGACCGCGATCCGCCTCGGTATGCCGCTTGCTTGCGAAGCGTCGTATGCTTGCGAAGCGTCGCTTCTAACCGAAGCGTCTCGGGCCGAGCCCGATGCCGGCTTCTCGCGTATGTCCAGGAAATCCTCGGCTACCTTGCCCGCGACGAAGCCCTGGGCGAGCGAGATGCAGTCGACGGCCCAGCGCTCGCCTATCATGCTAAGCGTCGGTTCCAGGACCCCTTGCAGGGTCTCATCGTAACCCGAGCGCTCGACCTCGTCGCGGAGGAGCCTCCTCGCGTCGTAGCGCTTGGCTTCGATGATGTATCGATAGAGGAGCCTTACCGTATCCGACTCGGCCGTGCTCGTACGCATTCCGATTTTATTGTCGCGCATGGATTAGCCTGGCGCAAGTAGCCAGTCCCGCGGAGCGACGGGAGCGCGATCCTAGGCGTGCAGCCCCTCGATCAGGATGCGCATGTCGCGCAGCGTGTTATCGAGCGATATATTGTCGTAGAGGGCGCTGTGTACCGTCGCCGCCTCGACGAACGAGAATAGCGTGAACGCCATCGATTTCGCGTCTATCTGCCGTATCTCCCCGGCCGCGATGGCCGCGGCGAGCACCCGTTCGAGCCCTATTCGGAGCGACCTGACGTTCTCCTGCACGTCGAACTGGACGCCTGGCATCTCCCTATTAGGATGGAGGAGGAAGTCGAGCACGAGGATCATCGGCTCCTTATCCAGGATGGCCACTCTCTCGAGGTAGTCCATCACGCGCAACAATCGTCCGGCGGGATTGATGCCTGAATCGCGGGATACGGCCTCTATCTCCGAGTGGAGCCTGTCGAATACGTCGGCGAGGGCGAAGTCGATTATCTGGCCTACGTTCCGGAAATACTGGTATATCGTCGTACGGCCGATGCCGCATAAATCGGCGACTTTCCCTAGCTTAAGCTCCCTGAATCCGTCGCGTACTAGGACCGAGACGGTTTTCTCGGCTATTTCCTTGCGCCTCGCCTCGTAATCGACTATTTTCGGCATATACCCCCCAGAAGCGGCCATTATACGAATCTTGACCGGAGTCATCAACACTGACCCTCGGCTTCCTCGCGATCGATAGCGAATCCGCCCGCCGCGGGGCCTGGATAAGCCCGGTTCTAGACCGGTATCGTAGCTATTTAATATGCAAAAAATAATATATTTAAGCTTGCGGAATCGCCCGGGCGTACTTATTATTATATGCGCGGTGTCGACGACCCGATGCCGCCGCGAATACCGAGATGCTACGAGGTAGCAATCGAACAGCCTGCGAGTAGGAGCGAACCATGGAAACCGTACAGAGCATTCTAGCCGCCAAGGGAAACGACGTCGTGAGCGTAGGAACGGAGACCACCGTAGTCCAGGCGCTCGAGCTCATGGCCGAGAAGAATATAGGCGCCATCATGGTGCTGGACGCGAGCGGCGAACCGGTGGGGATCTTCTCCGAAAGGGATTTCGCGAGGAAAATCATCCTCAAGGGACGGGACTGCGACCATACCAAGGTCAAGGAGATCATGACCTCGAAGATCATCTACGCCGAGAATAAGACCTCTATCGCCGAGTGCATGAGCCTCATGACGACTCACCATTTCAGGCATCTCCCGGTAAAGGAGAAGGGGAAGCTGATAGGAGTGGTTTCCATAGGCGACGTCGTCAAGGCCTTGATACAGCACCAGGAGCGCGTCATCTCCGAGCAGGCCTTCGAGATAGGGCAGCACGAGCGCAGGTCGCCCGGCGCCGTGTAGGGATTAGTTCCCCGAGGCGGGTCGCCCCGCGCGCCCCGCCCCGCATCATACCGCCCCGCATCATACCGCCGCGGGCGATAACGCTCCCCCGCGGCGGACGCGGCGCAACGCCGCCGGATTGCCGCTAGCAGGCTAGGATTTCCTTGATCATGAACTCTTTCCCGCTCAGTATTTCCCAATCCCTGCCGCCGCAGGCCGGGCAGGCCCCCTCGTTCGCCAATATATTGAACGCCTTGGCGCACTTCCCGCAAAGGCCGTTGCCCGGGAGCACCTCGATGCGCAGTTTCGTATCGGCCATGACGGTGCCGTCTACCGCCGCGGGGAAGCAATCCTCTATGTATTTAGGGATCATCGACGATAGCTCGCCTATCTGGAGCACCAGGGTGTCGATCCTCGTGACCCCGTTCTTCCTGGCGAATTCCTCTACCGTATGTACGACATCGATGACGACGCCTAATTCGTGCACTGTTCCTACCTCCTAGCGAGGCCGGGGGAAGGCGTTTGAACCCTCCCCCCGGCCATGCGGCGCGGTCGCCGGCGCTTACTTGCCGCCGCCGGATAAAGCGAAGCGCAGCAGCCTGCCCGGCTTCTTTAGGGCTATCCTCAGCTTTCGCTTGAGCACGTACTTGACCACGGCCGGCTTCATGCCCCGGAGCTCGACGCCCTGGGCGTCGTATTTCCTGACGAGCGATATGGCGTCGAATTTGCATTTGAGCGTGCAGGCCCCGCATCCCACGCACATGAACTCATCCACGACGGTGGCTCCGCAGCCGAGGCAGCGTTCCGTCTCCTTCTTGACCTGCTCCTCGGTGAGCGTGCCGCGCGAGTCCTTGAAGGCCCCTCCCTCCGCTTGGGCCGCTACGTGCTCGGCCCTCTGGCGCGGTAGGCGATCGTAGCCGTCGAGGTCGAGGTTACCCTTGTCGAGGGAGCGGTAGTCCCGCTTCGTCCGTCCCATGACGAGGCTCTGCCCCGGCTGGACGAAACGGTGGATGGAGACCGCCGCTTCCTTGCCCGCGGCGATAGCGTCTATTGCGAATTTCGGCCCGGTGAGGGAATCGCCGCCCGCGAACACGTCGGGTTCCGCGGTCTGGTAGGTGACTGGGTCCGCCTTGACCGTCTTGTTGGGGTTAAGCTCTATCGCGCTGCCCTCGATGAGCCGGCCCCAGTCTATGGCCTGGCCCACCGATAGGAGGACCCTGTCGGCCTTGACCGTCTTCGTCTGGCTCTCGTCGTACTTGGGGCTGAAGCGCTTGTTATCGTCGAAGACCGAGACGCATTTCTTGAACTCGACGCCGACGACGCGGCCGTCCTCGACGACTATGCGCTTGGGGCCCCACGAGTTATTGACGTCGATGCGCTCCGCGAGCGCCTCCTCGATCTCCTCGGGCAGGGCGGGCATCTCGCCCCGGCTCTCGAGGCAGTACATGCGGACGTCGCCGGCCCCGACCCGGGTCGCTGCCCTCGCGACGTCTATGGCGACGTTGCCGCCGCCTATGACCACGACCTCGCCCTCCAGCCTCGCGCCCCGCCCGAGGTTGACGTCCCGGAGGAAGTCGACGCCGGTCATCACGCCTTCGGCGTCCTCGCCGTCAAGCCCTAGCTTCCTGCCGGCCTGGGCTCCTATGGCCAGGTAGAAGGCCTTGAAGCCCCGCTCCCGCAGGTCGGCGAGGCTAACTTCCTTCCCGACCTCGACGCCCGTCTCGAACTCGACGCCTAGCTCCCGCAGGATGTCTATCTCGGCGTTAACGACGTCCTTCTCGAGCCTGAACGACGGGATGCCCAGGGTGAGCATGCCGCCGAGCGTCTTCTGCTTCTCGAAAACGGTCACCTTATAGCCGTCGACGGCGAGGAAGTAGGCGCAGGAGAGCCCAGCGGGGCCGGCGCCTACCACGGCTATCTTCTTGCCGTAGTCGTGCCTGACGCGCGGCACGAAGCGCTTGGCTAGGTTAAGGTCCTGCTCGGCTATGAATTTCTTTATATCGTCAATCGCGATGGGGTCGTCTATATCGCCGCGGGTACAGGCCGACTCGCAGTATCGCGGGCAGACCCGCCCGCAGACGGCGGGGAAGGGGTTCTCTGTCTTGATCAGCTCGAGCGCCTCGGTGTACTTGCCCTGCGAGGCCAGCTTTATGTAACCCTGTATGCCGATATGGGCCGGGCACTCGGCCTTGCAAGGGCTGGAGCCGGTCTCCTCGACGACCGACCTGTTCGTCCGGTACTCGGAGTTCCACTTGTCAGGGCCCCATTCGGTGTCGTATGGCAGCTCGCGCTCGACCGTAACCGCGGGCGTCTTGGCGCATAGCTTCTGGCCGAGCTTGAGGGCGTTAGACGGGCAGTTCTCGACGCACTCGCCGCAGGCCACGCACTTGTCCCGGTCGACGGCGGAGACGTAGTTGGAGCGGACCATGTCGGGGTTGGTCCACATGGAGGCGAGCCTCATGGCGAAGCACGAGCAGCCGCAGCAATTGCATATCGCGTGCGTCTTCCCCGGGCCGTCGGTATTGGGCACCTGGTGCATGAGGCCGTTATCCTCGGCGCGCCTGATAATATCGAAGGCCTCCTCGCGGGTTATCTCGCGGCCGCGGCCGGTGCGTATATAGTACTCGGCGGCGTGCCCGAGCTGGATGCACATGTCTTCCTTGAGGTGGCCGCAGCCTTCTCCCATGGCCTCCCGCGACGTGCGGCAGGAGCAGTCGGAGACGGAGAATCGCTCCGACTCGTTGAGGTAGCCTGAGACCTCCTCGTACGACGCCCTGCGGGTCTCTCCCTCTATGGCGCGCTCGATGGGGATGACGCGCATGGGGCCGAGGCCCACCGGGAAGTTTCCGGCCCCCATCGGCCCGCGCCTCTTGCCGTAGGCGTCGAAGGCCTCCGCGATCTGCGGGTACTTCTTTACGTTCTCCTTGTTATTGACCATCATCTCCATGTGGCCGGGAACCCATATATCGTGCCAGTACTTGTCTACGCCGTCTATCTCGTTGACGAACGCGGTGCCCGCGAGCGCCAGGTCCCAGAGGAGCGTCTCCGTCTTCTCGACGCTCTTGCCGCATAGCCCCGCTATCTCCTCGGCGCTCTTAGGATCGCGCAGGCCCAGGCATAGCCCTACCTCGGCCATCTCCTCGGTGACGACGGGCTCGAGTATCCTATACTCCGGGTAGTCCGGCTTAATCTCGTCCTTGGCGCCGCGCTTAGTCCTGCTGATCTTGTTGGCAAGATCGAGTACCTTCTCGTTGACCATGTGCTCTCCCTCCGTATGTATCGCTCGGCCCGCCGCTACGAGGCCCGCCATTCCTTTACTTCAGTACGTATCCAGTCCGCCCACTCGGCCATTCCCTCGCCGGTCTTGGCCGAGACCGGGATGACTCGCGCGTCGGGGTTAAGCCTCGCGACGCGCTCCCTGAGGGCCTCCATGTCGAAATCGAAGAAGCCCATAGCGTCTATCTTGTTGACGAGCAGGACGTCTACCATGGCGAACATCGCCGGATACTTCAGCGGCTTGTCGTCGCCCTCCGGCACGGAGAGTATCATCGCGTTCCTGGACGCGCCGGTGTCGAATTCCGCCGTGCAGATGAGGTTGCCTATGTTCTCGAGGATGACGAAGTCCAGCCCCTCGGTGCCGAGGCCGGAGAGCCCCTGCCTCGTCATCTCCGCGTCCAGGTGGCACATGCCGCCGGAGTGCAGCTGTATCACCCGGGCTCCGGTCCTCGACACGGTCCTGGCGTCGACGTCCGAATCGAGGTCGGCCTCGAGTATCCCTATCCGCATTTCCGCCCCGAGCGCCTCGATGGTCCTGACGACGGTCGTCGTCTTGCCGGACCCGGGAGACGACATCAGGTTGAGCAGGAACACTCCGTCCCGCTTCAGCTCGGAGCGTAGCTCGCGGGCCCGCCCGTCGTTGCCTTCGTATACGCTCTTCTTTATCTCTAGAACCTTGAACGCGTCCATGACGTTAGGGCCTCCGTGGTAGTCGCGGGCAGCGCTTACGTGCCCCAGTGGATATCGACACAACTGTCAGTGATTGAATGCAGTGTGTCCTATTATTACAGATATGTCAATAATAATCTATAGATAAGCCGACAGTAAGTCGGGGGATAAGCGAAGGCACGGGAAATCGGGCGGGGCATGGGTCGGGGTTTGTGGCCGGGACCGGTCCGGTATTGAACGGGATGGAAGAGCCCGAGAGGGAAGGGCGGGGCCCTTCTCTCTCGGTTAATCACTGCTTCTTATAGGGCGGTGGCTACCGCGTAGGCGGCCCTGGTGGCCTCTAGGACGCGGCCTAGTGCGAACGAGTCCCCGAGGTTGCGGATATCGGGCGCGGCTCCGGCGGCGACGCAGTCGTGATACAGCGAGTCGTCGGGCCTCGCGCCGGCCGCGAGGAGCACGAGGTCGCAGGAAAGGACCTCGTCGCGCTCGTCGGAGCGTAGCTTGGGCGCGAAGGGGTTCTCGATGTTCTCCGGAAGGAGCGGCGTCCAGGTCACGAGCGGGTCGGGCACGGTCTTGGAGACGTTGCGCCTGACGGTCACCGCTCCCGGCTTGACGTCGGTCAGCCGCGAGCAGTTGTACATGGCCACGCCGCGCTCCTCGAGGTAGTGGAGGAGCCAGCCGCGGTTGGCGGTGCAGACGCCCTTCATGAAGGCGGGCAGCATCTCCACGACCGTCACGTCCTTGCCCAGCTCGTGGGCCAGCCAGTAGGCGGTCTCGCAGCCGACGACGCCGCCCCCGACTATGACGACCTTCTTGGCTCCGTCGGCGAGGCTCGGGTCTCGGAGGACGTCGACGGCGAGGCGGACGTTCGGCGAGTCTATGCCGGGCACCGGCGGCCGGACCTGCTTCGAGCCCGTGGCTGCGACGATGACGTCGTAGCCGCCGGACTTGAGCTCGGTGGCGCTCGGCGAGGCGCCGAGGCGGAGCTCGAGCCCGTTATCCTTTACCGCTTGGTCGACGCGATGGCGGAGGTGGGCCAGGTAGTTGACTATGTCGAATTTGATGGCGGGCTTGGAGCCGGGTACCAGCATGCCGCCCAGCTCGGGCCGGGCCTCGAACAGGGTGACGTCATGGCCGCGGGCGGCCGCGATGACGGCGCACTGCATGCCGCCCGGGCCGCCGCCTACGATGGCTACCTTCCTGGCCGCGGCGGCCGGGGCTAGCTCGGAGCCGTCAAGTATGTCCTCGAAGCCGGTCCTGGCGTTGACGGCGCACTGGGGGTGCCCGCCCTCTACGAACTCGTTGATGCAGCCCTCCTGGTCGCCAATGCAGGGCACGATGTCCTCGACGCGGCCCGAGTACGCCTTGTTCGGCCACTCGGGGTCGGCCAGGAGGGGCCGGCCCAGCATGACCATGTCGCAGTCGCCCGAGCGCAGGGCCCGTTCCGACAGGTCGGGGTAGCCTAGCTTGCCTACGGCGACCACGGGCACGGGGAGCCCGGCGTTGGACAGGATCTTCTTGGCGGCGAAATGCTCCTTGACGATCTTGGAGACCTCGAGGTAGCAGCCCGGGCCCATCGACGACGGCGGGTGGGGGAGCCACCAGTTGTCGTAGCAGCCGAGGTCCACGTCGAAGAGGTCGACGCCGGACTTGACGAGGGCCTCCATGTAGGCGAGCGTCTGCTCGGGCGTCCGCTCGTTCTTGAACTTCTTAAGGCTCGCGACGGCGTCCATGCGCTTCCCGTAGGTATCGTTGAGGGCCAGCGACAGGTCTATGCGGTACATGATGGGGAAATCCGGTCCCGTGCGCCTGCGGATCTCCTCCACCATCTTGACGCCGAAGGCCTTCCAGTCGGCGAAGGCGCCTAGCTTGCGGCGATTGAAGGCCGGGTTGGTCATCTGCTCGAGGAGGTAGCCCTCGTGGCCGTGGAGGTAGACGCCGTCTATGGTCGCGGCCTTGGAGTCGGCGGCGGCCTGGCCAGCGTTCTTGATGATGCGCCTGGCCTGGGCGTCGGTCAGGGGGCGGCAGGGCAGGGCGGGCATGTAGAAGTTGGGGTTCCACGAGGCCGATACCGGGAGCTTCGTCTTGTTAAGGAGGCACTCCGGCGATCCGACGCGTCCTAGGCCGGGGGTCAGCTGGATGAAGAAGCGCGCCCCGTGGGCGTGGCAGCGCTCCGCTATGTCGCGCCAGCCGGCGAAGACGGTGCGGCTGCGGTCTATGCGCGGGAAGTACGAGAGGCTTCCTAGCTCGGTGACGGTGGGGTCTACGCCGTGGCTGACCGGTACCAGGCCGGAGGTGATGAGGCCCACTCCACCGCGCGCGCGCGCGGTGAAGTACTCGATCATCTTGGTGTTAGGGCGCCCCGACTCCTCGGCCATGCTGATGTTGCCCATGGGGGCCATCACGAGGCGGTTCTTGATGCTGAGCCTGTTAACCTTGATAGGCGAGAACATGGACGTATACGGGTAGAGGTCTTTCGTCATCTTCCCCGCGGCGAGGCAGCCGGGCTTCTCGTACCAGGTCCCGACGCTCGCGACCAGGGCGGCGACTCGTTCTGTGCTCGTTGGCATTGCGTTTCTCCTTGTAGTCCGCCCCGCTCAGGGCGTCTCTATCGTTACCGTGCCGTCCTCTTGGACGGCTACGCTCGTTCCGTTTTCCACCGCCGCGAGGAAGCCCTCCCCGAGGCCGTCCACGGTGACTATGTCCCTGTCGTTCCACACCTTGGCGAGTATCACCCCTCCCGCGGCGAGCGAGTCTATCGGCTCCGAGAAGAGGAGCGCGAGAGGCGCCTTGCCGAGGGCGGCCGCCGCCTGCAGTACCATGCCTCCCGTCGTCGAGCCTATGGTCTTAGGCAGGCATAGCACCTTTCCGGAGAGCGCTTGGCCGAAGGCGTCCGGGTTGTTCTGGTCGGAGCAACGCACGACGGCCTTCTTGGCCATGAGGTCGCGCTGGAACGACGCGAGGATATTGAACCCCCGCCTGGAAACCACGGCCTCGCCGGAGGCTGCGCCGGCGACGACGACTCGCCCCTTAAACGTCCGTTTCATGCCTTGCCTCCGGCGACTATCGCCTGGATCTCCGCGTCCGTGTAGTAGCGGGCCTTCGTGTAAGTGCGGAGCTTGTTCGAGTTGGTTATCACCGGCTTCTTGCCGCACAGCGGGTTATTCATGTACATGAGCGGGCAGATCGACGACAGGGTCGCGCCCGTGGCCTTGAGCCTCGCGGAGGCGGCCGAGTCGGCGCGGAAGGCCGCCTCGACGTCGGGGGCCGTCGTCAGGACCGTGGGCACGGCTACGCGCCCGCGCCCGGCGGCCGCGAGCGAACCCTCGATGCGGTCGAGCCATCCGTAGAGCTGGGCCTTGGACAGGTGGGGGCAGCCAATGAAGCAGCGTGTCGGCTTGGCTCCCTCGTCCTTCCACATCATTGGATATCCGGCGCGAACGCGCTCTATCTCCTCGTCGTCGATCACGTAGACCCCGGCGCCCGGCTCGACGAGCGACTCCCCCTCGTCCTTCGCCTCGGGCGTGAGGCCGGCTACGTGGTAGAGGCCGACGGCGCCGTTGGAGGCCGAGGCGGCGCCCATGTCCTTGAGGTAGTCCTTGGCCCGCTCGTCGAGCTCCGCGCCCAGGTAGCGATCGAGGCCCTTGATATAGGGCACGTCCTCCACGACCTTCATGCCTATCGCGCTGCCGAGGAGCTGGGCCTCGGGGAGCGCCGTCGTCCGGAGTTCGACGACCCATGACGCCTTGCGGCCCTCGTCGGTCAGGAAGCCGAAGCGGGGCGCCTTGCCGGCGATGCCGCACATCAGCTCGAGGACGCCGGAGTTGCGGTTGCTCCTCGCGCCGAGGACGGAGTTGGCGTATACGACGGCGGAAGACTCCGCCCAGGCGAGCATGTCCCCGCGCGAGGGAATGTTGCCCACCTCCTCGAAATAGCACGCGCACGTAAACGCCCGCCCGTCCTTGAGGCCTACCGCGCGGAGCTGCGCCTCGTAGTCATCCTGCTTGGCGTACATCACCTTCTTGAAGACGAGCGCCTCCACGGGGTTTACTGGCACGTTCCTGAAGTCGCAGGGGCGCGGGTCGACGGTGAAGGGCTTTGGCGTCTTCAGCCCCGCGGCGATGAGCTCGTCCATGATGTCGAATACGGGACCCAGGAGCGGTATGCCGAACGACGTCACGAGGTGGACGCCGCGGTCTAGGTCCACGAGCCCGTCCGCGCCGAATACGTCGCCGAAGCGCACTATCGATTCGAGGACTTTCCGGAGCGCCTCTCCGCGGTTTCCCTGGAGGATGTCGCGTTCCTCCTCGGTCAGGCGCATCTTTGGGGAGTACATGCGGTTCTCCTTTCGAGAGAATAGAGATGGAAATAAATATTATTAGACCGACTATAGTCGGTGAAAACAGTGTATACTGCTTTGTAGTCGAGCGCAAGGAGATTCTCGTCGGGGGCGATCGGTGACCGTGACCGTGACCGTGACCGTGACTGTGGCTCGCGGCTCGCGGCTCGCGGCTCGCGGCCGGAGGGGCGCTCGAAAAAAAAACGCGCGGAGTGTAGAGTGGGGCGTATGGCACGAACGATAGGGAACCCGACGACGCGGGACAAGCAGGCTCGCGATACTCGCGAGCGGATCTACGAGGCGGCCTGGGTCCTCATCGGGGCCGAGGGCTTCGACAAGGTGTCAGTCGATCGCATATGCGAGAGCGCCGGAGTGGCCAAGGGCTCGTTCTACCATCACTTCAAGAGCAAGGCCGACCTGATAGTCGAGGGCTACTCCCTGTGCGACCGTTATTTCGACGAGCAGGTCGCGGGGAGGCTGACCGCGACCGACGCCTCGGGCCGAATAGTCGAATTCGTCGCCCACCAGATGCGCTACGCCGTATCCATGGGCATAGACCTGATACGGCAGGTCTATAAGAGCCAGCTGGAGAACGGGACGCGCTTCTTCGTCTCCATGGAACGGTCCCTGCCTCGAATACTGAGGGCCGTGGTAGCGGAAGGGCAGTCATCCGGGCAGTTGCGGAGCGACCTGGACCCCGACTACGTGACGGGATACGTGCTCCGCTTCTCCCGAGGCACTATCTACGATTGGTGCCTGCGCGAGGGATCCTACGACCTGGAGGCCGTCGCTGTGGAGGCCTGCCGTAGGCTCGTGAGTATCTTCGTTCCCGACTAGGCCGCTCGCTCGGGCTTGACACGCCGAGCGGCTATGCGTAATTTCGTAGTGAACGCTTGGATCCGGCTAACGGACCGAGACGCGAGGTACGATATGCAAGCACCGCCTCTCGCGCGCCGTTCTAGGCGCGCATGGATATAATAAAACTCGATTCGCTGAGCTATACCTATCCGGGCTCCGCTAAGCAGGCGCTTTCCGGAGTGAGCCTCTCGGTAGCGGAAGGCGAGTACCTCGCCGTAGTCGGGGCCAACGGCTCCGGGAAG
Organism: Spirochaetota bacterium; assembly: GCA_018816345.1. Taxonomy (GTDB): domain Bacteria; phylum Spirochaetota; class Spirochaetia; order Treponematales; family UBA12059; genus SZUA-370. The sequence continues at coordinate 39 of JAHIWG010000163.1, read as the reverse complement.
AGCACCCTCGTCCGATGCCTGAACGGGCTCCTCGCGCCT
>JAHIWG010000019.1 GCA_018816345.1 Spirochaetota bacterium | reverse complement strand
CGGCGGCGGCCAGCGGCCATAGCCTGAAATCCCCGCCGCGGGAGCTCGCGGACACGAGGACGGCCATCGCGAAGGACAGGACGCCGAGGTTGCCCGCCTTAATCACCATATATATAGCGGGCCGAAGCGGCGAGGCGAAGAGCGCCCGGAAGGTCCCCTGGGACAGGTCCAGGCAGACGCTCGCTCCGGCGAAGAAGAAGCAGAAGAAGGCCGGGTCGCTCCAGGCGAGCGCGGGCAGGACCGCGTCCGCCCAATCGCGCGGCAGGACCGACAGGATGGCAGCGTAGAGAACGGCGACGACGAGGTAGGCGACGGCGAAACCGTGCCGCCACAGCAGCCTGAAGTCGTACCTGGCGAGGACGAGAGCGTTCATGCCAGCTCCTTCCCGGTCAGCTGGAGGAAGATGCAGTCGAGGCTGGAGTCGAGGGTGCGAACCCCGAGGACGCCCGGCCTCCTCAGCTCGGCCAGGAACGCCTCGTTGTCGGCGAGGCCCTCGAGCGGGAACTCGGCCTGCGCCGGCTGATCCCCCCTGGGCCGCTCCCGCCCCGCGACGTCGACGACCACCGCCCGCTTACCGTAGCGGCGCTTCAGCGCGTCGGGAGAGTCGCAGGCGGCGACGCGGCCGTCCACGAGGAAGGCGACGCGGTCGCAGGCGGCATCCGCGGCGGCCATGTCGTGGGTAGTCAGGAAGACCGCCGCCCCGTCGGCGGCGCGCTCTCGGACAATATCGCGGACGGTACGGGCGTTAGCGGGGTCGAGGCCGCTCGTCGGCTCGTCCAGGAACAGGACGCGGGGCCGGTGGATAACGGCGCGGGCCAGGTTGAGCCTCATCTTCATGCCCTTGGAATACTCGCCGACCCGCCTATTCCCGGCGTCGGCCAGGCCTAGCCGCTCGAGGAGGGCCCTGGGATCGTCCTTGGGTCCCGGATAGAACGACGCGAACAGCTCGAGGTTCTCGAGCCCCGATAGCTTCTGATAGAAGCACGGGAACTCGAAGGCGGCGCCGATGCCCGCCCGGTACGCGCCGTCGGCCCTGGCCGCCTCGACGCCGCAGACCGAGGCCTTCCCCGAATAGCCTCGTAGCGATCCTAGGAGTATCTTCTGGGTCGTGCTCTTGCCCGCCCCGCTCGGCCCTAGGAAGCCGAAGACCTCGCCAGGGGCGACGGAGAATCCGATGCCCTTGACGGCCTCGCTCTTGGACCTCGGGTACGAGAAACGTAGATCGCTTACGTCGATCATGATCCTTTTCCTTTCTTCCCGGCCTCGGCCCGGAGAGCCGGCTCGGGGCCGGCGGAGACCGCCGCGGAGGCCGCTTCAGGAGACGCTACCGGGACCGGCCCGCCGCACAGGGCCAGCGCGAGCCCGCGGACAGCGACCGTCTCGGTCGCCTCCTTGAGCGCCTCGGGCAGGTTGCGGAGGCCCATGGATACCAGGAACACGGCGTAGCCCGCGCCGGCCAGTTCCAGCTCCCCGACCCCTTCGGCCAACAGCCCCTCGGAGCGCCAGTCCTCGGCTATCCTGGCTATCGCCGCGGCGTCGCGCTCGCCGTGCCGCGCGACGCGTTCGGGAGGCAGGGCCCGCGCGAGGCGCTCCGTGGTCGCCGCGTCCACGTACCGGAGCGCCGGTTCCTCGTCTATCATGCGGAAGGCGGCCGTAAAAGCCCGCCGGAGGCGCTCGAGCGGGGAACCGCCTCCGGCGGCCGCCTTCGCGAAGCGCTCCCGGTACCCGTCCTCTATCGACTCCAGGGCCTCCATGAACAGCTCCTCCTTGGACGCGTAGAACGCGTAGAACGAGCCCTTGGCTATCGACGCGGCTCGGGCCAGCTCGGCTACGCTAGCCGCCCCTAGCCCTCCACGCCCGAGCGCATCCATCGCCGCCCCGAGCAGCCTGGCCCTGATGGCGTCCCTTTCCCTATCGTCGAAGGCCGAAGGCATCGTCGCTCCTCATCGTCGCGGATAGCGTCATACGATCACGGTCAGTGACCGTTTAATCATTATTGGTCATATGGTATGCTTCCTTGACCGCGATGTCAAGCGGGCTATCAGCCGGCTCGGGTACGTGCTATAGTCGACCGGGACGCGCCGGGTCCGGCGCCGGAAAGGGAAGCCATGGGTTTCTTCGAGCCGTTCGCCCTCGAGCGCTTCTTCGCGAAGCACGAGTTCAGCGCCAGGTACCTCCTGTGCTCCTCCGACTGCGAGTCGTTCCCGATACGGGAACTGCTGGCCATGGAGGAAGGGGCGATAGACAGGCTCCTCGACCAGCGCCTGGGCTACACGGAGACCCGTGGTGCGCCGTCGCTCAGGGCCGCGATAGCCGAGCAGTACGCGGGCCTCGGCGCCGAGTCGGTCTTCGTGCACTCGGGAGCCGAGGAGGCCATACTTAACCTGTACCTGGCCGTGCTGAAGCCGGGGGACAGGGTCGTCGTCAATTACCCGTGCTACCAGTCGCTCTCGGAGATACCCCGCGCCCTCGGCTGCGACGTCGCGAGGTGGGAGATGCGCCGAGGCCCCGACGGCGCGGGCGGGTCGCGCTGGTTCCTCGATCCCGACGATCTACCGGGCCTATGCGGCCCCGGCGCCGGGATGATAGTGATGAACGCGCCCCATAATCCCACGGGCTCGCTCCCGACGCGAGAGGAATTCGAGGCCATCGTGTCGTACGCCCGCCGGACGGGCGCCGTCCTGCTAGTCGACGAGGTTTACAGGCGCCTCGAGCGGGACCAAGGTTCCCGCCTGCCCTCGGTCTGCGAGGCCTACGAGAACGGCGTGGCCCTGGACGTGCTCAGCAAGCATTCCGGCCTCGCCGGGCTCAGGATAGGATGGCTCGCCTCCAGGCGCGACGACATACTGGACGCCGTAGCGGTCGTCAAGGACTACAACTCGATATGCTCGTCGGCGCCGAGCGAGACCCTCGCCGAGATAGCGGTACGCAACCTGGAGCGCATAGCGGCGCGAAACCGCGGCATCGTCGCCAAGAACGTCGCCCTGCTGGAAGGCTTCTTCTCGCGCCGCCCCGGCTTCGCCGAATGGACGCCTCCCGCCGCGGGCTCGATAGCCTTCCCTCGCCTCTCCGACGGCTCGGACGCCGAGGCCCTCGCCGAGCGGCTGGTCTCCGAGTCCGGCGTCCTGCTGCTGCCTGGGGCCTACTATGACTACGATAGATCGTACTTCAGGATAGGCTACGGCAGGGCGAATATGCACGAGGCGCTCATCAGGCTCGAGGTTTGGCTAGACGCGAACGGTAAATAGGGGCAAGGCCTAGAAGAGGGCGCTTATCTCCGCAGAGGCCCGCCTCAGGTCCTCGAGTAGCGCCTGGCGCACCGGGGGCTCGTCCTTGGTCGCCAGGACGTAGGGCGACGCCAGGGCCGCGACGCAGGGATCGGCGCCTATGGCCACGGGTACGGCCAGGACGAAGACCCCGACGGCGCAACCCAGCTCGCCGAACGCGAAACCGGCCCGCCGTATTTCGGCGAGGTCGGCAGACGACTCTCCTCCGGTCGATGGCCCGCGATACGCCCGCAGGAGCCGTCCCGACGGCGTCTGCTCGGCGACGTATAGGCCGGGCCTGACCCCGACGCGAACGTCCCCCGTTCCTTCCACCTCGTAGACTACGTGCAAGCCCTCCCCTACGAGCACCCCGAGGTGCGCCGAGGCCCCGGAGCGCGCGGCGTAGCGTCTCATCGGGCCCTCGGCCCTCGCTATGACGGCGGAGTCGAGCTTCCTGTCGGCTAGCCCGTAGGCGCGGGCCCCGGGGGCGTAGCCTCCAGAGGCTGACTTGACGAGGAACCCGTCCTTCGTCAGGTATTCGACCATGCGCTGTATCTCCGAGACCTTGAAGCCGACGGACTCCGCGATCCGGCTCATCGTTACCGCCTCGTTTACCGAGAGCACGTATTCCAGAATCCTGAGCCCCTTCTCGAGGGCGGGAGCGTTGCTAAGCATCCTTCGATTGTAGCGTCGGGCCCGCGGTCTGCCTACTCGGTTTTTGTTGACATGCAATCTAAATCATAGATAATAACATTTATCGCATATGCAATGGAGGCAACATGAAGAGAGACACGAGACTAGCCGCGCTAGGAGCGGCCGTCATTCTCGTAGCCGGAATAGTCGCGAGCGTCGTCCAGACTGACGGAGGCGACGTGCGCGTGAGCGACCTGCGCTTCGCAGGCTCGGGCGGCGCGATAATGAGCGCCTTGCTCTACGCGCCCAAGTCGGCGACCGCCAAGACCCCGGCTCCGGCGATCCTCGCCGTGCACGGCTACATCAACTCGCGCGAGACCCAGTCCGGGTTCGCGATTGAATTCGCCAGGCGCGGCTACGTCGTGCTCTGTCTCGACCAGACTGGCCACGGCTATTCCGACTCGCCGGCCTTCGCCAACGGCTTCGGCGGCCCCGACGGCCTCGCCTACCTGCGATCGCTCGATATAGTCGACAAGGACAACATCGGCCTCGAGGGCCACTCGATGGGCGGCTGGACCGTTCTCGCCGCCGCCGCCGCGATGCCGGACGCCTACAAGTCGATGGTGCTGGAAGGATCCTCGACGGGCGCGCCGTTCGCGATGGAGGGCAGCCCCGCGTGGCCCAGGAACCTGGGCGTCGTGTTCAGCACCATGGACGAGTTCTCGCCACTGATGTGGGGCGTAGCCCGCGGCAAGGACGCTCCGGATAGTCCCAAGCTCAAGGCTGTCTTCGGCGCCGACTCGACCATAGAGGCGGGAAGGGTCTACGGCTCCAAGTCCGCCGGGACCGCCAGGGCCCTCTTCCAGCCCAAGACCACCCACCCCGGCGACCACCTGTCCGCCGAGGCCATAGGCTACGCTATATCGTGGTTCGACTCGACGCTCGAGGGGGCGAGGCCGCTCGCCGCCTCCAGCCAGACCTGGTTCTGGAAGGAGCTGGCGACCCTCGCGGCGTTCGCCGGGTTCGTGGTATTCGTGCTCGGAGCCGGGGGCGCCCTGCTCGGGATCCCGGCCTTCGCTCCGCTCGCCAAGCCTCTTCCGACGCCCGCGGCTTCCAAGGGCGCCGCCCTATGGGCGGGAGGGGCTATCGCGGCCGCCGTCCCGGTCCTGACGTTCTTCCCCTTCTTCAAGCTCGCGACGAAGGTCGTAAAGGCGAGCGCCTTCTGGCCCCAGAACATCACCAACCAGATAATGGTCTGGGCCCTGCTTAACGGCGCTATCAGCCTCGCGCTTTTCCTGGCCTGGCATTTCGCGTCGAACAGGAAAAAGGGCGGGAGCGCCGAGGCGTACGGCCTGGCTATCGGCCTTCGGGACGGGCTCAAGACCGCGGCCCTCGCCGCCTGCTCGGTCGGGGCCGGCGCGCTCCTGCTGCTCGCCTCGGACTTCCTCTTCAAGATCGACTTCCGCTTCTGGGTGGTAGCGCTCAAGCCCATGAGCCTCGTTCAATTCAAGGCCTTCCTCGCGTACCTCGTCCCCTTCACGGCCTTCTTCCTGATGTCCTCGGTAGCGACTAACGGCCAGCTAAGGCCCGCCGGCGCGAAGGCCGCGGGACGGTACCTCTTCGCTATATGCTCCGGCGCCGGCGGGTTCCTCGTCTTCCTCCTGGCCCAGTACGCGCCGCTGCTCGCGGGCGGCACGCTCCTATCGCCGGCCGAGCCGCTGAACGTCATCATCGCCGTGCAGTTCCTGCCGCTGCTCTCCATTACGTCGCTTTTCTCGGTATGGTTCTTCGAGAAGACCGGCAGGGCGTGGGCCGGCGCCTTCGTCAACGGCCTGTTCGTCACTTGGTATATAGTGGCCGGGCAAGCCTTCCACTTCATGGTCCAATAATACGGGGAAGCGGGCCGACGGGGCCCGCTTCCTTCCCGCTTCCTTCCCGCTTCCTTCCCGCTACCTGCCCGGTCCCGTCCCCCGGGTCAGGCGAGCGGGCATTATTTTCCCAAGATTGTTTCTTGCGCCTCGATGGCGATTACGCTATGGTTTAGCGGATACTGCTTCGCAAGGAGCATGCCATGACGCGACGCGGGCTACTTGCCGCCTTCCTGGCCGCGCAGGCGCTTTCGGCCTTCGCCCAGTATCCATCGCGGGAGGCGAGCCGCCTCGTAGACTCGCTTGCGGCGACCGTAGCCGACGGGCAACTGTCCAGGAGGCCGGTAGCGGTCCTCGAATTCCGCAACGCATCGCCGCTCGCCGAACGCAACCTGGTAGGCCAAGCCTTCTCGGTACTCGTCGAGGCCGCGGTGACGGACAGCCTCGTCTTCAGGCTGGTCGACCGGAGGAACCTCGGCGCGTACCTCGAGGAGATAGAGCTCGCGCTAGCCGACCCCACGGGATCGGCCGAGCTGGACGCGGGCATGTTCATAGAGGCCGAGTACTTCATCGACGGCGCGGTTACCGAGGAGAACGGGGAATTCCGCGTCTCCGCCCGGCTCGTGGCCACGGAGACCGCCGCCGTCGTCGCCGAGGCCTCTGCCCTGATGCCGGCCGCGGGCCTCATATCGCTCGGCGAGAGCTACGGCTACCAGTTCGTCTCGGCCAACGGCATAGGCATGGGCGTACGCCTCGGGCCGACGCATCTCGCGGCGATATACGGCGCGCCTCCCGTCGCCGTCGGCCGCGAGGACCCGACCATATTCGGCGCGCTCGGAGGAGGCGCCATTTCCTACAGGCTGAGCCGCGGCCTCAAGCTCTCGCTAGGCTTCGACTTCGATATCCACAACGTATATAAGATCGCCGACATGACATTCGGCGACGTACGGAATATGCCTGACCTTACCGAGGCCACGCTCGCGGGCATGACATACCTGCCAGCGGACGACTCTAACTACCCGAGCGCGGGACAGACGGTGGCGGGATATATACTCGGGACCTGGTCGGACTACCAGGTTTCCCGCCTCGCGTTCGCGGGTAGCCTCGCGGTCTCCGGCGTGCTCAATATGTCGCGCTCGCTCAACGTCTCGATAGGGGCCGGTCCGGCTCTCGGCACGCTCGACTATACCCAGACCTGGGACAGGATGCCGATACGCTACGGGGAGACCGTGACGCTGGCGAGGAAAGAGCTGCATCATCCAGTGATCGCCCCGGGCGCCGTAGCCGAGGCGGGCGTCGAATGGTTCGTGCTGCCGCGTTTCGCGCTAGCGCTCGGCGCGAAGCTCGTTTGGCTCTTCCCGGTTCCGATTTTAGACGACGAATGGCGAAGCCAGAACACGAACGAGCACTTCTACGGGCCCGGCGACATCTCGTCCTTGTCCTTCGGGCTGAACCCCTATCTCCTGCCCGACGGCACGCCCTGGTCCGACACGCGGTTCCCGGCCTGGTGGGCCTACGCCTATCTAGGCGCGACGTTCTATCTCTGACGGCGCGCGCGCCTCAGGGCGAGGGCCCGAACAGGAACGCCGAAGGATTATCGCTTATCATGGCGCGCTTGAGCGCGGCGTCCAGGGGGCCGCCGGCGAAATCAAGGACGTAGTCGAGGTAGGAACGGGACTTGGCGAGGCTGATGACGAAGTCGGTACCGAAGAGCAGCCTGGCCCTAACCGTCTCCGCGTCGCCCGACGTCAGGCCGGCTACGAGCCGCTCCAGCTTGCTATAATACGCGGGATCGCTGCCGTTGAAGGCTACGTCCGCGTAGACGCCCGGATAGCGCTCCATAAGGCGCACGATGGAGGCGGTCCAATCCCCGCGCGACTTCATCCTGCCGAGGTAGCGCTCGCCGAAGTGCGCGAAGTCGACGACGAGCCTCGGATAGGCGGCGAGCACGGGGAGCCACCTGTCGGGATCGGACAGGTGCAGCGCCCTCTCGAGGGCTATGGTCCGGTAGCCCTGGTCGTCGCAGTGCACGACCAGGGGAACGCCGCGTCGCTCGCAGAAGGCGTAGAGGAGCCTCGTCGCGTCGAGCTCGGCCCCGTCCGAGGGCCAGGGGTCGAAGCCCAGGGGCGGGTACAGCTTGACGCCGGCGAACGAGCCGCGGGGCGGCTTCCGCGGGTCGCCCTTCCAGCGGGCGGACGAGCGGAACGCGGCGACCTGGGCGGGCAGGCGGCGGGAGTACCCAGAGAAGTACCTCGATAGCGCGGCCTCGGTCGCGGCGGCGCCGCGCGCGCCGGGGTCTATGCCGAGGAACGGCCTGACTATGAGCCGGCCGTCGGGACGGGCGCGGCGATAACCCCCGACGCCCGACAGTATCTCCCTCGCGGCCTCCTCCAGGTCCTTCCGGGGCGGCGACGAGTAATAGGCGGAGACGCCTACGGAGCGGGCCCCGAAGTCCATGACCAGGGGGCACGCGAGCCAGAAATCCCAATCCTCCCCTAGGAGCCTCGGGCCCGCCTTCCCCATGACCCCGGTCGAGCCGTCGGTCAGGAAGGCTCCCGACAGGTCGTCCTCGACGAGCTCGAGCAGGGCCGCGGGGTCGTTCTCCACTACCGCGAGGAGGTTCCGCATCGCCTCGCCTCCGTTCTTCGTCAGCGAGGAGAGGAGGTATCCAGGCGCGGCCACCTGGGAGTAGAGCGACTCGAGCCCGCCTTTCAGGAACGCGTCGACGAACCTCCCGATCGCGGGCCTTGCGAGCGTCATCGTATGGCAATGGACGTCGTAGAGCAGTCTCACGATACTCCTCCCGCTGGCCCGTACAGCTTCCGCCGCCCCGACCTGCCGGCTTCCTCGAGGAGGCCGGCCCTCGCCAGGGTATAGAGTACCTTCCTCGCCCTCGGGGCCGCTATGCCGAGCGCCGCGCCCAGGGTCGCCGAGTCGTACGGCCCGGGCAGCGAGGAGGGCACGAGGCCCAGCCAGTCGGCTCGGGTATCTAGGCTCGTGGTCGATACGATCTCCGCGAGGTCGCGCGACAGGACCCTATCGCCCTTCCTGCGCCACGAGCCTTTCCCGTCGCGTATCCGCAGCTCGCGTACCCGTACCAGCACGACGTCGAAGCGGACGTTAGGCGATGCGACCACGAGGGGCGCGCGCACGAGCTCGTCGAAGAGGCTGTAGAAATCCCGGCGGGTCTTGGCCTTCCGCGCGGAGGCGAGGGAGTCGTCGGCCGGGTCTATGCGCTCTATGAGCGTCTCGACGACGACGGGATGCACGATGCGCACCGGCATCACGCAGGCCAGGTGCAGGACCTTGTCAGATATCGAGCCGATATTGCGCGTCTGGACCTCGACGAGCTCGCCGGGGAGGACCACGTCGACGACCTTGCCGGCTACGGGGACCTCCATCCTGGCCCCGGGCCTGGCCGCGTAGGCCGCCTTGAGGGCGGCGTGGAGCCCGCGCTCCGCGTAGAGGCCGATGCCGGGGCGCTCTGCCGCCGTCGATGATCCTGTGCTCAAGGCGTAATCGTCGCTCACGCCCCTAGTATATACGCTAAGTGCCCGAAGGCGCCATCGCCGCGGGCTCTTCGCGTCTTGGAGGCCGCCTACTCGGGGCCGCGCATCCCGGGCGAGTATCTCGGCCGCGTACTTCGCGGGCGGCTTGCCGCCGGGCCGGCCGTTCGGGCACAATGAGCCCATGCGCCTCGACGAGCTCCCGATATTCCCCCTCCTCGACGATATAGCCGCGGCCCTCGCGAAGGGCTCGCTAGCGCTCTCGGCCGAGACGGGCGCCGGCAAGACGAGCGCCGTCCCGGCCTTCCTCGCGGCGTCGGGCGGGCTGAGGGGCAAGGCGATAGTGCTGGAGCCGCGGCGCCTGGCGGCCGTATCGTCGGCGGCCCGCGTGTCGGAGCTTCTGGGAGACGAGCTGGGGCGGACCGCCGGCTACCGGGTACGCGGCGATTCCAGGGCGAGCCGCGGGACGAGGGTCGAATTCGTCACCGAGGCGGTATTCGTGCGCATGGTCCAGGAAGACCCGCTCCTGGACGGCGTATCCCTCGTGGCGTTCGACGAATTCCACGAGCGATCCGCCTCCTGCGACCTCGGCCTGGCCTTCGCCCTCGAGGCGCGGGAGGCACGGGGCGACCTCTCGATCCTGGTGATGTCGGCGACCATGGACTCCGGGCGGGTGGCCGAGTACCTCGGCTGCCCCGCCATAGAGGCTCCGGGCAGGCTCTACCCTATAACCACGTCGTATCGCCCGGGCCGGTCCGGTCCGGAGAATGCCGTCGCCTCCGCCGTCGTCGAGGCCCTGGAGTCGACAAAAGGAGACGTCCTCGCGTTCCTGCCGGGGCTGCGCGAGATAGGCGCTACCGCGGCCATCCTCGAGTCCCGCCTGGGGGCTGGCCGGGGAACGGCCGGAGTCGGCATAGCGGTCCTGCACGGATCGCTTCCCCTCGACAGGCAGCGATCTATCATATCGCCGCCGCCGGGAGCCCCTCGCCGCGTCGTCCTCGCCACCAGCGTGGCCGAGACGAGCCTGACGGTGCCGAGGATCGGCGCCGTCGTCGACTCCGGCCTCTCGCGCCTGGCGAGGTACCACGCGCCCAGCGGGCTCAACAGGCTTGTCACCGAGCGCGTGTCCCTCGCCGAGGCGGGGCAGCGCCGTGGCCGCGCGGGCCGCCTCGGCCCCGGCCTATGCCTCCGTTGCTGGGACGAGTCCGACCTGCTCCCGCCGTCGCGCGGGCCGGAGATAGGGCGGATAGAGCTATCGTCGGTCGCGCTGGAATGCGCCGTCAGGGGCTCGAGCTCGCCCGCCTCCGTACGATGGCTCGACCCGCCTCCGCGCTACGCCTGGGAGGCCGCGGTCGCGGTCCTCGAGAACATCGGCCTCGTGGAACGCTGCGGGCCCGCGACCGAGGCGGGACGCAGGGCGGCGTCCCTAGGCACCGACCCCAGATCGGCCGCCGCCATACTAGGCGCGGGCGCCGACCCTGAGCGCCTGAACGCGGCGGCCCTGGCGGCCGCCGCCCTCTCCGAGCGCGACGCCCCGGACTCCGACGGAGACTTCAGGACGAGCCTCGAGCGCCTTCTGGCTGACCTCGGGAGCGGCTCGCCCGATCCCCGGACCTATCGCGTCGCCCGCGAGGCGAGCCGGCTCGTGTCGCGGGCGGGCGGCGGCCGGGGCGCGCGCGACGGCCGAGACGGTTTCGACGCCGAGGCAGCCGGTTCGGGCATCGCGGAGATAGGCGACCTCCTCGCGGCGGGATTCCCCGACAGGCTCGCCAGGAATTGCGGAGACGGCACCTGGGAGTTCCAGTCCGGACGCAGGGCCAGGTCGGCGCTATCGCCGCCGAGGGCGGAATGGCTGGCGGCCCTCGACGCGGACGCCGGCGACCCGTTGGGCTACATCAGGCGCGCCGCTCCCGTCGGCGAGAAGGCCGCGAAGGCCGCGCTCGCCGGCGGCTCCGTGGACGTCGTCGAGGTCGAGTGGCGCGGGCTCGCCGCCTCGGCCTGGGCTCGGTCCAGGGCCGGCGCGTTCACGCTCGGAGAGCGCAGGCTGCCGGCGGTTCCCCGCGCCGCCCTCGGGGAGGCGTTCGCGAAAACGCTCGGGACGGAGGGGCTATCGTGGCTGCCGTGGAACGACGACTCGCGGTCTCTCCTAGCCCGCGCCAGGTTCGTCGCCGCCCGAAGCGTCGTCGCCGCCCGAAGCGTCGCCGCCGCCCGGAGCGTCGATTTCGGAGCTACGGTAGAGTCGCTCGACGACGCGGCGCTACTGGAGAGGATAGCGGGCGCGGCCGGCGATTGGCTCTCTCCGACGGGGCTGGCAATAGACGAGGCCGGGCTCCTCGAGCTCCTCCGCTCGCTACTCGGGCGCGAGGCGCTCGCCGGCATAGACGCGGCGGCGCCTCCCTTCGTCACCACGCCCGGAGGCCGGAAACGCAGGCCGGACTATCCTGCGGCCGGTCCGGCCAGGCTGACGGCGCGCATCCAGGAATTCTTCGGCATGGACCGCGGCCCGGTCGCGTGCGGCGAGCCGATGACGCTCGAGCTGCTATCGCCCGCCGACAGGCCGCTCCAGACGACGAGCGACCTCGCGGGATTCTGGCGCTCGACGTATCCCGGCATCCGCAAGGAGATGTCCAGGCGCTATCCGAGGCATTACTGGCCCCTGGACCCGCTCGTCGCGGAGGCGACCAGGGGGCCGAGGCCCCGGGCCTAGCGCTTGACCACGGCCATGGCGCAAATATCGCCCGCGCGCCTCGATCCCGCCATGAAGTTCCTGAAGTCGATCATCACCGAGGCCAGAAGAGACTCGGCGTTGTGGGGGTCGGCCCTTCTCCAGGCCTCGGCCAGCCTCGCGCCGCCGTAGGCGGCCTTCTTGGCGTTGACGCTCTCGACGAGGCCGGCGGTATACACGAGGAGCGCGTCCCCGGGTGAGAGGGTGAACCTGAGCGCGAGCAGGCCGTCGTCGAAATCGTCGCGGCCGAAGGGCGGCGAGCGCTTCCGCCCCTCGTCGAGGCCGGCCACGCGCTTGGAGCCGCCCTTGCGCAGGAAAGCGTCGGTATGCCCCGCGTTGACGTACTCTACGCGGTCGCCGCTAAAGCGCAGGAACGTACAGGAAACGGTGTTGCCGACGACGGACAGCTCCCTGGAGAGCTCCCTGTTGACCCTCGACAGCATCGCCGCCAGGGGCTCGCCGGCCATCTCCGACATGCCCCGGCCGAACACGTTCTTGGCGAGCACGGTAACGAGCCCGCTCGCCACGCCGGAACCGGATACGGAGCCGAGCAGGACGCCCGACAGCGACTTCCCGTCCTGGAAGAAATCGTAGAAGTCGCTGGATAGCCCCGAGGCCGGCTCGAAGACGTAGGATACGTCCCAGCCGGCGGTAGCCAGGGGCCGCGCGGGGAAGAATCCCTTCTGCACGGCCGCGGCGATGCGGACGTCGCGCTCCGACTCCTCCATGGCGCTGGACAGCAGCGCGTTGGCCGACGATATCTCCTCGTTAAGCCGTACCCTCTCGGCCGTGGCCGCGGACAGCTCGGCGGTCCGGGCGTCGACCTCCGTCTCGAGCCCGGCGTTCATCGCCTCGGCCCTCTCCGAGACCTCCGCGAACTGCCTGGCCAGGACCGAAGCCGTCAGCGTTATGAAAACGAAGAACGCGTACTTAGACCAGAAGACCGTACCCCCCGCCGCGCCTACCAGCCAGACGTCGGCCAGGACCGCGAGCCCGAAGACCAGGCTCCCCATAGCCACCCTCCCGGAATCCTTGCGGACGAGGACGGATGCGAACAGGGCTAGCGCGGTGGGCGAATCCGCGGAGGGATCGGCGGCGGCCCTCATTTCCCTGTAATCCCTGGCCATGGCCTTGCCGAAGGTGGAAACGAGGGCGTAGGCCACGGACGCGAGGGCGGCCGCGTACCAGATATAGAGGAGGGGCTCGAGCCTGAGGAACTGCCCCGCTACGGCCGAGGCGGCAGAGAACGCGGCCACCGCCACGACGAACGCGGAACGGCGCATGAGGAGCAGCGACTCGAGGAAGGCCAGGATGGCCGGGAGGGCGAGGAACAACGACGAGTACTCTATCCTCCGCAGGACCGCGGTATCGGCTACTATGGCCGTAGCGGCGTTCGTCCTGGCCGCCATATACGCGGCGAGGAGGAGCGTCGAGACGCCGAAGTACAGGTAGGCCTTGTTCTTGGGGCGCAGGGCGAATAGCACGCAGTGATACAGGGCGAAGAAGGCGTAGACGCCTATGAGCATGAGGTCTACGTACTCGCGGTTCCCCGAGGCCAAGGACCGGTACGAGCCGATGCCGTAGGGACCGGACCGGTTGAAGCCCGTCCTATCGTCGACGGGATCGCCCCGGAGCCTGAAGGCCAGGAGATTCTGGCCCCGAGCCAGGCGGCGCTTATCGAGGGGCACGATGACGTCGCGGAGCGAGCGCTCGAGGTATCCGGTCCCCGAACGGACGAACTCGCTCCTGAGGAGGACCCCGTTCAGGTATACGGCCCATTCCTGCCCGACGTGCTTCAGGAATAGCGCAGGATCGCTCGAATTGAGCAGCGTAAGGTCGGCGCCGAAGGGAACGAGCACCGTGAACTCCATAGGAGGGGCCGGAAAGAAGCTGAACGTACCGCCGCGGGGCGTTCCCGGGAGCCCGAGGGCGCGCATCTCGAGCGAGCGCTCGCCGCGGGTCGGGGCGACGACGGTCCACGACCCGTCGCCCGCCGCCGGCAGGCGACGGGTCCAGGAGTCCTCGAACCCCGCGCGGATGTAGAACGTGCACTCGCCGAGATCGACGTATTGGGCGAAGGCCGAGCCGGCGGACATACCCAGTAGGAACGCGATTACTAGTCGTTTCATAGCTGCGTTACATCCTACGGCCCGATCCATCCGGGGTCAAGCCGAGAAAGGGCCGAGCCTCGGTTCCGGCTTGATTTCAGCCCCGTCCCGGGCTATTGTAGTACTCGATACTACAAGGAAGGACTACGCATGAAAGGCATCGTCAAGACGGTGATCACCCTGGCCGTGATCGGGGCGGCTTTATACGTGACCAATCCGACTATAGCGGATTTCGGCAGCTATTACGAGAAGCAGCAGGTCGCCGCGAGCCAGAAGGGCGCGCCGGAACTGCTCAAGCAGTTCGCCAAGGCCGTGGCCCAGACAGGAGCGGATCTCGTGGTCAAGGCCGGGTTCCGGCGGGATAACAATGTGCTCTACAGCACCTTCACGCTCGGGCCCGATTCGAAGCCTTCGGCTCGCTACCTCGGCTTCGCTAAATTCGTCTTCATAAAGCTATAAGACCGAAGGCTATGGGGTTCTTCTCGTTCCTGCGGAGGAAGGACCCGGAGTCGTACGCCGAGCTGGACGCGGTCAGCTGGGAAGCGGTCCGCTCCAAGCGGCCGGCCCTGGTATCGCTAGGCGCCGATGACGCCGCCGCGCTCAGGCGCCTCGCCTCCTGGTTCCTGGACGCGAAGACCTTCGTGCCGATAGGCGGAGCCGCGCCCGGCGGCGTGGACAAGGCCACCGTAGCCGCGCTCGCGTGCCTGCCTATCCTGCGCCTCGGCGCCTCCTGGTACGACGACTGGTCCACTATCCTCCTGACCCCCAGCGGCTTCAAGCACTCCATGACGTCAGTCGACGAGGCCGGGGTCGTTACCGAGTACGAGGACGAGCTATCCGGCAGGGTCACCGAGCTCGGCCCGGTCCTGCTCTCGTTGTCCGACGTCCGAGAATCGGGCTACGGGGACTCCTACAACGTGGTCGTGCACGAGATGGCCCATAAGCTCGACGAGCGGGACGGCGCCCTTGACGGCTGCCCGCCCCTGCCTCGGTCCATCCGCCGGCGCGAGTGGAAGGACGCCTTCTCGTCGGCCTACGACGACTTCAAGGGGCGGGTCGAGAACCGCGCCAGGCGGGGCCGGTGGAATCGCTCCACGCGGCTGCCCCTCGACGAGTACGCGGCCGAGAGCCGGGACGAGTTTTTCGCCGTGGCCTGCGAGGCGTACTTCGACGCGCCCGACAGGCTGCAGCTCGCGTATCCGGAGGTCTTCGGCCTCATGGGGCGATTCTTCTCCGGCGAGCCCTAGCCGTCGTCGCGAGCGGCCGCTTACCCGGCCGCGGACCCCCCCGGCAGTGAGCCCAGCCGGGCGGGCGGCCACTCGTAGAGCAAGAAATCGTCCTCGGACTCCCAGCTTACGTAGCCGCAGGCGTCCAGGGTCGGCAATAGCTCTCCCCTCCTCGGGCATATAGACTCGAAGTAGCGGTACCCTTCCGATACGGCGGCTTCCTCGAACGCGCCGAAGAGCGCGGCTGCGGCCTCCGGGCCGTCCGCCGAGAACGCGACGACGTTGGCCTGGCCCTTGAGCGGGTCGAGCGACCCGACGAGGTAGCCCGCCGCGTCCCCGGACGGGGACGAGGCCGCGAATACCGCGTCGCCGTCTCGCAAGGCGGGCGAGGCCTCCAGGGGATAGGCCTTCCACGATTCCAAGCGGAAGCCGTCGAACCAGCCGCCCGCCCGGAGCGAGTCGAGCGCGGCGGAGCGATCCGCGGCCGAGGCGGCCCTCGATACGCGGCGCTCGGCCCCGGTCCCCCTGGCGGCCTCGGCCGCCGGCTTCCCGAAGGGCTCCTTGCCATCCGCCCCCCCAGGCAGTCGCTTTGACTTGATGGTATACGTTCGTAAACGGCGGAAGCCTATCGCCTCGTTGAGCGCTATTGTCTCGGGATTGTGCGCGTACGCGCTGAACCGTATCGAGCGCAGGCCCTCGGCGGCGGATAGGAATCGCAGCCCCTCCAGGCATAGCGCCTTCCCGACGCCCGAGACGCCGGCGTCCGGGTCCTTCCTCAGGCCCTCGAGCCAGGCGTGGCCCGGCGCGACGAAGCCTACCCGTCCGAAGCCGACGAGCCGCTCCCCCACGAAGCAGCCGTTGAAGGCCCCTCCCTCGTCGGAGACCCAGTCGTCGAAGGACGAGGGCAGGTAATCGTCGCCTTCCCATATCTTCGCGCTGATAGCCATAACCGCGGCCTTGTCGGCCCGGCTAAGCCTTCGGAAACTGAATACGCTGTCGCTCATGGTACGACTTGGTATCACGCGGAGGAGCCTTGGGCAAGTCCCCGGGCCGGGCTCGCGGATGCGGGGCGGGATCCGGGAAGCGAACGGGCTAGGAGACTAGGAGACTAGGAGGCCGCGCTCCAACTGGCGCAGGAACGACTCGAAGAACGCCTCGGGGCTTACCCCGTATACGGCCTCGAACCCTTCGCGCCGCATCAGCAGTATCTGCATCACGCCGAAGACTTGGCCCCAGAGCAGCATCATGGCCTGCCTGGCGTCCAGGTCGGGCCTCATGCGGCCTGCGGCCATATCCCTGGCCAGCGCCTCCGACAGGAGCTCGCCGTATTCCACCGAGATATTCTGGCACGCGGCCGCGGGGGTGCCGTCGTCTATACGCCCCCTGGCGTACGAGTGGCGCTTGGCCTCGTACGCCATCACGAGCTCGAAGTATCCGGGAGAGGCCAGCGAGAAACGGTAGAAGGCGGAGCCGAAGGCCCGGACGGTGGACTCGCCGCCCCTCGCCGCGTCGGCCGCCTCGCGGAGCGCGGCCAGGAGGGCCCGCTGCCCGCGGAGGGCCAGCGCCAGGAACACCTCGTCGCGGTCCCGGAAGTAGAGATAGACGCTACGCTTGGTATAGCCCGAGGCCTCCGCGATATCGTCCATCGTCGCCGCCTCGAACCCCCGCTGGAAGGCGAGCGCCTGGGCCTTGTCTAGTATGAACTCCGCTCGCCTCTCGCGATCGAGCCGCTTTCGTTCAGCTGTCTCCATAGCCCGATGATACGTTAAATAAAAAACAGTTGCAAGATATTTCATCATAATGTATTTTAATGCACATCTATGCAGGAGGTATGGACATGAACGTCCTACTAGCTATCCTTTTCATCGCGTTCCCCGCCTTGCTGGTCTACCTGTGCTACCGCTTCGACGCGTTCAGGAAGATAGGCACGGTGCTCCTCTGCTATATAGCGGGCATGGTCGTCGGCAACGTCGGGATACTCCCGGCCGGCTTCGCGCCGGTACAGACGGCGATGGCCGACATGAGCGTGGCCCTGGCCCTGCCCCTATTGCTGTTCAGCCTCGACGTGAGGAAATGGTTCCGGATTGCCGGCAAGGGCATGCTATGCATGCTCCTCGCGACCCTTTCGATAATAGCGGTTACCTTCGCCCTCCAACTGGCGCTACGCGCGGGGACGCCCGACGCGTGGCAGCTCTCGGGCCTCGCCGTAGGCGTCTATACGGGCGGCACGCCCAACCTCGCGGCCATCAAGTCCGCCCTAGGGATCGATAGCGACACCTACATCCTGTTCCATACCTACGACACCGTCATATCGCTGTTCTATATCTTCCTCATGTCCTCGGTGGCGCGCCCCTTCTTCGTGCGCTATATGCGGCTCAGGCCCTACCTGGCTCCGGACGGCGCCCCTACGGCGGACGCCGAGGGCGACGACGCGGAGTCCATCGGCGCCTACGCGGGCATGTGGAAGCCGGCCGTGCTCAAGGGTCTCGGCGCGGCGATACTCCTGTCGGCCGCTATAGTCGGCGCGTCGGCCTTCCTGGGCGGGCTGCTGCCCCCTACGGCCGGCACGGCGGTGACCATCCTCTCGATAACGACGCTCGGCATAGCGGCGTCGTTCGTCCGCCCGGTGCGCCGCGTGCAGAAGACCTTCCAGGCCGGCATGTACGTGATCTACGTGTTCTGCTTCGTCGTCGCCTCGATGACGAGGCTGGACAGCCTCATCCACGTCGACTTCGCGATACTCGGCTACGTCGCGGCCTCGATCTTCGGCAGCCTCCTCCTCCACGCCTTCCTCTGCAGGGTAGCGAAGATCGACGCCGACACCTTCATAGTGACGTCGGTCTCGGCCATATGCTCGCCGCCCTTCGTGCCCGTCGTCGCGGCCGCGCTCAAGAACAAGGCCGTCCTCATAACGGGCCTGACCACCGGCATAGTCGGGTACGCCATCGGGAACTACCTCGGTATTTCCATCGCCTACATATTCAAGGGACTGCCGTTCTAACGGCGCAGCTCAAGGGGAGAAAGCCATGCTAACGAATTTACCCAAGGAAGGACGCCCCTTCGAGGACGTGCTCGCCGAGCTCGACGGCTTCGGCGAGGACGACCCGGCGTACAAGGAAGCCAAGACCTGGAGCCTCGTCTACTACCGCGACGCCGACTACACGGCCTTCCTGGAGGAAGCCTACGGGAAGTACTTCTCCGCCAACGGCCTCAATCCGACCGCCTTCAAGAGCCTCAAGCGCTTCGAGCGGGACGTCCTGCGCGTCAGCGCGGAACTCTTCAACGGGAACGACGATGCCTGCGGCGTGATGACCTCCGGCGGGACCGAGAGCTGCCTGCTCGCGGTCAAGACATACCGCGACCTCGGGCGCTCAAGGGGCATACGAAGGCCGGAGATGGTTATACCCGAGACAGCCCACGTGGCCTGGGACAAGGGCGCGGAGTACTTCGGCGTCAGGATACGCCGGGCGCCGCTCGCGGCGGACTACGGCGTCGACCCCGAGGCGGTTAGGCGCCTCGTCAACCGCAGGACGGTGATGATCCTGGGCTCGGCGCCGGAGTATCCCCACGGCGTCATCGATCCGATAGGGCGCCTCGGGGAGATAGCGGTCGCCGCGGGCGTCCCCCTGCACGTCGACGCCTGCGTAGGCGGATACCTCCTTCCCTTCATCGAGCGCCTCGGCGCCGTCCTGCCGCCCTGGGACTTCCGCGTGCCCGGCGTCTCCTCGATATCGGCGGACATACACAAGTACGGCTTCGCCGCCAAGGGAGCCTCCTGCATACTCTACCGCAGCCTCGAGACCTTCAAGCACCAGGTGTTCGTCAACCAGGACTGGCCGGGCGGCGTCTTTGCGTCCCCGGCCCTCCTCGGCACGAGGCCCGGCGGCGCGTACGCCGCCGCGTGGGCCGCGCTGCAGGCCAACGGCGAGGACGGCTACGTCGAGCTGGCCAGGCGGACCATGGACGCGACGGCCCGCCTTATGGCGGGCGTGAGCGCGATTCCGGGCCTGGAGATAATAGGGAAGCCCAAGGCCAGCCTCTTCTCGTTCCGGTCGACGGACCCGGCGCTGAACGTCTTCGCCCTCGGCGACGAGATGGAGAGGAAGGGCTGGCATATCGACAGGCTGCAGAGGCCGGACGCCCTGCACGCCATGGTCACCGCGTCCCACGGGCGCGTCGTCGACGCCTACCTCGCCGACCTCGCGGCGGCCGCCGCCCGCGTGCGCGCCCACCCCGAGCTGGCCGAGAGCGGCCAGGCCGCCACCTACGGCATGATATCGCACATACCGCTACGGGGCATGGTGCGCAAGCAGGTGCTCGACATGTTCGCCTCCTCGTACAGGCTCTCGGCGGGCGAGATAGACCTATCCGACGGCGCCGCGCTAGGCGGCGGGACTGGCGGGGAGGCGGGCCCCGGCTCGAAGCCGGGCGTCGTCCAGCGCCTAGTCTCCTGGTACGTCAAGCGCGGCCAGGCGAGGGACGCGAGGGGCTAGGACTCGAGCGGCCCGGGGCCCCGGGCGTTCCCGAGCGAGAAGAACGCTACGTTCTCGTCGAGCGCCCGCGCCTGCCCGGATAGCTCCTCGGCCATGGCGGCGAGCGCCTCGCTCGAGGAGGCGTTCCGCTGGATTATCTCGTCGAGCCCGGTCACGGCCTTCGAGATCTGGTCGATGCCAGAGGCCTGCTCGCGCGTGGAGGCGGCGATCTCCTGCACGAGGTCGGCCGTCCTCCGTATCTCGGGGACTACCCCGGCTATGCTCGAGGCCGCCTTCGCCGCGGCTCTCGCGGTGCCGGTCGACAGCGCGACGATCTCCGACGCGGCCGACTGGCTCCGCTCCGCCAGCTTGCGCACCTCGCTCGCGACGACGGCGAATCCCTT
>JAHIWG010000162.1 GCA_018816345.1 Spirochaetota bacterium | reverse complement strand
GGAGGGCGAGGCCGGAGCATGGAGCGCGCGCAGGGCCTCGGACTTGCGTAGGAGGCCCCGGCGCTCGCGTATGGAGGGCGGCACCTCGTCGTCGACGACGCCCCAGCGCGCCAGGCCTCGGGCGACCAGCTTCCTCAGGGTAGCCTGGCCGAGCCCCTCGGTCAGCGGGTAGACGGGCCTGACGCCGTCGGGCGACAGGACGGCGTCACCGGCCGCGGGCTCCGCGTCGAAGGACGACGACTGAAGCTCCGAGAAGCGGTACTCGAACTTGCCGTAGAGCTTGACGACGGCGCCGACGGGGAGGCTCCGCTCGAGGAACGGCCTATTGAAGCAGACGAGCGCCGCGCGCGAGCCCGCCTCGTCCTCGACCCACACCTTGAGCGTGCGCATCCGCCCGAACCCGAACCAGTCGTGGGCGACGACGGTCGCGCGGCAATTGACCGCGCCCGAGCCGAACTCGGCGAGGAGCCGCTTCGCCGAGCGGTCCTCGTAGTCGCGCGGCGGGAGGAGGAGCAGGTCGGCGGCGGTGAACACTCCCAGCCGCGCCAGGCGGGCGGCGACCTGGGGGCCGGCTCCCTTGAGGTCGGAGACCGGGGCGGCGATCTCCCTCGCGAACACGGCCCGGCCCCTAGCGCCAGGCCGCGGCTAACAGCAGCCAGCCGAAGAAATCGAGGCCCGAGGCCGGGCCGTCTGGGTCGAAATTCCTTCCGTCGACCAGGGACATCACTCCCTCCTCGACGACGCCGAGCGCCGCGTCGAAGTACGGGGAACCGTACGGCACGTCGGGCACGGGACTGGAGGCCCGAGAGGCGTAGCGCGTCGTATACCGGGAGGAGAGGCGGCCGTCGCCCCTGGTCATCAGCGTCCAGAGGAAGAGCGCGGCGTCCTTCCGGGACGCGGGAGCCCGGGCCGGGGCGCCGGAATCGGCGTACCATCCCGAGGCTTTGAGCCTATCGAAGAGCACTCCCGGAGACCAGGTCGCTCCGCCCGTGATCCGGTCGAGCGCGTTGGTCTCGGCCTGAGCGAGCGCGGCCATGCCCGCGAGGGTAACGGGCTCGCGGGTCAGGTAGGAGGACGAACCCGCGGAAGGCGCCGAGTCCGCGTCGCGCAGGGCGTAAGCGCGCTCGCGCTCGTCGCCGAACAGCAGGGCGTACTCCTCGCCTAGCCTCGGCAGGGCCGCGTCGAAGGCCGCCAGGGCCTCGCGGACGCGGCCTAGCGCGAGGAGCGCCGAGCCTAGCTCGACCCTGACGCGAGCGCTATCGTCGGCCAGCCTGGCGGCTTTCTCGAGTACGGCGAGGCGCTCCGAGGGGTCCTTGGCGAGGCGGGAGGCCACGACCGCGGCGATCTCGTCGCCTCCGTAGGCGGCCGCGGAGCGCTCCAGGAGCCTCGCGGCTCCGGAACGGTCGCCCGACTGAAGCGTGGCCTCCGCGAGCAGCGATAGGACGCGGGCGTTCCGCCTCGAGTCGCTGGAAGGCGACGCCGCGAGCGAGGCGAGCCTCTCGCGGGCGGCCCTGAGGTCCGAAGAGCCGGGCACGGACCGTGAGCGCACGAGCTCCGTCTCGATCGCGACGAGCTCCGCCGGATTCTCGTCGGAGGGGGCGTCGTAGAGCACGTCGCGCTGCACCGTGGCGCAGGAGGCTAAGATCATGGTCGCGGCCGCCAGCGCGACGGCTATTCTCCCGCGTGAGCTCATAGATAACCGCCTTTCACAGACCGGAATAGGCGCGCACGGTATCGTCGGCGCCTCGCTCTATCAGATCGGCCTTTCCGTCGCCGTCAACGTCTATGAAGGCGGGGACCCCGGATCCCGAGATAGGATACCCGGGCAGGGGCTCCAGGTCCCCGGAGAACGCGTAGAGCGCGTCTCCCCCTCCGGAGACGTAGATTTCCTCGCGGCCGTCGCCGTCGGAATCGAAGGCCGAGACCGAGGAACCCCTGGCCGCCGGACGCGCCGAAGGCGCGGTTCCGAGCATGGACCCGTCCGTCCCTACGCGCCAGAGCCGCCCCTCCGCCGAGACGAGGTACAGAGACCTCCATCCGGGAGCCCACGCCGGCGCCGCGTCGAAGGAGCCTTCCAAGGGCACGGGAAAGCCAGGCGCGGCCGTCGCGTCGGCGCGGAACGCGAAGAGGTTCCCGTCCTCGGTCACGGCGACGACTAGCCCCCCCTGGGCGGAGTCGTCTCCCGCGAAGACGGGCGCCGCCGAGGCTAGCCCCGACAGCGGAACGGGCCAGCCCGGGACGAGGGTCCCCTGGGTATCCATGACGTAGAGCTCCGAGTCGAAGGAACGGGGAAGGGCCGCTATGGCGTACGAGGAGACGGCCGGCCGGGACCGGGCCCGGGAGCCGAAGGCGCCGGAGAAGCGGTACTGGCCGTCGGGCGAGACAATCATCAAGGCCGGCTCCGCCGATACGGGCGCGACGAGCCGGCCGGCGGAGATCGAAGGCGGCCCGGATACGCTCTGTCCCGTAAGCAGGGGGAAGCCATCGAGGGAGGCGAGCCTGGCGTCCATGCGGTAGACGGTGCCGCGCTCGGAGACTGCCCATACGGCCGTTATCTCGCCGCCGGGAGAGCCGACGGGGGCTCCGGCCGGGCCCGCGACAGTCACCCAGCCGGGGGCGTCCATGGCCGCGCCGAAGCGGGCCCCGGAAGACAGGTCCATCGCCGCCACGCTCGACCCGCTCGTCCAGTACGCCATCGGCGCCCCCGAGCCGGACCTGCCGACCACGGGGTCGGAGCTCATCCTGCCGCCAGCCGCGGCGGGGAAGCCGGGGAGGCTATCGGTACCGCGGCCGCGGCCCGCGGAAGCGACGGCGGACAGCTCAAGCTCGAGGGAGCCCTTGCCTAGGCGCAAGGAGGCGACGCCCCGGCCGTACAGCCTGAGGGCCGACTCGAGCCCCGTCGAGCCGCGCATGAAGAACGGCGCGCTCCTGTCCAGCGAATAGAACAGCGACGCCGACGATTCCGGGGAGACGCCGCGCGAGCCTTCCTTCCAGCGATCCGTCTTGACGAGCAGGCGGCCCTGTCGCGACTCGGCGACGCAGGCCGCGAGCAACTCGGCGCTCTGGCTCGCGTAGATGAACCCGTCCTCCACGAGGTAGAAGGGCTCGACGAGCCGCACGCCCACCATGTCGAGGAACGAGCGCAGGAAGGCTGGAAAGACTATCCGGGGCACGCGGGTATCGCCCACGAGCGCCGAGACGTCCCGGCCGAGGAATAGCGAGCCGAAGGCCCGGTCGAAGACGTTCCTGCGCGCCTTCTCGTCGGATATCGAGGCGAAGAACACCGGCTCGGCCCCGAGCGAGCTGCCGTAGGCCCCGAGCTCGTCGCCCATCCACGAGAACAGGAGCGCGTCGAGCCCCAGGCCGAACGCCGCCTTGGACGCGTCGTCGGCCTTCGCGTACGTCGCCTCGGCCTTATCGCCTAGCGCGGGGGAAAGGGCCTTCCACAGCTCCGCCGGCGCTCCAGCCGAGAGGAGGCTGAAATACGAGACAGACTCCGGCAGGCGGGACAGCGCGGACGGGGTCCTGGATTTCCTGGCCAGGAGCTCGGCGAGGGCGGGGTCCCCGGCGACGGCGGGCAGCTTAACGGAGACGGATATCCTATCGTCGGCCAGGGTCAGGTCCACGGCGGCGAAGGACGGGAAGCTCATGCCCGCGATCAGCCTGGAAAAGGCGGACTGGTTTCGCGAGCCCGCCTGCCCTTGCGAGCCCGCCTGCCCTTGCGAGTCCGCCTGGCTTCGCGAGTCCGCCTGGCTTCGCGAGGAGAAGAAGCCTGCGGTATCGGCGAGGAAGCGGAACGAGCCAGGACGAACCTCCTTCAAGGCGGCCGCCAAGGCGGGCTCCACCCCGGATACGCGGGGGATCGAGGCCTTTAGCAGCAATTCCTCGCTCGAGGCGACGACGAGGACGTCCCGGTACCTGATAGCGTAGAGCCTCGAGCCTCCGACCGCCAGCTCGAAGCGTGGCGGCGTCGCGTCGGCCTCGTAGCTCAGGCCGGGAACCCTGGCGAGCAGCCCGGGCGCGACGCGGGCGGCCAGCGGCAGGAGCCTCAGCGCGGCGGAACGGTAGCCCAGGGCCGCGGCGGCGACGAAGGAGCCGCCGTCGTAGAGGGCCGCGTCTAGCCTGACGTCGGCGAGCCTCGCGAAGGCCGAGGATCGGAAGAAGGGCTTGGAGCGGAGCGACCGCGCGAGGCCCCGGACGTAACCGAGGCCGGGGGACGAGAGCATGGCGTCCACGGCCTTGAGGTCGAGCGCGTCTCGGGCGAAGGCCCCGGCGGAGGGCAGGCTCGCGTACGCCTCGAAGCCGTCGGGCATGTGCGCCGCGGGCTCGCCTCGTATCAGGACGGACCAGAGGACGAGGGCGGCCGCCGCCACGACGGGGACGACGACTGCTACGCCGAGTGTCCAGGCGAGCGCA
This sequence comes from Spirochaetota bacterium, assembly GCA_018816345.1. GTDB lineage: Bacteria > Spirochaetota > Spirochaetia > Treponematales > UBA12059 > SZUA-370. The sequence continues at coordinate 1,926 of JAHIWG010000162.1, read as the reverse complement.
CGAAGAGGACGGCGCCTCGGGCGAGCCGATCGTCCGGCTTCGCTAGGTAGGGGCTGTTCTGTATCCGGCACGATATCCTCCGGTCGCGTTCTGGTTCTGGTCGCTCGATTGTCGACCGAAAACCGTTCTTGCGTCAACGCCCGAGGGGTGCTATCGTCGTATGCCGCTAATATAAGGAGAGAATATGAAACCGATCGAACGGCTCAGGGCGCTCGACGCCGAGTCTAAGCTTCTGGAGCATATCGGCGCCGCCCTCGGCTGGGACCAGGAAACGTATATGCCCTCCGGCGCGATAGAGGAACGAGCCGACCAGCTCGCGTTCATCGAGGCGCTCGCCCACGAGAAGGCGACCGCCCCCGAGATCGGGGACTTGCTGGGCGCGCTCGGTTCGACGGGAGAGAATCCCGGCGGCCCGGAATCGCTCCCGACCATAGACCGCGCCTACCTGCGCGTGCTGAGGCGCAAGTACGACCAGGCCACGAAGCTTCCCGTCGAGCTCGTCTCCGAGCTGGCCAAGGCTACGAGCCTATCCCAGGCCGCGTGGGCGGAGGCGAGGAAGAACGACGACTTCAAGGCCTTCGAGCCGTACCTAACCAAGATGCTCGGCTACCAAAAGCGGGTCGCCGCCTGCCTCGCCCCCGACGCCAAGCCTTACGACACGCTCCTAGACCAGTACGAGGAAGGCGCTACGGAGGCTCAGATAGCCTCGGTATTCGGGGCGCTACGGACGGACCTCGTCCTCCTCCTCGACAAGATACGCGGCCGCCCCCAGATAGACGACTCCTTCCTGCGCCGCCGGAGCCCCGTGGACGGCCAGGCGAAGGCGAGCGAGTACCTCATGAAGGTATTATCCTACGATACGAGCCGGGGCAGGCTCGATACGACCGCCCACCCTTTCACGACGACGCTAGGCGGCTCGGACGTCCGCATAACGACGCGCTACGACGAGGACTTCTTCCCGTCCAGCGTCTTCAGCACCATCCACGAGACGGGGCACGCCCTGTACGAGCTCGGCATCGATCCTTCGCCGGAATACCGCCGCACCTCGCTCGCCGAGGCCTCGAGCATGGCCGTGCACGAGTCCCAATCGAGGCTCTGGGAGAATACCGTCGGGCGCTCGCTCGGATTCTGGCTCCAGCACCTGCCTATGCTCAAGCAGACGCTCTCGCCCGTCCTCGACGGCGTTGGCCTCGAGGACTTCTACCGCGCCGTCAACCGGGTAGAGCCGTCGCTCGTCAGGGTCGAGGCCGACGAGGTGACCTACGGGCTCCACGTGATACTCCGCTTCGAGCTCGAGGGACGGCTCCTGTCCGGGGACCTCGCCGTCTCTGATCTACCCGCCGCCTGGAACGAGGGCATGAGGCGCCTCCTGGGCGTCGTACCGCCCGACGACGCCTCCGGCTGCCTCCAGGACATCCACTGGGCCATAGGCCTCTTCGGCTACTTCCCCAGCTACGCCCTCGGCAACCTCTACGGCGCCCAGTGGTGGGACGCGATGAAGGCCCAGGGCCTGGACCCCAAGGAGGCCGTGGAGCTAGGCGACCTGGGCTCCATCCTATCATGGCTCAGGACTAACGTGCATAAGCCGGGGGCCATGTACAAGCCCGGGGAGCTCGTCGAGCGGGTCACGGGCTCGCCCCTGGACCCGTCGCATTTCGTGCGCTACCTGAACGACAAGTACGCCGGGGTCTATGGGTTCTGACCCGGCGGCGGCCGCCGAGGCCGTGAGGCTCGCCGCCGCGATGGCGGCGGCCTTCGCCGGGCTCGCGGGCGCCGCGGGCCTCCGATCGCTATTCCGGCCGGGGGTCGGCAAGGCGGGCCGGCGCTTCGTAGCCGCGGCGCTCGCCTCGAGCGCGGCCGTAGCGGCGGGGGCCTGGAGCCTCGTGTCCGTGGCCAGGGCGGGCGCCTTTCCCGAGCGGATGCCGC
>JAHIWG010000161.1 GCA_018816345.1 Spirochaetota bacterium | reverse complement strand
GCGAGCGCCAACTTGAACCCGCTCGGCCCGCCCGAATGGCTGGACGCGGCCTTCGCCGAGGGCCGTCGAGCTTGCGGCCGCTACCCCGACCCTTCCTGCCGGGAGCTCCGGGCGGCGGCGGCCTCGTCGCTCGGCGTCCCGCCCGAGTGCCTCGTCTTCGGCAACGGCGCGGACGAGCTGATGTTCGCGTTGGCCCGCTCGCTCGCCCGTCGCCCTCTCGGCTCATCGCCCCGCGCCCCGACAGGCGCCCCGACCACAGCCTCGTCCGCCGCCCCGACAGGCGACCCGCGACACGACGCCGCGGACCGTCCCGTCCACCTGGTCGAGGCGCCGTCCTACGCGTCGTACCGCGCCTCAGCCCTCGACGCGGGCCTGAAGGTCGGGGAGCTTCCCGCCCGCCTGCCTGGCCTCGCCCGCGCGCCGGGGTCCGAGGGCGCCTCGGAGGGAAGCGAGCCTCGCGACAGGTCGCCCCGCGAATCAGCGCCCCGGGACGCGGAGTTCTATCGGGCCTCCCTCGCGGCCTCTCCTCCCGGCTCCGCGCTATGGATAGGCGCGCCTAGCAACCCCACCGGCCTCATGCCTGGAGGCTACCCCGGGCTCGCGGGCGACCTCGCGCGCGCCTTCCCCGACCGCATCGTCGTCTGCGACGAGGCCTTCATAGAGTTCGCTGACGGCGCCGACCCGGCTGGAGCGCTCGCCCTCGCCGCGAGCCTCCCGAACCTCGTCGTCCTCAGGTCCATGACCAAGTTCTGGGCCGTGCCCGGGCTCCGCGCCGGCTACGCCGTCGCCGGCCCCGCTATCGCGGCGGCCCTCCGCGCGGCCCTGCCTAACTGGCCGCTCAATTCGGTAGCCGAGGCCTTCGCGCGCCTCGCCTTCTCGTCCCCGGGCTCGGCCGAGCGGCGCGACGCGACGCGGGCCTTCGTCTCCGCCGAGCGATCGAGGATGGCGGCCAGGCTAGGCGCCTTGCCGGGGCTCGAGGTCCTCGAATCATCGGCCAACTATTACCTCGTCCTCGTCCGCTCCGAGGCCGAGCCGGCTCTCGACGGCGACGGACTCGCCGCGAGGCTCGCGAAAAAAGGCATAGGCGTACGAAAATGCCGAAACTTCGCTGGCCTCGGCTCCGAGTATCTACGCGTCGCCGTCCGCACCGCTCCCGAGAACGACGCCATAGCCGAGGCCTTCGCCGAGGCCCTCGGCCGGCCGGCCGCCGACGACGATCGCGGGCTCGAACCCGGGCCCGCGGCCAGAGCGGCGCCCGAGAAACGGAAGCCAGCGCGGGCCAAGGCCCTCTCCATCCAGGGCTGCTCCTCGAGCGCCGGCAAGAGCCTCATAGCCGCGGCCTTCTGCAGGATATTCCGCGACGAGGGCCTGGACGTCGCGCCGTACAAGGCTCAGAACATGTCGCTCAACTCGGCGGTCACGCCCGACGGCCTGGAGATAGGCCGGGCCCAGGCCGTCCAGGCGGCGGCCTGCGGCCTCGAGCCGGACGCGCGCATGAACCCCGTCCTCCTGAAGCCCGAGAGCGACGCGGGTTCCCAGGTCGTGCTCATGGGGCGGCCCTACGCCCGCTACAAGGCCCGCGAGTATTACGACCTCCACGCGACGATGCGCGACGCGGCCCGGAGCGCCTACGACTCGCTGGCCCTCGAGCGGGAGATCATCGTGCTCGAGGGCGCGGGCAGCCCGGGCGAGATAAACCTGAAGAGCCGCGACTTCGTGAACATGGGCGCGGCCAGGCACGCGGGCGCCCGCGTCCTCCTCGTGGGCGACATAGACCGCGGCGGCGTCTTCGCCTCGTTCATAGGCCACGTCGCCACCTTCGCCCCCGACGAGCTGGCCATGCTGTCCGGCTTCATAGTCAACAAGTTCCGCGGCGACCCCGCCCTGCTCGGAGACGCCTTCGGCATGACCCGCGCGCGGACGGGCTACCCGGTGCTCGGCTGCGTGCCCATGATCGCGGGCCTCGACATACCCGACGAGGACGAGCCGGTCGTCAAGGCCGGCGCCAGGGAAGGCGCGGAGCTGCGCATCGCGGTCCCCCGGCTGCGCCGCGTCTCCAACTTCACCGACCTCGACGCCTTCGCCTCGGAGCCCGACGCGACGGTCGTGCCGGTCTCGAGCGGGAAGGAGATCGACGATGGCCGTTTCGACGCCGTCGTCATCCCCGGCACCAAGTCGACCGTCGCCGACCTCGGCTGGCTCCGAGAGACCGGCCTCGCCGACTCTATACTGCGCTTCGCCGCGTCCGGCGGCACGGTGGCCGGGATCTGCGGCGGCTACCAGATGCTAGGCCGCGCCGTACTGGACCCCGACGGCGTGGAGTCGGACGAGCGCGAGACGCCGGGCCTCGGGCTCATCCCGGTCGTCACCTCGTTCGCGGCGGATAAGACGCTGTCCAGGACCGCCGCCCGCTGGGTTCCGAGCGGCGAGGCGCTCTCGGGCTACGAGATACACCACGGCGTGACGAGGCTCGCGAGGGACGACGATCCCCGGCGCGGCCAGGCCGCGCGGGAGCAGGCCCGCGCGGTCGTCGTCTCCGAGTCCGGGGAGGTCCTGGGCTACGGCGCGGGCGAGGCCTGGGGCAGCTACCTGCACGGCGTCTTCGACGCGGACGGCTTCCGCCGCTCGTTCCTTAACGGCCTCAGGCGCAGGCGCGGCCTGCCTCCCCTTCCGCCGAGCCCGCGGGCGAGCCTCGACTCCGAGCTGTCGCGCCTCGCGGAGGCTGTCAAGGCCAACGTGGACATGGGGGCGAT
>JAHIWG010000018.1 GCA_018816345.1 Spirochaetota bacterium | reverse complement strand
GGCGCCGGCGATTGGTCGGCGGCGCTGTTCTTCGCGCTGGCCGCCGCCGCGGTGCTCGGGATACTGGCGCTCTTCTTCTCCACCGAGGCCGGCATAGCCATGGGAGCGCTCGGCGACAACGAGGCCGTGGTCGTGGCGGCGGGTTCCGATCCCAGGCTGCTCCGTACCTCCGGCGTGGCGCTCTCCGGCGCGCTCTGCGGGCTATCCGGCGGGCTCGCCGCCTCGTACCAAGGCTTCGCCGACGTGAACTTCGGTTCCGGGGTCGTCGCGGCGGGCCTGGCCAGCGTGATGGTCGGCGAATTCCTGTTCCGGTCCAACAGGATAGGCCTGCAGCTCGTACGCGTCGTCATAGGGTCGATAGCGTTCAGGGCCATCATGTTCGCCGGACGGCGCTACGGCTACATAGTGGGCATGGGCCCGAACGACCTCAGGCTGGTCACCGCCCTCCTCGTCGTGGGCGCGGTCGCGGCGGGAAGGCTCAAGGCCAAGCGGGACGCCAAGCGGGGCCTCGCGAGCGCCGCGGCCCGGTCGAGCGGCGCCGAAGCCCGGTCGAAGGGCGGCGCGCTATGATACGCATAGAGGGCCTTACAGTCGTATTCAACCCCGGTACCGCGGACGAGCGCGCGGCTATCGACGGCCTATCGCTGGACGTGCCTAAAGGCCAGTGGATATCGGTAATCGGTTCCAACGGAGCCGGTAAGACTACCCTGCTTAACGCCATCGCCGGCTCCGTCCCCGTGGCCGCCGGCAGCGTCTTCCTAGACGGGCTCGACCGCTCGGGCGAGCCCGAGCATAGGCGCGCCCGCATCGTCGGCCGCGTCAGGCAGGATCCCACCGCCGGAACGGCCCCGGACATGACGGTGATGGACAACCTGGCCCTCGCCAGCCGCAAGGGCCCGCGGCGGCTCCTGCCGGCCAAGCCGGCGGCGCTCAGGCGCCGTCTCCTCGAGCGCCTCGCCGAGCTGGGCATGGGCCTCGAGGACAGGACGGGCGAGAACGTCGCGCGCCTCTCGGGCGGCCAGCGCCAGGCCCTCGCGCTCCTCATGGCGGCGATGACCGAGCCGGCGGTGCTCCTCCTCGACGAGCACACCGCCGCCCTCGACCCGCGCAACGCGGATATAGTCATGGACCTGACGCGGCGCTTCGTCCGGGACCTCGGCCTGACCGCCCTCATGGTCACCCACGACATGAGGCGGGCCCTGGCCGACGGCGACAGGCTCGTGATGATGCACGAGGGGGGCATAGTCGCCGACCTCGCCGGCCGTGAGAAGGCGGGCTCCAGCGTCGAGCGCCTCGTCGGGCTCTTCAGGGAGGTCCGCGGCGAGGACTACGCCGAGGACCGGGACCTGCTGTCGTAATATCGGGCATTCAATCGCCTACTCCGTTCCGCCGGGCCGTCAGGCCCGGTTTTCTTTTATCTATCCATTGACTAGCGCGTTCAGAAGCCTAGACTTAATGGGGGGAAGAACAGGAGAAGGCCGATGAAATCGATAAGGGTTAAGATAGTCACGCTGGCGGCTATCTCTGCGCTCGCCGTGGCGCTCTGCCTAACCGCTGTATTCATTATCGTATTGCGCTCCGAATCCGAGCGGCAGGTATCTACGCTGGAGTCGACGCTGCGCGACGACTTCGACCGCCTGGTGAAGAGCGAGGTCGAATCGGCGGCGTCGATGCTCGAGCGCCTCGCGGCCCTGCGAGACGAGGGCGTGCTCGCTCAGGAGGAGGCGCTAGGCCTCGCGAGGGCCCAGCTCCGCGCGATGCGGTTCGGCGCCGACGGTTATTTCTGGGCCGACAAGCCTAACGGCGATAACGTCGTGTTCCTAGGCAGTGAAACCGAGGGCACGAACCGTATCGGCACGAAGGACGTCAACGGCTTCGAGCTTATCAGGGCCATCATCGAGGTCGGGATGAAGGGCGGCGGCTTCACCGACTACTGGTTCCCGAGGGCAGGCCAGACCGACGCCGCACCAAAGCGGAGCTATAGCCTCTACGTCCGCGGCTTCGATTGGGTCATAGGCACGGGCAACTATATAGACGATATAGACGTCATCATAGCTACGAAGCGCGCCGACGCCGCGAAGAGCCTGTCGCGCTCGCTCGCGTTCATCGTCGCCCTGGCCGCGCTCCTCGCCGCCGTCATGGTGGCGATCGCCGTCATCCTTGGCGGGAAGATCTCCAAACCCCTCGTCTACGCCTCGGGCAAGATGAAGGAACTGGCTAGGGGACGCCTCGACTCGGATTTCGACGACGCTCTGGCCAAGGGCGGGGACGAAGCGGCCTCCCTCGTCGTCTCGCTCAAGGAGACGGTGGCGAAGCTCAGCGAGGTCGTGACCCAGGTGCAATCCTCGGGTACGAGGATCCTGGAGGGGGCCTCGTCGCTCTCGGACGCTTCCAAGCAGATGTCCATAGGGATCGAGGGCATCGCCGAGTCGAGCCAGCAACTATCGCAGGGCTCTACCGAGCAAGCGGCCAGCGCCGAGGAAGTATCTGCGAGCGTCGAGGAGATGAGCGCCAATATTAGGCAGAACGCCGACAACTCGTTCCAGACCGAGAAGATTTCAGCCAAGGCCGCGGTCGACGCCAAGAGCGGCCTGGACGCCGTCCGGGAAACCGTGGTCGCGATGAAGCAGATCGCGGAGAAGATAGCCATCATCGAGGAGATAGCCCGCTCGACGAACATGCTTTCGCTCAACGCCAGCATAGAGGCGGCGCGCGCCGGGGAGCACGGCAAGGGTTTCGCGGTAGTCGCGAGCGAGGTAGGGAAGCTCGCCGAGCGGAGCAAGATAGCGGCCGGAGAGATAGCGGCCCTGTCCCAGCGGAGCGTCGAGATTGCCGATAACGCAGGCAAGATGCTGGAAGGAATGGCGCCCGATATCCAGAAGACCGCGGACCTCGTCCAGGAGATAAGCGTCGCGAGCCGCGAGCAGGATTCCGGCGCCAGCCAGATCAACCAGGCCATGACGCAGCTGGATACCGTCATCCAGACGAACGCCTCCATCTCCGAGGAATTCAGCGCGACGAGCGAGGAGATAGCCAGCCAGGCCGTGATGGTAGCGCAGACGGCCTCCGACTTGGCCGATCAGGCCGAGCGCCTAGAGGCGCTCGTCGGGTTCTTCACGGTCGGAAACGAGGAGGGAAGAACCGTAAGAAGCATCGAGGCGACGACATCGATTCAATAATGCATATTTGGACATGTTTTATTAAATATCTCCCATATTTCCAATAAATCTATTTTATAGTTGCATTATCGGATGCACTATGTAAAATTGATTAGTGAAATAATAATTCGCTTCGTTCAAGAACGCATAGGGAGGTAAGATGTCTAATGGGGGATCGCGGCTTAGCGCGATAAAATCGATCGGCACTCGGATAGCTTTGATTTTCGGTCTTTCAACGTTCGCGGTATTGGCCGTATTAGCTTTCGTCATAGCGCAGCGCGCCTTCTCGAACGCCGGCGCCCTTTCCGAGGCCTATTCGCACGAGGTAGTCTCGGCCCGCGCCGACCAGCTCTCGGCGATGATATCCCGGTATACCCGCTTCGCGCAGGACGTGGCCATACGCGACATCATTATCCGCGGCGATAAGAAGGAAGTCACGGCCTTGATGCCTAGGCTGGACCCCCAGATAGAGGACGAATTCGACGGCATGTTCGTAGCCTGGCCAAACGGCGATTTCGTCACGATGAAGGGCCAGACCGGAAGCGTCTCCTCGCGAGAGTATTTTAAAGACATCATGAGCGGAAAAGCCGATAGCGTCGTCGCGAATCCCGTGATATCCCTGGCGACGGGCAAGCCGATCGTCGTAATAGGCGCCGCTATCAAGCGGAACGGCCGCAACGACGGCATGGTCGGGATCCAGATAACCCTCGACGCCCTGTCGAAGACGGCCGCCGCGGTAAAGCTCGGCAAGACGGGCGCCGGCTTCATCGTAGACGGGACCGGCCTCGTCATAGCCCACCCCAATCCCGACTTCGTGATGAAGCTCGATACGCTCAAGAGCGGCGAGCTCGGCTACAAGGGACTCGACGTCGCGGGCCGGGCGATGATGCGCGGCGATGAACTCGATTCGGTAATCACGCGGCCCGACGGCTCTCGGCTACAGCTCTTCTCCTCGGTCGTCGACGGGACCCCGCTCTGGTCGCTCGGCGTCATGGTCCCGCTCGCCGAGATCCAGGAGAGCGGTAGGAGCATCGCGACGCTCGTCATCGCCTTCAGCCTCGCCGCCGTCGCCATCATAATCGCGCTATCGGTACTGATAGGCCGCTCCATCGCCAAGCCCGTGCAGGCGGTCGCCGACGCGGCCGACGAGCTAGCGCGCGGGCACCTGGACGTCGACCTGCCGCAGGCGGCCCTCGCCCGATCGGACGAGATAGGCGTGCTATCCCGCTCCATGGGATCGACGATAGCGCGTCTCCGCGAGGTAGTATTAGAGGTCAAGGAGGCGAGCGACTCGGTCTCCGCGGGCTCCGACGAGCTCACCGTATCCGCCCAGCAGATGGCCACGGGGATAGCGGGCATAGCGGACTCGAGCCAGCAGCTGTCGCAGGGCGCCACCGAGCAGGCCGCGAGCGCCGAGGAGGTCTCCGCCAGCGTCGAGCAGATGGGCGCCAACATAAAGCAGAACGCCGACAACTCGTTCCAGACGGAGAAGATAGCCACCAAGGCGGCC
>JAHIWG010000160.1 GCA_018816345.1 Spirochaetota bacterium | reverse complement strand
GGCCGCCCGGTCCCGCCGTCCTGGAGCTGGCTGCGGCCGCTGGGCGGGCAGGCTTTCCCGTCGCGCTCTCCGGCCGGATGGACGCGTGGCAGAAGACGCACGTCGCCATGGTGAGCCCGCTCGCCAACGCGGTGTACGCTAGCTCCGGGGACCTACCGGCCCTATCCCGCGACCGGGCGATTCTAGGCTTGACGATAGACGCCGTCCGGGAGGGCATGGCCGTGCTGCGCTCGCTCGGGATAGAGCCCGAGCCAAGGCGCCTCGAGCGCGTATTCTCTACGCCCAAGGCCCTGCTCTCCCCGGTCCTGGCGGCGCTCCTCCGTACCCGATGGGCCGATACGGTCATAGCGCGGCACGCCCTGTCGGCGCGGGCGGAGATGCGCATGCTAGCCGAGGAATTCCTCGGGCTCGCGGACTCGTCTCCCGTCGAGGCCGGGGCGCTACGGCGCCTGTCCGATCTGGCGGGGCGATGAGCGGGGCCGCCTTGCGCCCGTATTAGCCCCTCGCATATACTTTTCCATATGCGCGTGCCGGGCCCCTCCTGCAGGGCGCCCTCTTCGGCATGACCGCCGTCCTGGGCATGATGAGGCCCCTGGAGCTGGGGCCCGGGCTCATGTTCGACGGGCGCTCCGTGATGGTAAGCCTCTGCGCGCTATTCTTCGGGCCCGTTTCCGCCGCCGTCGCCGCCGTTCCGGCAATCGCCTATAGAGCGGGTATCGGAGGGCCGGGCATAGTCATGGGCATACTGACGGTAGTCTCGTCGGCGCTAGTCGGTCTGGTCGCGCGGTATAGGTTCCGCCCGACGGAACGGCCGCCCTCGGGGCTCTGGCTCTACGCGTTCGGGCTCGTAGACCACGTCGCGATGCTGCTCTATCCGCTGGCGACGGTGCTCGCCGGAAAGATACTCTCCGATCAAGTCGAATCCGACCGGGTGCACAAGGCCTTGAAGCGGAGCGAGGAACGCTTCGGGCTGAGCATGGAAGCGACCCGCGACGGGCTATGGGACCTGGACGTGGCGACCGACTCCGCGTACTATAGCCCTTCCTATTATAATATCCTCGGCTTCGAGCCGGGCGATTTCGCGGCGACGGGCGCCTCGTGGCGCGGCCTGCTCCATCCGGACGATAGGGACCGGGTCCTGGAGGACAACAGGGCCTGCATCGAGGGCGGCGAGGACTTCATCGAGTCGGAATACCGGTTGCGGACGAAATCCGGGGAATGGCGCTGGGTCTACGCCCGCAGCAAGTGCATAGCCCGCGACGCCGAAGGCAGGGCTACGCGGCTCGTGGGCACGCACGTCGATATAACCGAGCTCAAGGAAATCGAGGATCGGCTCAGGAGGAGCCTGGCGGAGAAGGAAGTCCCGCTCCGCGAGGTCCATCATCGCGTCAAGAATGACCTCAACGTGATCTCGAGCCTCCTTAGCCTGCAATCCTCGACTATAAGCTCCCCCCAGCAGGCGGTAATCGCGTTCCAGAACAGCCGCGACAGGATAGCGGCCATGTCGCTGGCCCACGAGAAGCTGTATAAGTCAGGCGATTTCTCTCGCGTAGACATGAGCGAGTACCTAGGCTCGTTAACCCGGAACCTGCTCATAGTACACGACGCCGCTAGCCGTATACGGTTGTCCTTATCGGCCGATAACGAGTTCCTGAGCATCGACTCGGCCATGCCCTGCGGGCTGATCCTGAACGAGCTAATAACGAACGCGTTCAAGCACGCGTATCCGGGCGACGGCTCCGGCGAGATACGGGTATCCCTGCGGGGGGGTCGAGGACGGCCTGCTCGAGCTGCGCGTATCCGACGACGGCATAGGCCTTCCCGTAGGGGGACTGGACGCGCCCGGCCGACGAGCGGCCCGCGGCGCGGCCCCGCGGACGAGTCGCCCGTAGCGCCCTGGCCCGGCGCGTGACATGCGCCGCGGGATCGAGTATGATGCACCTCGACTATGAAATTCCTGCCAAAACGATACCTAGAGGAGTTCTTCCTCTATTCGAGCCAGTTCGTACTCTTCTTCGTGCTGATACTATTCAGCTCGCCCTCGGTCATACGGCCCGATACCGCGGCGCTCGTATCGCTGATAGTGTTCCTCCTCGCTCAGATCGGCCTCCTGGCTCGATTCGGCCATAGGCCCCCGGCCAGGTTCCTGTTCTCCCTGATGACCCCGCTAGGATACACGGTGATGCAGTCGCTCTCCGGGCCGGCGCGCCCCGTCGACATGGCTAGCTTCTTCCTATGGGTAACCGCGCTCTACCTCGGCGGGATCCAGGCCCTCGCCATCATGTTCAGGCGGAAGTGGGCGAAGCGGATCGCCGAGATATTCCTATCGCTAGGCACCATTTTCACCTTCATATTCTTCTATTTCTACCTCGACCTGCGCCTGACCAGCACGAGCGCCTACGAATCGGGCGTGCTCGGCTACGAGGGCCTGATAGCCAGCCTCTCGCTGTCGAATTTCGTGCCGGCGTTCCTCCTGTTCGTAAGGAGGATCCAGCACGTGTTCTTCATGTTCGGCGCCCTCATGTTCGGGTCGTTCCAGGTCGCCGATAAGATCAAGCAGGTCTCCCTGAAGTCTCGCCTCGACCAGGTGTTCGCGGTCGTAGAGCCGCCCGTGGCCGACGTCTCGATGCGCGATATGGTCGCCGGGGGAGAGACCCGCGACGTCGTCATCGTGTACGCCGACCTGTGGAACTTCACCCCGATCGCCGAGAAGGAGGGCGCCCGCGCTACCATCGGGCTCCTCAACCGCTATTACGCCCTATGGGATATCGTGGCCAGGAAGCATAACGGCCTCGTGGAGCAGTTCGTCGGCGATACGGCCATCCTGGTGTTCGGCCTGATGGGCGAGAAGGACGCCGCCGACGAGGCCGTCGCCTGCGCCTTCGACTTCCTGTACGAGTTCTCGCACCTGCAGGAGGACCTCGCCGAGCATCGCCTGCCGCTGGTGAAGCACATAGGCATAGGCGTGAACGCGGGCAAGGTCGCGGTCGGCGAGCTATCGTCGGCTAGCGGCGTACAGCGCATCGGCGTGGTCGGCGAGGCCGTGAACGTAGCGGCGCGCCTCGATTCGCTATGCCGCGAGTTCAAGCAGGACCTCCTCGTGAGCCAGCCCGTCTACAAGCAGCTGTCGCTCGAGCCCCAGTCGCGCTTCCAGCCGATGGGCGAGGTGCTCCTCCGAGGTAAGACCCAGCCTCAGATCGTCTACGGCAAGAAATAGCCCGGTTAACGAGAGCGAACGAATAGCAAAAGAGTCGGGGAGCCATTAAAGAGAAAGGCATGGAGGAGCGCCCGAGCGCTCTTGGCCATGCCTTTCCCGATCCCTTTATTCGCTCAGCTCTTCCCGATCTCTTTCTCTCGTCCTCTTCGATCGAGTTCCGGTATCGCTCAGGCGGGGGTCACGAAGCGCTTGACCTTCTTAGTCGTGGTCATCTCCAGCGGCTCGGATAGTATCGTGACCTTGCCTATGCGCTGGTACGGGAGCATGCCAGCGTTGACCTGGGCGACGACCTTCTGGATATGCGCGTCTACGGAGGCGGCGTCGTGCGGCTTGCCCGTCTTGGCGGAGTCCTGGTCGAACCAGTCCTTGCTGGGGAAGATATAGGCTTCTATGCCCTCGATCTTCTGCTTCGCGTCCACGACGTAACCCTTGATGAGCACCTGTTCGACTTCGCTATATAGCTGGAAGTTGTTCTCGATCTCCTCGGGATAGACGTTCTTGCCGCCCTCGGTGACGATGAGGTTCTTCGCCCGCCCCGTCAGGTACAGGTAATCGTCGGCGTCCAGGTAGCCTATATCGCCCGTCAGGAGCCAGCCGTCCTGGAACGACTCGGCGGTGGCCGCCTCGTTCTTATAGTAGCCCTGCATCACCATGGGGCCCTTGACGACTATCTGCCCGCGGCCCTCGTCGTCGGGATCGATGATCTTCATCTCCATGCCGGGCAGGACCTTGCCTACGCTCGTCTCCTTGTAGGCTTCCTTGGGATTGAGCGCTATGATGGGGCTGGTCTCCGTGAGGCCGTAGCCTTGCACGAAGTCGATGCCGAGCTCGTTATACATCTTGAAGATGCTCGGCGCCAGCGGGCCGCCTCCCGAGATGCATATCCTGATGGTGCGGAGGCTGGCCTTGTCCAGCACGGGGCCGAACATCCTCTTGCCCGGGTTCACCTTGAAAACCTTCTTTATGAAGCCTGAAACCATCATGAGGAACCGGATGAGCCCGTATACCAGGGCTCCCTTCTCCTTGAGCCCCTTCATGATGCCGGCGAGCACCTTGTTGAAGAGCAGGGGGACGCCGAGGAACATCGTGACCTTGGCCTCCTTGAGGTCCTTCAGGATAGCCTTCGTCACCATGCGCTGGCCGAACACGATCTCGGCGCCTACCGATAGCGCCTCTATGAACACCGCGAGCATGGTATACGAGTGGTGGATAGGCAGCAGGGCGTAGAACACGTCCGTGTGGTAGATGATCAGGTTGCCCTGGGCCAGGAAGCAGTCCGAGACGAAGTTGGCGTGCGTCAGCATGACGCCCTTGGGGACCCCCGTCGTGCCGCTCGTGAACAGGAGCGCGGCCAGGTCGGTCTCCGCCGCCGGCGCGATTGCCGGGACGACGGGCTTCGGCGCCAGGTCGTAGCAGTAGAGCGGCTTCCTCTTCGATAGCGACCAGCGCGCCTTCAGGCCCAGCTTGGCCGGGTCGAGCGCGTCGTACTTCTCCTCGTCGACGAAGGCGACGACGGAATCCGACGCCTTGATGATGGCCTCGATCTCCTCGTTCTTGATCTGGTAATCGATAGGCACGACTACGGCGCCGGCGAATAGAGTCGCGAGGTAGGCGACCGCCCATTCCGGCGAGTTCTTCCCGGTGACGGCTACCTTATCGCCTTTCTTTATCCCCTCCGACGCGAGGAAGGCCGCGAGGCGCTCTATCTTCGCTAGGGCCTGCGAGTAGTCGAGGGTAACGCGATCCGGGTCGTAGACGGTAAAGCAGGCTCTGTCGGGATAACGCGAGGCGGTAATCCTGAAGAGCTCGGGCAGGGTGGGCCATTTGCCCTCGAAGAACTTTCCTCGATACTCGTCCAGGATCTTCCACGGGATACGTTCAGCCATTTCTTTCCTCCATTACTAATCGCGCGTAATACTAGTCTTGAGTGCTTAGACAATATAATCGATCCAAGGTTGCGGTGAAATACCTCTTATCGCATGTATCGGGCCGCGACCCTAAACGTTGTCTATCGTAGGCTAGCGTTGTATAGTGTCGAGGCCGCCTAGGCGCGGCCTCGGATAGGAGTGAGGATGCGTCGTCAACATATAGTAGCGATCATAGCCCTCGCGTCGGCCTCCGCCGCCCTCTCCTCGTGCGGCGGCTCCGCCGACTTGGCGTTGCGGCCCGACCGCTCGGCCTCGGTGAGCGTCGGGGTCGAGGTCCCGGCGGCGGTCGACGCCAAGCTGCGGAGGCTAGCCTCGTCGGACGCGGGCGCGGCCCTCTTCGACGCGAAGGCCGTCGCCGCCTCGGTCGGGGCGAGGGGCGTCGCCGTGCGGGAGTCCGTCGCGCCGTCCCCGCGCGCGTATCGGGGATCGTTCGAGATCGCCGATATCCAGCGCCTGCTAGCGTCGGATCCCGAGCTTTCCAGGATACTGGAGTACGGGAAGGGGCCCGGTTGGGCTTCCCTCCGCGTCCGTATCGACCGCGGCTCGGCCTCGGCGCTGGCGCGGCTCTTCCCCGGCCTGGACGGGGACCTGCTCGAGGCGCTCCAGCCGCCGGCCCTCTACGATAACCCGGTGAGCGCCGCCGAGTACCGGACGATGCTGTCCGGCCTCCTGGGCTCGACGGCCGCCCGGGCCCTCGACGGGCTGGCGTTCGCCCTGAGCGTATCCTTGCCCGGCGCCGTCCTGGAGTCCGGCGGCGACGCCAGGATCGGCCCCTCGCGGAGATCGGCGAGCCTCTCGATATCGGCCCTCGAGGCCATGGTGCTAGACGAGCCCGTTTCCCTGTACGTGAAATGGGCGGAATAACGGGCGGAATAACGGGCGCCGCCGGCCCCGCGCTCCCGGGGCGCGTTCTTGGCCTCGCTTCGATTGACAGCGCTCGACTACCGTGAGACCATACGTCTCTAGGGCAAACTGATTTGAGGAGCGGATTCTTTGGACTATCGTAGAGCCAGGTCCACGGCTTCGGCCGTCTCGTGGGTCGTCGCCGCCTCGGCGTTCGCCCTCATCGTATTCATAGCGAGCGCGAAGTCGGGCCTGGCGGGGACGCTGGCGTCGGCGGCGGCCGCGTTCCTCATAGCGTTCGTAGCGAGGCGGAACGTCTTCGCGCTCGTCGACGCGCGCCTGTACCGGGCGATACTCGGCGGCGGCGTCTCCCGGCTCGTGTCGGACTTCGTGGAACGGATACGGACGTGCTTTACCATGCCCGAATTCGTCACCGCTATTCGCGAGAGCCTGGAGCGCTCGCTCGACGCGTCCGTGGTGCTCATACGGAGCAACACCTGGGAGGTCGTCTACGCGAGCCCCGCCGCCATGACCGCCGACCCCGGCCTCGTGCCGGCGCTCAAGCGGAACTTCAGGGAGCTGTCCGAGGGGCTCGTGTTCGTGGACGAGAAGCTCAACCTGACGGTATCCAACGCGGGCGCGCGGGGCTTCTCCGTCCTCTGCAAGGGCTACTACTTCTTCGTCTTCTCGCGCGTCTGCCCCTACGTGGACCAGGACGCGTATCGCGTCATGTACGGCGAGCTCCTCATATTCTTCGACCGCGTGCTGACCGTCGCCAAGCTCTTCGACATCGCGGCGCTCACCAAGGAGTGGCGGCAGATCGCCGAGACCCAGCGTACCTTCCTGCCGGAGATGCTTCCCGATCAGCCTAAGCTGGGGCTCGCCGCGTATTGGCGCCCGCTCGTCAACGTCTCCGGCGATTTCTACGACGCGATACGCGTCGACGACGACCGCACCCTGCTCGTGATGGGCGACGTCTCGGGCAAGGGGCTCGCGGCCGCGCTCGTCATGGGCATCGTCATCAATACCATCCGCGCGGCCGGCGATAAGACCGACCTCGCCGCCCTCGTCAGGGCCTGCGACGGCGCGATCCGCGGCATGGGCTTCGACGACAAGTACATCGTCATGTTCCTCGGCCTCGTCGACGTCGGCGCCAAGAGGCTCCGCTACGTGAACGCGGCCCTGCCGGAGCAGTTCGTCGTGGTGCGGACCGTCAAGGGCCCGGTCGTCAAGCGGCTCGCCTCGAATTGCGGCATCGTGGGGCTCGTGCCCATCGAGTCGGTCGAGGTGGAGGAGATGGACCTGCGCACCGACGACGTCATAGTGCTGACGACCGACGGGTTGACCGAGATATCGAGCGCCGAGGGCGTGGCCCTGGACGACTCGCCGGAATTCGCCAAGCTCATGGGAGGCGCGGCCGATATGAGCGTCGACGAGCTCGTCGACAGGCTCGCGACCCTCGGAGAGACGTACGTCTCCGATAGGAAGCTCCACGACGATATCACGATACTCGCGGCTAAGGTTGGTCGGCTATGGGCTTAACGCTTTTCACCTATCTGGCCGCGGCGTTCGCGGCCGTCGCGGCGCTCGGGGTCAAGGGGCGCGGCGGCGGGGTCC
>JAHIWG010000159.1 GCA_018816345.1 Spirochaetota bacterium | reverse complement strand
CCGGGCTCGAGTCCCCCTCGAGGAGCCTCGGGGGCAAGGCCGCGGAGGCGGCCCCGGCTATCCCCTACCGCTTCCCCGAAGCGGGGCCCCGGGGCCGGGTCCGCGACGGGCGGAGGCCCGTGGTCGTAGGCTCCGGCCCGGCCGGGCTCTTCTGCGCGCTCGCCCTCGCCGAGGCGGGCTATAGGCCCATCGTCCTCGAGCGCGGGGACGGCGTCGAGGCCCGGGGCAAGGCCGTGTCGTCGTTCTGGAACGGGGGCGAGCTGGACGCCGAGTCGAACATGCAGTTCGGCGAGGGCGGCGCCGGCACCTACTCGGACGGCAAGCTCAGCTCGTCGGGCAAGGACGAGGAGGGGCGCGGGCTCAAGGTACTGAAGGAATTCGTCGCCGCCGGCGCTCCCGCGGAGATACTGTACGACGCCAAGCCGCATATCGGCACCGACTACCTCGTA
Source organism: Spirochaetota bacterium (assembly GCA_018816345.1). GTDB lineage: Bacteria > Spirochaetota > Spirochaetia > Treponematales > UBA12059 > SZUA-370. Next base: position 10,510 of record JAHIWG010000159.1, on the reverse strand, counting down.
GCCGTCGTCAAGGGGCTCCGCGATAGGATAGAGGGCCTCGGAGGGGAGATACGCTTCCGTTCCCGCGTCGAGCGGCTCGCCCTCGAGGGCGGGCGGGTCGCCGGCGTGGTGCTAGCCGGCGGGGAGAGGATAGACGCCGACGCGGTCGTCCTAGCCATAGGCCACAGCGCCAGGGACACCTTCGCGGAGCTCGCGGCCCAGGGCGTGCCCATGGAGCGCAAGCCCTTCGCGATAGGCCTCCGCGTAGAGCACCCCCAGGAGATGATAGCCAGGGCCCAGTTCGGGGACGCGTGGCGGCACCCCGCGCTCGGCGCCGCCGACTACAAGCTGACGCACCGGGCCGCGGACGGGCGGGGCGTCTACTCGTTCTGCATGTGCCCCGGCGGCTACGTCGTCGACGCCAGCTCGGAGGCGGGCCTATCGGCGTGCAACGGCATGAGCGACTTCGCCCGGGACGCCCCCAACGCCAACGCCGCCATAGTCGTGGCGGTACGCCCCGAGGACTTCGGGGGCGACGACGGGAGCCCGGCCGGCGTCCTCCAGGGGGTGGCGTTCCAGCGGCGCTGGGAAGCCCTCGCCTGGGAGGCCGCGCGAGAGGCGGCCGGCGGCACCGGCGGCCGATCGGCCCTGCCAGTCCAGGCCCTGGAGGATTTCGTCGCGGGGAGGCCGTCGGGATGCCTCGGCGCGGTGGTGCCCCAGGTACGCGGCGCGTACGCCCTGGCCGACCTCAACGCCTGCCTCCCGCCCTTCGCCTCGGCGGGGATCAAGGAGGCCTTCTCCGCCTTCGACAGGAAGATACGCGGCTTCGCGCGGCCCGACGCGGTCCTCTCCGGGGTGGAGACGAGGACCTCGTCCCCCGTGCGCATAACGCGGGGCGATAGCCTGGAATCGTCGGTCGGGGGCCTGTTCCCCTGCGGCGAGGGAGCCGGCTACGCGGGAGGCATCATGTCGGCGGCCATAGACGGCATCAGGGTAGCCGAGGCCGTCGCCCGCTCGGCCGCTGCGCGCCCGAGCTAGACGGGAGGCGCGATGCCTAAGAATACGTCAATAAAGTCGGGAGAGCGTCGCGACGCCACCATACTCTTCGCCGACCTCCAAGGCTTCACCTCTCTGTCCGAGCGCATGGACCCCGAGGAGATGGACGCGCTGATGAGCCGCCTCTTCGGCGCCTTCGAGGAGATCATAGTCTCGCGGGGGGGCGTAGTCGAGAAGTACATCGGGGACGCGCTGGTAGCCGTGTTCGGAGTCCCCGAGCTTCACGAGGACGATCCCCAGCGCGCCCTGGAGTCCGCCCTCGCCTTCCTCGAGCGCAACAGGGCCCTGGAGACCGAGCTGGCCCCGAGGGGCGCCACGCTGTCGTTCAGGATAGGCGTCCACTCCGGCCTGATAGCCACCGGCGACCGGGGGGCGTTCAAGGTCGTCACGGGACATCCCATGGCCATAGCCCAACGCCTGCAAGCGGCCGCCGACCCCGACCGCGTGCTGGTGTCAGAGGCGGTCAAGGAACGGTGCGAGGGCGATTACGATTTCGAGGGGCCCCTGGCGCTCTCGGTCAAGGGCGCGAGGGACTCGATCGCGGCGTGGAAGCTCCTAGGGCCGGCCCAGAACGGCCTGAGCGACCACAGCCCCTTCGTAGGGCGGCAGGACGAGCTCGAGGAGCTGCTACGCCTCTACGTGAGGCACGACCCGGCGGCCCGCTCGGGCCTGTACCTCGTCGGCGAGCCGGGCATCGGCAAGACGCGGCTGGCCCACGCCCTTGCGGAGAGGATCGCGCGCTTCCCCGAGTTCGCCTCGCCGGTGATGACGGCCAGGGCCCAGCGATACCGGCCCGTCCGCTACGCGGTCATAGTCGACCTCGTGCTCGAGTACTTCGGCCTGGATCTCGCCTCGGGACCGCAGGCCATCGCCTCGACCCTGTCGGCCTTCCCCGGCATCGAGCCGATGCACGCGGAGCGCTTTGCCGCCCTGCTGACGCCGGACGACCCGCCGGCCAAGGACACCGAGATAGTCCTGTCGCTCTTCTCGGTGTTCTCGGCGATAATGGAGCGGCACGCGAGAGCCGTATACTCGGCCTTCCTGTTCGTGGACAACGCGCAGGCCATGGACAGGCAGTCGCGGGAGTTCCTCGCGTACTACCTCAAGAACGGCAAGCGCAAGCCCTTCACGCTGATGGCGGGACGCGACCAGCCCCAGGCCCTGCGCGACGCCTTCCCCGAGCTGAAGCCGCTCAGGCTAGGCCCGCTGTCGCGAGAGGAGTCAGTCTCGCTCGCTACGGCCCATTGGGCCGAGATTCCCGACAGGCTACTCGAGGCTGCGCTATCGCAGTCGTCGGGGAACCCGCTCTTCGTGCGCGAGTACGCCCTGTTCGCCAAGAAGCACAAGGACCTCTCCAGCCTCCCGGGCACTATCCAGAACATGTTCATAGCGAGCCTCGACCGCTACGAGCCCGGCACGAGGAATTTCGCCACGTCGATGTCGGTCTTCCTGCTCAACTTCGACGCCGCGGAGGCGACCCGCGTCTACGAGGCCGCAGGCGGGGATCCGGCCTTCGTCGCGGGGGCGATAGAGACGCTCGTCGCAGACGGCGTGCTGGCCGAATGCTGCGGCCGCTACTCGTTCGCCCTGGACGTCTTCAAGAAGGCCCTCTACGCGAGCATACTGAACCATAACAAGAAGGTCCTCCACGGCGTCGTCGCCGATATCATGCTCGGCAACGTAGCGCGCAACAGGCTGCGGCTACTCTATCACCTGATGAAGTCCGAGCGCTGGGCGGAGGCGGCGGAGACGATACGCACCGACCCGGCCCGGAACTACGGCTACGAGTACCTGGATTACATCGACGCGCTGTATAAGCGGCTCTCGAGGTCGTCCCCCGAGGCGGCGGTCCAGCTCCTGATCACCAAGAGCGCCCTCTACTTCAACGCGGGCAAGATAGCCGAGGCTGACGAGGAGCTTAAAAGAGTCATGCGCATCGCGGTGACCGAGCGCGACGACCTATGCATGGGCTTCGCCTACCATATGATCTGCGCCCATAACTCCATGTCGGCCTCGTTCCAGAAGGCCAGGTTCACCGGGCAGAAGGCGCTCTATTATTACCGCAGGGCCGGGATGGCCGCCAGGAGCGTCCAGAACGTCATCCGCCATATAGCGTTCGCCGAGATACAGCGCAATAATTTCGAGGAGGCCAGGGCGTTGGTTGAGCAGACCGCCGGCATACCCGGCCGCGACGACTTCGAGTACTCGAGCACCGTCGCCGAGGCGCGGCTGTTCTCGGGCGACTACCGGGGGGCCCTCGCCGCCATAGACGCGGCCACGCCCGGCTCCGGCGACGACGACCTGCTCGTGGCGAGGTTCTTCGGCCTGGACCTGAAGCTGAAGATACTGTGGCAGCTATGCGACTTCCAGGGGCTCGCGCCGGCGGCCAAGACCCTGCTGGACGCCGGGGACCTGAGCGACTCCAGCGTATCGCAGGCGCAGGCCATGCTCGCCGCCTCGTCCACCCTGTTCGGCGACGGCAAGACGGCCCGCGAGGCCTTCATGCAGGCGGAGTACTACGCCGACAAGGTGCGCAACGACTTCGACCGGGTGGAATCGCTGCGCACGCTGGCCCTCTGCCAGTACGTCGCCGGGAACCTACGCAAGGCCGAGGCGGCGGCCAGGGACGCGCTCGTGCTCGGGCTCAGGCATTCGTGCTACTATCCCACGTTCACGGCCCTGATGCTGCTCGTGCAGATAGCCTCGGGCAGGGGCGACGACGAGGAAGCCAGGTTCTTCCTCTCCGAGGCGTCCTACTTCTTCTCCACGGGGCTCCTATTGCCGAATAAGGACGCAATCATATACTACTATTACGCAAGCCGCCTCCAGGCCGGCGACTCGGCGCGCAAGAGCGCGGTCATCGCGCGCAAGCTGCTCGAGGACGAGAAGTCCCGCCTCGGGGATCCCGATCTGGTCGCCAACTTCCTCTCGGTCAGGGGCTACGGCGACATAGAGAATTCGATAGACGGCATACGGGAGGATCGCCCATGAACGCGGATTCCGACATAGCGGATATAGTGCGCGGGATACGCGGCTTCGGCGGGCTCGACGAGCCCGGGGTCGCGGCCCTGGCCTCGGCCGCGACGCTGATGAGCCTCGCCGAGGGCGCGGTCGTCTACGAGCAGGACGAGGATAGCTACGACGTCTATTTCATAGTCTCGGGGCTCGTCGCCATCCGCGCTTCCCTCCCGGGCTCGGGCGGGGGGCGCCGAGCGACGGACCCGGAGCTGATAGTCCTCAGGTCGGGGGCGTTCTTCGGGGTATACGCCTTCCTCGACGGCGCCCGGAGGGACATGAACGCGGTGGCCAGGGAACGGTCCCTCGTCCTCCGCTTCGACGGCCCCCTCCTCAAGGCCGCCTGCGAGGCCGAGCCGCGCGTAGGCCGCGCCGCGTACGAGCTCTTCGGCAAGGCGGCGGCCAGGAACGCCAGGGACATCTCAATGGAACTTCGAACCCTCATGGCCGAGAGGGCGTGACGCGCATGGCCACGGACGACAGGCGGGCGACGGACGATAGGCGGGCTGCCTACGAGGCCCTCGCCCTCATCGAGGACGCGCTCTCCGACGGGTTCAGGAGCGGCCGCCCGGCGCCAGAGTTCGCCGAGCAGGCCCTCGGCCTCGGCGAGACGGACCAGCCGCCCGCTTCGCAGAACACGGATACTCAGCCGCCTGTTCCGGCGGCGGGCCAGGCGGGGGCGAGGCCGGCGAGCGGGACCGCGAGGCGCTCCGCGGCCGTTCCCGGCGACGACAGCCTCCCCGCCATCGCGGCCGAGGCGGCCAGGTGCCTCGCGTGCAGGCTGGCCGCGGGCAGGACGCGGTCCGTGCCCGGCCAGGGCCCCGAGCGGCCCCTCGTGATGGTGATAGGCGAGGGCCCCGGCGCGGAGGAGGACAGGACGGGCCTGCCCTTCGTCGGCCCCGCGGGCCAGCTCCTCGACAGGATGCTGTCGTCGATAGGCCTCTCGCGGGAGGACAACTGCTTCATCGGCAACATAGTCAAGTGCAGGCCTCCCATGAACCGGGACCCAGCCCCGGACGAGCAATCGGCGTGCATGCCCTTCCTCGATAGGCAGATAGCCCTCCTCAGGCCCAAGGCCATACTCGCCGCGGGCCGAATCCCGTCGCAATCCCTGCTGGGCGTCAAGGACGGCATAGGCAGGCTCCGAGGCAAGGTCTACGATTTCCGCGGGATACCCCTGGTCGCTACATACCATCCTAGCGCCCTGCTCCGCGACGAGAGCCTCAAGCGCCCCGCCTGGGAGGATCTCAAGCTCCTTCGCGCGGTGCTCGACGGCCAGGGGCGATAGGACCCTTGCCGGCCTACGTCTCGGTAGCCTTCGACGTCCCCGTCGACAGGCAGTGGAGCTACCGCAATCCCGACGGGCTCGACGCCCCCGTCGGCTCCCGCGTGGAGGCGAGCCTCGGCCGCCGGACGGCGACGGGCTGGGTCGTCGCGACGGGCGACGAGGTCGACTTCGACCCGTCCCTCGTCAAGCCGTACCTGAGGCTGGTCGACGCCGAGCCGCTGTTCGGACCCGAGACCCTGGCCCTCGCCTCCTGGCTCGCGGGCATGTACTTCTGCTCGCTCGGGGAGGCGCTGTCGGCGATGATGCCCTCGGCCGAGCGCGAGGGCCGCAGGAAGGCCGGCGCCCAGGGAGGGGCCGACTCCGGCTCGTTCGACGACGTGCGCATAGCGACGGCGCCCCTCTCGCCGTCGGACGAGCAACAGGCGGCGCTCGCGGCCGTGCTCTCGAAGCGGGCGGGCCGGTGGTACCTCTACGGGCCGACGGGCACGGGCAAGACGGAGGTCTTCCTCGAGGCCGCCGAGGCGACCCTCGCGGAGGGCCGGGGCGTCATCTACCTCGTGCCCGAGATAGCGCTGACCCGCCAGGTCGAGGACGCCGTCAGGAACCGCTTCGGGGACCTCTGCTCGGTCATCCACTCCGGCCTGACCGCCCCTAAGAAGCTCGCCGAGTGGCGGCGCGTGCTGCGCGGCGAGGCCAGGGTCGTCGTAGGCGCCCGGAGCGCCGTCTTCGCGCCTGTCAAGGATCTCGGCCTCGTCGTGCTCGACGAGGAGCACGAGGGCTCCTACAAGTCCGGCTCCTCCCCTCGGTACCACGCGAGGCAGGTGGCGATGCGCCGCGCCGCCTCCGAGGGCGCCAGGCTCGTGATGGGATCGGCCACCCCGAGCGTCGAATCGTGGCGCCTGATGACGGAAGGCGGCATCGAGCGGCTGTCCCTGTCGAGGCGCCTCGCGGGAGGCGACATGCCGTCCGTGGAGATCGTCGACATGCGCGTCGAGGAAGGAGCCCTCTCCAAGCGGCTCATCGAGGCGGTGCGCGCGGTGAAGAAGGAGGGCGGGCAGTCGATACTGTTCCTCAACCGCCGAGGCTTCTCGTACTTCTGGAGCTGCAAGACCTGCGGGGCCGAGCTCAAGTGCAGGCACTGCTCCGTGGGCATGACCTACCATAAGGAGCGGGCCCGCCTCGTCTGCCACTACTGCGGCTACCAGGCCGCTCCCCCGTCGTCCTGCCCCGAATGCGGGTCCCTCGACACCGGCTGGGCCGGCTTCGGCACGGAGCGCGTCGAGGAAGAGGCGGCGCGCCTCTTCCCGGATATGACGATAGCGAGGCTTGACGCCGACGCGACGAGCCGCAAGGGCGTGCTCGAGCGTACCCTCGACGACTTCAGGGACGGCAAGATAGACGCCCTCCTAGGCACGCAGATGGTCGCCAAGGGGCTCAACTTCCCGGGAGTGCGCCTCGTCGGCGTCATACTCGCAGACACCACCCTGAACCTGCCCGACTTCAGGGCGGCGGAGCGCGCCTTCGGGCTGGTGACGCAGGTCGCCGGGCGGGCGGGACGCTTCGTCAAGGGCGGCAGGGTGATAGTCCAGACCTATAGGCCGACGAGCCCCGTACTCGCCAGGGCCGCGGCCCATGACGCGGCCGGCTTCTACGGGGACGAGCTGGCCGTGCGCAGGGAACTAGGCTTCCCGCCCTACTCGAGGCTCTTACGCGTAACGGTACGGTCCAAGGACGCGGGCCAGGCGAAGTCGTCGGCCGCCGAGCTCGCGGGCCGGGTCGCCCACGCGGCCCAGGGCGGCGCGGTCGACGTGCTCGGCCCGGCGGAATGCCCTATCGCCGTCGTCGCGGGCAACGCTCGCTGGCAGATAATACTGCGATCGGCCGACCCGGCCCCGGCGCGCTCGGCGCTCGCGGCGGCCCTGGCCGGCTGGAAGGCCCCCGGGGCCGTCTACGTGGAAATTGACCCGGATCCAGTCAGCCTGCTGTAGCCGAGGACGGCCGTAGCCGCGGACCGCCGTAGCTACAGCCGGGCCTTTACGCGGGACTGCCCGGCGACCGCCTCGGCCATCCCGGGGCTCAGCCTCAGGGCCTTGCCGTACAGGTCGAGCGCGCGCTGGTACTCTCCGAGCGCCTCCACGAGGGCGGCGTGGCGGTACCACCAGCGGGCTATCCCCGGCTCGCGGTATACGGCCAGGCTATAGGCGATATCGGCGTGATCGAGCCGCCTCTGGCGGACGAAGCTCTCCGCCATATAGAAATAGGCCGTCGGGACGCGATCGCCGTACTCGCCCACGTTATCGATATAGCGCTGCAAGTACCGTATGGAGCTCGCGTCGTCGCTCAGGTGGAAATAGGCCTCGCCCATCACCTCGACTATGCGCGCGTCGAATTTGATCTTGAGCGCGGCTGCTCCGAGGTCGACGACGTCCCGGTACTTGGCGAGCCTGAAGTTGCTCCAGCACTTGACCGTATGGGCGTCCATGCGAGTAGGATCCGCCTTGAGCTCGCGATCGCATATAGCGACCGATTCGCGGTACTTCGCGGCGGCCTCGGCGCTCTTGCCCGCGGCCTCCAAGTCGCGTCCCTGCTTATAGTACAGGAGCGCATCGGCCTTGGGGACTACCGCCGCCTGGGCCGCTGGGGCGTCGGGAACCGCGATGGCGGGAGGCGTCTGGGAGGGGTCGACATCCGCGTCTACTTGATCCTGCGCCCAGGAATAAGGCGCGAACACCATGGACACCAACGCGAGGGCGGCGAATATAAAGGCTTTGGATCGCATCGAAAGGCTCCCGTTAGAAGGAAAAAGGTCGAAGACCTCGACGCGCCGCGTCGCGATCCTCGACCCTATTATGGCCGAAGCGAAGATTCGGATCAATGGCCCCCGGCATCCCGGAACGCTTACTCCGATGGGCTCGGGGCTTAGTTCTCCTTTAAGTACTCGTTAATGGCGGCGGCCGCCCGCCGGCCCGACGCTCGCGTCGCTCGCTAACGAGCAAGGAAAATTATTGTAGTCGCCGCTGGAAGCGGCGTGTACGTCGCCCATCCGATGGGCTCGGGGCTTAGTTCTCCTTTAAGTACTCGTTAATGGCGGCTGCCGCCCGCCGCCCCTCGCCCATCGCTAATATTACGGTCGCGGCGCCGAGGACTATGTCGCCGCCGGCCCAGACCCCGTCCAGCGCGGTTTTCTGGTTGGCGTCGACGAGCACGTGGCCCTTCTTGTCCACCGCGAGGCCCGGGGTCGTCTTGGCCAGCAGGGGGTTGGACTCGTTGCCTACCGCGACTATCACCGTATCGTACGGCACGTCGTGCTCCGAGCCCTCGATAGCGACAGGGCTACGCCTGCCGGACGGGTCGGGCTCGCCGAGTCTATACGACATGACGCGGAGGCCGGTCACGACGCCCTTGCCGTCGCCGAGCACCTCGGTGGGGCTCGCTAGGAAATCGAAAACGATGCCTTCCTCGATGGCGTGCTCGACTTCTTCGGCCCGTGCCGGCATCTCCTCGCGGGTACGGCGGTACAGCACGTGCACCTCGTCGGCCCCGAGGCGCAGGGCCATGCGGGCCGAGTCCATCGCGACGTTGCCGCCGCCGAGCACCGCTACCCGCTTGGACGGGTAGATTGGCGTGACGGCCCGTTCCTTGTCCCAGGCGCGCATCAGGTTAGATCGCGTCAGGTACTCGTTGGCGCTGAATACTCCGACGAGGTTCTCCCCCGGGATGTCCATGAACTTTGGCAGGCCGGCCCCGACGCCCACGAAGGCCGCGTCGAAACCGTCCTCCTGGAGCAGGGCGGCCAGGGGCCGGGTCCTGCCTACGAGGGTGTTGAGCTCGAACCGGACGCCCATGCGCTCGAGCTTCTCGGCCTCCTCGCGCACTATCGCCTTGGGAAGGCGGAACTCGGGTATACCGTAGACCATGACGCCGCCGGGCTTCTGGAAGGCCTCGAATATGACGACCTCGTGGCCCTCGCGACGGACGTCGGCGGCTACGGTCAGGCCGGCGGGGCCGGCGCCTATGACCGCGACCTTCTTGCCCGAGGGAGGCGCGACGCGGGGCATGGGCGCCCCGCCGGCCGCGCGCTCGCGGTCGGCCACGAAGCGCTCGATCCTGCCTATCTGCACGGCCTTGTCCACGCCCTTGAGCGCCTTGCCAAGCGTGCACGGGGCCTGGCACTGCTTCTCCTGGGGACAGACCCTGCCGCATATGGCCGGGAGGAGGTTGGTCTTCCTGATGACGTCGGCCGCTCCGCGGTAGTCGCCCTTGGCCACGAGGCCTATGAAGCCCGGGATATCGATGGATACGGGGCAGCCGGCGACGCACGGCGCGTTCTTGCACTGCAGGCAGCGCGCCGCCTCGACGCGGGCCTGGGCCTCGGTATAGCCGAGGGCTACCTCGTCCATGTTGCGCGCCCTCTCGGCCGCCTCCTGGCAGGGCATGTCCTGGACCGGCAGCGCCATCCTGTCCCTGTTAGTCAGGTCCTTGCCCTCGAGCCCGGCAAGCGACTCCTTGGCCCTCGAGGCCATCTCCGCGCCCGTCGCTCCGTTCATACCGCCCCTCCGGCCTTAGCCTTATCCTCGGCGACCTTGGCCGCGTCGGCCATGGCGGTCAGCCTGCACTGGCCGCTCTCGTGCAGCGCCTTATGCGCCTCGTCCTCCAGCGGCTTGTACGCGCGCAGGCGAAGCATCATGCCGTCCCAGTCCACCTCGTGCGCGTCGAACTCGGGGCCGTCCACGCAGACGAAACGGGTCTTGCCGCCCACCGAGACGCGGCAGCCGCCGCACATGCCCGTGCCGTCGATCATGATGGTGTTGAGCGAGGCGAGCGTCTTGACGCCGAAGGGCCTCGTGGTCTCGGCGCAGAATTTCATCATCACGGGCGGTCCTATGGCCACGACTATGTCTGGCCGCGCCCCTGACTGGCACAGCTCCTTGAGCGGCTCGGTGACGAGGGCCTTGCGGCCGTAGCTGCCGTCGTCGGTGACGACTATGAGCTCGTCCGCGACGGCGCGCATCTCCTCCTCGAGTATGACGAGGTCCCGGGTACGCGCGCCGACGATCACCGTCAGGTGGTTGCCGGCCTTCTTGAGCGCCTGGGCGATGGGGAACATAGGCGCCACGCCGATGCCGCCGCCGACGCAGACGGCGCGCCCGAAGCGCTCGATATGGGTCGGGT
>JAHIWG010000158.1 GCA_018816345.1 Spirochaetota bacterium | reverse complement strand
GGGGAAGCCGAGGGACAGGCGCGCCTCGCCGACGGCCGCCGCGAGGCTCCGGGAGCCGTCGGCCGAGTTGATCATCGAGACGAAGCGCGGCGTGACACGATTGGCCGCTAGCTCGGGAAGGGCCGAGGAGAGCTGGTCCTTCCTGAGCGCTACGATGACGACGTCCCATGACCGCTCGGGATCGAGCCCGGGCGCCGCCTCGACGCGTACGGCCAGGCGCTCGCCCGAGGGCTCGTCCTCGAGGACGATACCTTCGCGTTCGATGCTCGCTAGCCTATCGCCGCGGGCCACGACCGTCAGCTCGTGACCAGCGGCGGCTAGCCTTCCAGCATAGAGGCTGCCAATGACCCCGGCTCCGAACACGCATATTCTCATGGCGCGGCCCTCCTCGAGTACCGGCAGTCGCATCGGTCGGCGCCGCCGGCTAGCGTACCCTCGCGCCTGAAGACCAGGCCGAAGGCCTTAGCCGACTCATGGTCGGTGGCGCATAGGTAGGGACAGAGCTCCCTCGAGCCTATGGAAGTCAGCCATTTGAGCAAGGCGCACTCGAGGAAGTCTATGCGGACGTCGCAGTCGGCCTGGTCCCGCCGGACCTCGAGCCTCCAGTCGCCCGGGGAGCGGGCGCGATCCGGGCGCCTCGACCAGCGCTCGTGGCGCCCTACGAAGAACGGCGTGAAGAACAGCGCGCGCATCGCCAGCGTCGCCGCGCGCGGCAGCGAGCCGTAGAAGAGCCTCGCGATGCCCAGCATAGCCTCCCCCGCCGACCCGACCGGATCGCCGGAGGAAACGAGCGTCCGGCCTATGGCCGTCAGGACGGCCGCCGTGACTATCGTCCCCTCGAAGGGGTTTCCCCGGCCTATCTCCGGCAGGGTCGGGGCCAGGCGCTCCATCTCCGCCGGCGCGCCTCCGACGACCGCCTCGTAGCGGGCCTTCCCGATCAGCGTCTCGATATCCGCGCCGAGCGAGCCCATCGCCTTGGAATACATGGCGACCATGCGCCCGAGGCGCCTCCCCGATAGCGTCATTTCCTTCCCCCCTTGTCGAAGGCCCGCGCGAAGACGGGCAGCTTGGCGAACTCGTTTATGAGTATCGTGATGACGGCCGTTATGGCGCAGAGCCCTATCTCCCAGAGGTGGAGCGGGGCGAAACCGAAGACGGCGTTGAGCGCCGGCACGAAGAGGGCCAAGGCCAGGAAGCCCAGCGCCGCGAAGGATACGATCCAGAGCGCCTTGTTGGGCCGCCGCAGGCTCTTGAGGATCGATTCGGTCCACGATCGGTTGGAGAAGATCATGCCTATGTTGCCGAACACGAGGTTGACGTACGCGAGGGCCCTGGCCTCGCCCTCGCCGTAGCCGGACGAGAGCGCCCACGCGTAGATGCCCGCGACGAGGGCGAGTATCCCGAGGCCCTGGGTAAGGCCTATGAACACCATCCTCGGCCCGAACAGCTTCTCTCCGGCCGGCCGCGGCTTCCGGCTCATGATATCCGCCTCTTCCTCCTCCATCTCGAAGACGACGGAGCAGGCCGGGTCTATTATCAGCTCGAGGAACAGGATATGGACCGGCAATAGGGCCAGCGGCCACTTGAGGAACACGGGAATGAGGCTCATGCCCGCTATCGGGAGGTGGACCGAGAAGATGAAGGTCATCGCCTTGCGGAGGTTGTCGAAGATGCGCCTGCCTATCCTGATGGCGTGCACTATCGACGCGAAGTCGTCGTCGAGGAGGACGAGGGCCGACGACTCGCGGGCGACGTCCGTCCCCCTGCCTCCCATGGCTATGCCGATATCGGCGGCCTTGAGGGCGGGCGCGTCGTTGACGCCGTCGCCCGTCATCGCGACGACCTCGCCGTTATCCTTGAGCGCCCTCACGATGCGGAGCTTCTGCTCCGGCACGGCCCTGGCGAACACGCAGGCCGTGGCGATGCGGCGACGGAGCTCGGCGTCGTCCATCGCGTCGAGCTCGGGGCCGGTGATGACCTCGTCCGGATTCGGCAGGCCTATGCTCCTCGCGATGTTGCGCGCGGTGCCCGGATAGTCGCCCGTAATCATCACGACCCGGATGCCGGCCTCGCCGCAGGCGGCCACCGCGTCGGGGACGTCGGCCCTGACGGGATCGAGGAGGCCGAGGAGGCCGACGAAACGGAAGTCGAATTCGTGCTGGCCCGCGGGCAGGCCTTCCGTCGGGGCGCGTTTCTCGCAGCTAGCCGCCGCTACGCCTATGACGCGGAGGCCGTCGTTGGCCATCGCGTCTATGTCGGCGCGGAGCGCGGCCAGGCCAGCCTCGTCCAGGTGGCAGATATCGGCTATGGCCTCGGGCGCGCCCTTGGCCGCCACGACGAGGCGCTCTCGGCCCGACGATTCCCAGACGCGGCTCATGGCCAGGAGCGAGTCCGAGAGCGGGTACTCGCGGACGAAATCCCAATCGCTATGGAGGTGCTCAGTGGAGACGAGGGTGCGCTCCCCGAGCTCCCGCATGGCCTTCTCCATGGGATCGAAGGGATCCGCGGGGCTGGCGAGTATCGAGTACTCGACGATATCGTGGAAAGCCTCGGGCAGCTCGGCCGCCTCGGAGCCTACCTCGTGGAAGGCGCCCCCGCAGGAAAGCCTCGATACCGTCATGCGGTTGAGGGTCAGGGTGCCCGTCTTGTCGGTGCAGAGCACGGTGGCCGAGCCCATAGTCTCGATGGCGTGGGCCCGCCTCGTCAGCACGCGCCTCTTGGAGATGCGCCAGGCGCCGAGGGCCAGGAACACCGTCATGACGACGGGGAACTCCTCGGGGAGCGTGGCCATGGCGAGGGATAGGCCGGCGAGTATGCCGCCCAGCCAATCGTGCCTGGTGAGGCCGAATACGACTATGACGGCGGCGCATAGCGCGAACCCGGTCAGCGCGAAGGCCTTGACGATGCCGCCTATCTGCTTCTGGAGATTGGTATCCTCCGTCTCCAGGCTCTGGAGCGCCTTGCCTATCTTTCCTATCTCGGTCCTCGCGCCGGTGGAAAGGACGCGGGCGATGCCGTGGCCCTTGACTATCATCGAGCCCGAGAATACGTAGGGCTGGTCGTCCCCTCCCGGGGCGACCGCCCGGACGTCGCCGCCCGGTGCCTCGCCGCTAGCGCCGCCCCCGGCGGCGACGCTGCGCGGCGTCTTCCTCACGGGCACGGACTCGCCGGTCAGGAGCGACTCGTCGGCGCTCAGGTTGGTAGACCGGAGCACCTCGGCGTCGGCCGGCACCCGGTCGCCCTCCTGGAGGAGCATGACGTCTCCCCGCACGACCTCCCTCCCCGCTATGCGCCTCTGGACGCCGTCCCGGATGACGAGGGCGCGCGGGCTCGACAGCTCGCGGAGGGCGTCCAGGGCCTTCTCGGTCTTGTTCTCCTGGTAGAGCGTTATGCCTATCACGACGACGACGAAGCCGAGCAGCATGAGCGCTTCCTGGGGGTCGCCGAGTATCAGGTACAGCGCCCCGCAGCAAAGGAGCAGGAGGAACATCGGCTCGCGGACGACGTCCCACAGGATATCGAGGACGGTGCGCTTCTTCGCGCTCGGCAGCTCGTTATAGCCGTCCGAGGCTAGCGCCTCGGCCGCCTCGGCTGAGGACAGGCCAGCGGGCCGGTCCAGGCTGATCGTGGAATCCATACTACCTCTCGATGACGCGGCGGTTCCGGCCCCGGCGCGGGCCGTACGCGGCTCGCGGCGCTGACGCGCCCCGGCCGCTGGAGTCAGGCTACTACATTTTTATCGTTCTGTAAATACTGTACGTTGAGTATTTTCAAATATTCGAAGCCGATCGTGTTGACAGCGGAAGCGCCGGGGGGGAATACTCCTCTTCATGGTAGGGAAAGAAATAGGCGAGCGGCACTTCATAGAGGACGTGGCCCTGTTCTGCGAGCAGATGGGGCTACCGAGGATGGCCGGGCGGGTCCTGGGCGTCCTGCTCATATCAGATCCCCCGGCCCAGAGCCTGAACGATCTATGCGATTGCCTCCAGGCGTCCAAGAGCTCGGTGTCTAGCATGGCCCGGCTGCTCGTCGGGGAGGGTCTCATCGAGCCTGCGCCCTGCCTCGTCCCGAGGCGGGACTATTTCAGGTTCAGGGACGGGGGCTGGCTAGAATTCATGCGGAGGCGCATGGAGGTCATGGCGGGCCTCCACGCTATAGCCGACCGTGGCCTCGAGATACTCGAGGGGCGGGACGAGTCGCTCAGGGCCCGCCTCGAGGAAGCCCACGACGTTTTCGAATTCGTCGACTCGGAGTTCCGCGGATGGCTCGAGTGGATGGGCAAGCGCGGCAAGAGGACCGCCAAGACCGGCCGCTAGCCCCGGCCCCTAGCCCGGGCCGCTAGCCCTGCCGCTCGAGGCCCCGTCCAGAGCTCCCCTCGCCATCACTAAGCCCGCGGTAGGTTCACCGTCCCGGGCCGGGAAGAATCCCGGGAGGACGCCCCGGACGGCGAACCCCTCCGCCTCGTATATGCGGCGGGCGGCCGTCCATTCCTCATTGACCAGCAGCGCCTCGAGGGAGATCCCGGGCGCGAGGGAGCGGACCCTCGCCCGGCCCTCGCGGAACAGGAAGGCCCCGAGCCCGGCGCCGCGGAACCGGGCGTCGACGGTCATTGACGCGACGTAGAGCACCGGGCCGCCCGGCGCGTAGCGGGGAACCGGATCGTGGCCGAGGGCGAAGCTCTCCGGGTCGCCCAGGCGGACGTCCGCCCAGCGCTCGCAGCAGAGGTAGCCCGCGACCCGGCCCTCGTACCGCAGTAGCATGAAGCCTTGGGGGAACGCGGCAAGGCGAGCGCGGAACACCTCCTCCGACTCCGTTATCCCGTCGTGGAACCCTCCCGCCTCCAGCTCCATGACGGCCGCTATATCGCCCTCGCGGGCGGCGTCGACGTGATAGCCGGGCGCGGAGGCGGGCGCCGGCCTAGGCATCGGGGCCGTTCCCGCGACGGCGCCTCCCGTACGAGGCCAGCGCCCCG
>JAHIWG010000157.1 GCA_018816345.1 Spirochaetota bacterium | reverse complement strand
GGGGAGGCCGGAGGCGGCGGCCAGGGCGACTATATCGCCGCCGTGGACCGGCTCGGCGGGGGAGTAGCGCTCGGCGGGGGAGTAGCGCTTGGCGGAGGGGGAGTGCTCGGCGGGACGGGCCCGCTCGGTCAGCTCGGGCCGATCGGCCCGGGCGGCGTCCTCGGGTACGGGAACGTCCATGCTCAGTCTCCTAGGTTCCGCTTGCGGGCCACGGGAAGGACGAATTTCCCGTACGACTCGTGGTCGCCGTGGATGAAATGGGTATCGTAGGCGTCCTCGAGCCGCTTGGGGGTCAGTATCTCGTCGGGGGGGCCGAAGGCGGAGCTCCCGTCCTTGCCTACGAGGAGGACGAGGTCGGCGAAGCGGCGGGCGGCGTTGACGTCGTGGGCGCTGACGGCCACGGCTTTCCCTGCCTCGGCGAGGCTCGACAGGAGCTCCATCAGCTCCATCTGCCTGCCGGGGTCGAGGTGCGCGGCAGGCTCGTCCAGGACGAGGAGGGGCGCGGCCTGGGCCAGGGCCCTGGCTATCATGACGCGCCTGGCCTCGCCGCCGGACAGCGACGAGAAGCGCCTGTCGGCGAAGGCCCGGGCGTCCATCTCATCGAGGGCGCCGTCTATGGCGGCCTCGTCCTCGGCGTCGAAGGGCCTGAAGGCGCCGCGTATCGAGTACCGGCCCTGCGCGACTATGTCCCTGGCGCGGTACGACCAGGCGGACTCGGCTACCTGGGGCACCCAGGCCGCGAGCCTCGCCCTCGCCCTGGGCGCGAGGGACGCCACGGGGCGGCCCCCGAGCAGGGCCTCGCCGGAGAGGGCCGGGAGGAGCCCGATGCACGTCTTGAGCACGGTCGTCTTGCCGCAGCCGTTAGGCCCGAGGACGACGAGGAGGGTGCCGGGGCCGACCGAGAAGCCGGCGCCCGAGACGACGGCCCGATCGCCGTAGCCGGCCGAGAGGCCCCTGGCCTCGAGCATGGCGGCGACGCTCATCGGGAGCCCTCCAATCCGCGCCTGGCTATCTTATATATGAAGAACGGCGCGCCTATGAGGGCCGTCATGGCTCCCACGGGCATCTCGATAGGGGCGAAGGCGGTACGCGCCACCGTGTCGGCTATCACGAGGAGGACCGCGCCGGAGAGCGCGGACGCCGGTATCAGGCGGAGGTGATTCGGCCCCACGAGCCGCCTCGCGAGGTGGGGGCAGACGAGGCCGACGAAGCCGATGGCGCCCGAGAGGGCGACGGCCGCGGATACCGAAAGGGCCGCGAAGCCGCCTATCGCGAAGCGCGCCCGCGCGGGCCGCAGGCCCAGGCTCGCGGCCTCCTCGTCGCCGACCGACAGGAGGTCCAGCGTCCTCGATCCCGCGAGGGCGGCTGCCAGGCCCGCGACCATCGCCGGAGCGGCCGCCGCGAGCTCGGGGAGGCCGCGGCCCGAGAAGCCGCCCAGGAGCCAGAACCAGGCCTGGTGCAGGTCCTTGTCCTTGAGCGCCAGCACTATGGAGACGAGGGCCGAGAAGAGCGAGCCGAGCGCGGTTCCGGCCAGGAGGAGGCTTGAGGCGTCGGAGCGGAGCCGCGTGGCCCCGGCGACGAGGTAGACGACGAAGGTGGCCGATAGCCCCCCCGCGAAGGCCGCGATGCCTATGCCCGAGAAGCCGAGCGCGCCGACCCCCGAGCCGAAGGCTATGGCGCAGACCGCGCCGAACGCCGCTCCGCCGGAGCTGCCTATGACGTAGGGATCGGCGAGGGGGTTGCGGAACAGGCCCTGGAAGACGGCGCCGGAGGCCGCGAGCGACGCGCCGACGGCGGCCGCCAGGCAGGCGCGCGCGAATCTCAGGCCGACGATTATAGCGATCGGGGAGGGCTCCGAGCCAGGAGCCGGGAAGAGGGCCTGGAAGGCCCGGTCGGGCGCTATGCGCACGGCCCCCAGGGCGAGCGCGGCGGTGAAAGCGGCGAGCAGGGCCGCGGCGAGGCCGCCGTAGGCTATGGCGGCGCGACTGCGCTCGCTTCTCACTTAGAACAGCTCCGGATAGAGGGCCTTCGCCATCAGCTCGACGGCGTCGGCGAAGCGCGGCCCCGCCCGCGATACGATGTCACCGTCTAGGAGCACGACGCGCCCGGCCTTGACCGCCTTGAGCGACGGCCATCCGGCCCGCTTGGCCAGGCGCTCCATGGTCAGGGCCGCGCCGTGGCTCTCCGCGGCCATGATGTAATCGGGGTCCCTGGCGAGCAGGGCCTCGAAGCTGACGACCGGCCAGTTCGTCGCGGCGTCGGCGAAGCAGTTCCTGCCGCCCGCCGACTCGATTACCTGGCCGGTAAAGGTCTTGGGGCCGGCGCTCATCAGGGGCTCGTCCCAGGTTTCCCAGAATACGAGCGGGCGCCTCTCGGCCGGGATCCCGGCCGTCTTGGCCTCGACCGCGGCCACCTTCCCGCGGATCGAGGCCACCAGTTCCCGCGAGCGCCCCTCGTCGCCCGCGACCCTGCCCGCGAGGCCAATGGCGGCGTAGACGGAATCGAAGTCCGTAAGGTCGAGGGCCGCGAACCGTAGCCCGGAGCGCTCGAATTGCGTCGCCAGCTGGCCGTGCGCCGACGCCTCGCCTATGACGAGGTCCGGCCGGAGCGCCAGGACCGTCTCGAGGCTAATGGTCTTGGCGGAGAACCCGCCCACCTTCGCGCGGGACGCGGCCTCGGCCGGGTAGTTGCAGTAGGTCGTAACGCCGACGACCGAGTCGCCGGCGCCGGCGGCGAAGAGTATCTCGGTGATAGCCGGCGAGAGAGAGACGACGCGCGTCGCCTTGCCCGGGAGCGTTATAGTCGCCCCGCGTCCGTCCTCGAACGACGGGCCCGCCTGGGCGAAGGCGCCGTACGCGGCCAGTATCGCGAGCGATGCGAGTATCCTTCGTTTCATTCCATCCTCCTTCTATCCGGCGGCCCTCCTCGAGCGCGGGGCTCGGGGCTCGTCGGCGGGGAGGAACGGTTCCTGATCGGGTTTCCTTCGATGCCCGCGCGGGATCGCGGACCATCGTTTTACGCCTGTACCACGAAGCGTTCCACGAACCATGCGCGAAGAGGGTATTCTGGCTCGCCGTCGGCTCCAGCGGCCGTCGGCATACAGTTACGGGCTAGCTCCGGCGTCTCACCGGATTCCCCCTCGTCGTCGCTACCCGCCCACTATAGGTTCGCCCGGGAGCGGGGGTCAAGGGGATCGAGGACGAGCTTCCTATTAAAGCCAGGGCATGATGAGGGCCGCGCGCCGAGCGCCCTCGTTCCTATGCATAATTCATTATAAGATAGCAGTATATCTATTCTCGAAAGGAACGCTCGCGTTGACCGCGTAGGATACGGCGTGCATAGTCCCCGGCGACCGGCGTCGCTTGAAAATAATCGGGTCGTTATTATGAAGCCGCTCATGCGTCGGCGCGGGAAACGGACATGCCTATAGTACCAGTGCCGCTGGCCTTTCTGGCTTCAGCCTTAGCAGGCGCGGAAGAGAAGGCGTTCGGCGATAAAGAGTATAAGGCCGGGGTCCCTGCTAGAGGGGATTCGGCCTTCATCTATGCCAAGGACGAGGCGTTGACCGGGAAAGTAGTCGTAGCGAACGACGAATGGTTTAGCGCCGCGATCCTGGATAGTACGTACCCTGTATGCGTTTTTTTCTGGGCTCCTTGGAACGGACCCAGCCGCATGGCAATGCCGGAGATCGAAGGCCCGGCGCGAGACTACAAGAGCAGGATGAAATTCGTGCAAGTCAATGCTGACGAGGCTTCCGTCGCCTGCGCGGAATACGCTATCGCGAGCCTTCCGGCTATCCTGTTCTTCAAGAACGGCAAAGTGACCGGGCGCGTCGACGGCTCCGTTCCCAGGAGCGCGCTAAAGAGCATGATCAGCAAGCAGCTGAAGTAGCGCCGGGGTAGCCCGAAAGACCGGGCCCCGCCTCACCGCATGATAAAGGGACGGCGATCGTCGTCCCTTTTTGCTAACGACTCGCTACGATAGCTTCCTGCCCCCATCATTATCGCAACCGACGCTGCGCAATTTATGCGCAGCGCACGTTGTGCGCACCGAATTTTTCCCTTCAGGCCGATGGCGCCGACGCGGCGCCAGGCTGAGGGGCCCCTCTAGGCATGTTTCTCGAGTTAGCGCTTGGCACGCCTCCTGCTATAGGTAAGGCGTACAAGGAGTGCATCGAACAATGAAGAAGTGGAAATTATTCGCTGGAATCGGCATAACGGCCGTCGTCGCGTTCGCCATGATCGCGCTCATCTCGGGAAAGAAGGACGGGCAGGCGGCTGCCGGCGAGTCGTACTCGTTCTCGACCGTGGGGCGCGGCTCCATCGAGAGCGTCGTGACGAGCAGCGGGACGCTATCGGTGGTCTCGTCGGTCACGGTCCTCGCCCAGATGAGCGGCAGGCTCGAGACGGTCGACGTCGACTATAACGACCGCGTCAAGGCGGGCCAGGTGCTGGCTACCATCAATACCGACATCCTCGAACTGAAGGCCAAGGCTGCGCGGGCGGCCGTGGACAAGGCCCGCGCGAACTACGAGCTCCAGGCCCTCGACCTGAAGAACGCCTCGTCCCTGTACGATAAGCGGCTCATCTCGGAATACGAGCTTAAGACCAGCGAGTCTGCCCTGGAGGTCAAGAAAGCGGAGCTCGCGTCCGCCCGCGCCTCGTTGGAGGAGATAGAGACGGAGATTAGCCAGTACGCCGTCATCACCTCTCCCATAGACGGAATCGTCCTAGAGCGGAGCATAGACGCCGGTCAGAGCGTCGTCGGCGGATCGAGCTCCGCCTCGTCGAGCCTGTTCACGATAGCCGAGGACCTGTCCAGGATGCAGATCGAGGCCGAGGTCGACGAGCTGGACATAGGCTCTATCCGCGAGGGCCAGGACGTGCGCTTTACCGTGGAGGCCGATTCCGAGCGGACCTACGCGGGCACGGTGGACCAGATCAGGCTCGTCCCGACGACCTCGGGCAACGTCGTCTACTACAGCGTCATCGTCCTCGCTGACAACGCCTCGGGGAAGCTCCTGCCCGGCATGACCGCCAACGTCGATTTCATCAAGCAAAAGAAGGACGACGTCCTTACCGTGCCTAGCGCCGCGTTCCGCTTCACGCCGACGACCATGGGCGCCCAGGAGGTCAAGCGCGCCGTTTTCGCGGCGGGCCTTGCGAGGCTGCCCGAGGAGCAGCGGCAGATTGCCCTGGCCCGGTATGACGAGGCTCAGAAGGCCGCGGCGGCCGGCGCGACGGACGGCGCCAAGACTACGGGCGGGCTCTCGAGCCTGATGGCCGGAGGGATGGGCGGCCCGGGCGGCGGCCCCGGGGGAGGGCCGGGCGCGTTCGGCGGAGCCCCCGGAACCGGGCGCGCG
>JAHIWG010000156.1 GCA_018816345.1 Spirochaetota bacterium | reverse complement strand
GGCGAGGGTCTCCTTGAGCCCGACCTGCCTATCCAGCAGCTTGATGGTAAGGTTCTCTTCCTGGCGTACCGCCTGCCTGTAGAACTCGCGCTCGTCCATGAGTTTGGCCTGGGCGCGCAGCCTGATGCGTGCGGCCTTCAGACGGAGCTGGAATTCCAGGGCCTCGAACGGCTTCTTGATGAAGTCGTCGGCGCCGACCGCCAGTATCTTCTCCATCCGGTCCGCGTCGTAGGTCGCCGACATCAGGATGATCTGGAGCGGCATGTGCATGAACGCCCGCTTGAGGCGGGAGCAGACCTCGTAGCCCTCTCCGTCCGGCAGCACGATGTCCAGGAACACTATCCTCGGCCGGATCCGCTCGGCGACCTCGAGAGCCTCGCGCGCGGTATACGCGACGTGGGCCTCGCAATCGTCGCCGAGCATCTCTACTACGGCCCCGGCGAAAGAGACGCTGTCGTCGACGATCAGCACCTTCACGTCATTTTCCATTTTTGATTTCCGTTCCGGCCCTCCCGCTTCGGGGAGCCTAACGCAACAGGAATAAAAGGCTCTGGAATACGCCTATCACGGCTCCTAGGATGCCGCCGAATATAGTAATGGCCCCGAGTTCCTTATCCACGACCTTGAGGATCATTCTTTCTACGTCAATCATATCCAACGAATCGATTTTTTCAACCACGAGAGAGCGAATATCCATCGACGCGAGGAGATCCGAGCTCTCCGAGACGGCTAATTCCGATAATCCTTCCGCGGCGGCCTCGGCGAGGCTCTCGAGAGAGGCGATATCCACGGCGACGACCTCGCCTAGGGGCGAAGCCCCGGCCTTTCGCCTGAACGTCCCCGAGAAAGCCGAGAAGAACGCCGCGGCGACCTTGCCTGCCGCCGAGTCCCTCGTCGGGCCGTCGGCCCGTCCGTCTCCGAACAGTCCCGCGGCCCATCGGGATATTGCCGGCCCTAAGGCGCCCGCGAGAGCGGGGAACGCGTCGAGCGCGTCCCCTACCGACTTATCGGCGAGCGCGGCGCGCAGTATCCCGGCTATCGAGCCTGGGTCTACGGAGGCGAGCGCTTCCGACAGGGCGTCGCTCAACGAGGCCTTAGCCTCAGCCTTGGATACCGGATCTCCCAGGAAAGCGAATTCCGAGAGCGGGCGGGACGCGAAATCGGCAACGGCATTCGATACCCTGGCCGACAGGGCCTTCTTAGTGGAGGCTTCCTTGAGGATCGAGTTAACCGAGTCAGAGAAATCGGCTATCGTCGCGGGCATGTTCTCCAGGATGGCCTTGTCGTACTGCCCGAGGCCTATGAAGAATCGCTGTACCGAGCTGAACCTATCCAGGGCCCTCCGGATTATCTTGGCTCCCGCCTTCTCCATGGAGGCGACGATGGCCTTATCCGCGAGCGCCCCGGCCAGGCCCTCGAGCAGGACCGGGTAGGCGGAGTCGAAGGCTGTTTCCGAGAAGGCCCGAAGCCGGGCCTCCCCCGCGAACGAGGAGATTGACTTGCCTTCCGAGGCCGCTCCCTCGAGCAGGGAGAACGCTGCGTCCGATATGGCCATGGACAGCCGGGGCGCACCGCCGGGCCCCGATAGCGCGGCTATCAGGCGCTCTACCGAGGCGTCGCCGGCGAGGGTCGATAGGGCGATGCCTCGGGACGCCTCGAGGGCGGAGGCGACGCCAGAGTCGACCGACGCGGAGAACGTCTCCGACGAGGCGAGCCCCGACAAGGCCCGGAGGGCCGCCTGCTTAAGCAGCGCCGACAGACGGCTATCGACGCTGGCGGCTATGTCCGAGGGCTTCGCCTCCAGGGCCTTGCGCCCCGCGCTCATCGCGGCCTGCCTCACGGCGTCCTTGAACGCCGGGCTCCTGAGCCTGGCCATGACCGTAGCCTCGTCGAGGAGGTCCACGGCCACGGTATCGCCTAGCGACTGCGATATCCTAGTCCGCTCGCGCGGGAGAATCCCCGGCGTGAACGGCACGCGGATACCGAGGATGCGACGCTCGGCGAGCGGCCTGAAGAGCATCTTAATAGCGAGCCAGTTAGTGAACAGCCCAATGCCGGCTCCGACCACCGGAGGCAGGGCGTACGTGAGGTACGCGGGAAGGCTCATGCTCCCGCCTCCGCCGCTTTCCTGGCCTCGGCCTCGCTCCTATACACGAGGATAGACTCCTCGCGCAGCCATCCGACGCTGTCGCCTATCTCGACCCTATACCAGACGCCCGAGTCCCGGCCGCTGAATACCCTCGACCGGGCGCTTATCTTGCCTATCTCCCCTCGCCTGGCCGTACCCGAATCGTCCGCCGAGGAAGAGGGCTCGAGCATCAACCTTACGTACGACAGGGACACGACTCCCCAACCGAGGCCGCCCGATATGACGGGAGTCTCGTCGAGCGTGACGCCAAGGGGCGCCTTGCCCGAGCACGAGCCAATTAATAGCATCGACAGCGCGGCCATCGACATCATGCCTATCGCGATCCTTCGCATCTAATCCCTTTCCGAAATCATCCCGTCGTATAGCGCCTAGAACGATTGAATTTATATAAAAATTGCGGCATTTTAAAGCCCATACGATGAAAACTAACATTTTCGCTCTCTTTACCGTCGCTACCATCGTCGCCGCCGCGCCCGCGTTCGGCGCCCCTTCCCTGACGCCTAGCGTATCGCTAGCCTCGGGGGCCGCCCTTAGCCACGAGGCCGATTATAGCGCCGCCGTGGGAGCGGCGCTCGGAGCCCGCTTGGGGCTGGCGATAGGCGACGTCGCGGGAGCCGTCATTCGGGGCGGAGCCTCCTACCAGCCGGCCACGGCCTATACGGCCGAGTGGTACCGCTATAGAGGCTTCTTCGCCCTCGACCTCGGCGTCGGGCCATTCTGCGACCTGGGAAAAGTCACGGTCAGCGTCGTAGCGGGCGGGCACTTGGCCCGCTACGATTATTCGTACTCCTATTTCTGGTTCCCGTATATAGAGGCCGGCGCTAGCCTGCCTATAGCGCGACTAGGCCCGCTTTTCACCCTCGGCGCGGGCCTAGCCGTCCCCGTCTACCTCAGGGCCGACTCCTTTACCGCCGGGATCCGCGCGGTCGTCACGCTATCGTACGAGCCGCGGGCCGACGTAGCGACGGGAGCGGTAGAATGATGCGCGCCGGACATGCCTCGCTAGCCGCGTTTGTCGTAGGGGCGACGCTCGCGTCGGCCACGCTAGCCACTACCTCGTGCGCCATGCCCGCGCCCCCGGCCAGGACCGCGCTCGTGTACGGAATTTCCATATACGACGTCTCGGCCGGAGAAGGCGCGGCTGGAACGAATAACCTCACGCTGACCGACGACGACGCCTTAGCGATGAAAGCGATGCTCGAGTCCAGGGGTTGGACCGTAAAGGCGGGCATCGCCAACACGCAGGTCGCATCGGAGAGCGCCGACGCGACCAAGGCGGCGATGGCGGCCGATATAGCCGGCCTCGCGGGCACGGACGGGCAGGTGCTCTTCTACTATTCGGGGCACGGGACGCATGACGCTCTAGGCAACTCGTATATAATACCGTTCGGTTCCATGTCGAGCTACTCCGACATGGTCAGCGCCGACGAGCTCTATGCTATGTTCCAGGCCGCTGGGCTTCATAACGTCATAGCGATACTCGACAGTTGCCACTCCGGCGGCTTCGTGGAGGAAGGCTCCACGGTAGACGCGGTGCCTCCGATCTATGGCGTCTACGATAACGATGGGGATATCGCCTATACCTGGTTCGTCGACTCTCTAGGCGATGCGGTGCAGGGGTACTTGACGTACTCCGCGGGACCCAAGTACGTAACGCTATCGGCCGCCGGATCGGGGGAATTATCGTGGGAATCGAGCGTTATAGGACACGGTATCTTTACGAACGCTATTCTTCTGGCCGCTGACGATCCGCGCGCCGATCTAGACGGCGACGGATACCTCAATACGAGCGAACTGTACTTGAACTGCGCTGCTATCATCGATGCCACGTGGAACGCCGCGAACGCCGATTCCTGGGATTATGTGGACTATAGGAAGCAGTATAGCGACTTCCTGCCCCACCTGTCGGGTACGGCCAGGGAGTACGCGCTCTGGGAGACGCAGTAACTCCGGAGAGCTATGCCGAGAGCGCGACGCGGACGCCTTGTTTTGGCGTGGCCGTTATAGGCCGGGCTCGAAACCCTCGTCGCCCCTGGCGAATTCCGGGAATCGGAACACTATGACGCCGGAGGGCCGGACGCGCATCTCGCAGAAGCCCTTGCCGGCGAGCTTCTCGAGGGCGGCGCGGGCGTCGTCGGTCGAGTAGTCGCTCTCTATGGCTATCTCGCCCGGGGTCACGAGGCCGCCGTTCTTCTTGGCCGTCCTGAGGATTGACTTCTCTATCGATTCCTTGGCCCGCGGGGCGAACTCCGGCTCGGCGTAGCGCTCGCGGATTATGATCCTGTCCCGGGGCCGCATGTCGAGGGCCTCGCGGTACCCGGCTCGGATGTTCGCCTCCCTCACCTGCCCCGACAGGGTCAGGAAGTCGTATATGGCGCCGATCCCGGCCAGCCCGCCCGAGAACATCCATAGGAAACCCGTCGGTACCTTCCGTAGGTAGAATCGATGAAGGCCGAGCACTCCGAATCCTCCGAGGGCCCAGAGCAGGTACGCGACTGCGGTGCTATAGTACATTGCATTCTCCGAAAGCTAGATACGCTATAATACCACAAAACGACGAGATAGAAAAATAGGTCCCCGGCGCGGCCTTTGACCTAGGCGGCCCAGTAATGGTATTACTATGCCATGAAGGACATTAAAACCATCCTAGCGGAGCGATCCGTAGGCTCGACCGTCACGGCCAAGGGCTGGGCCCGCACCAAGCGAGATACCAAGAACGCCACGTTCGTCGAGCTCTACGACGGCTCGTGCTTCACCGGGCTGCAGTGCGTCTTCGACTCGGGCGCGGCCGACGGGTCCGTAGCCGCCGCGCTGTCCAGGACCACGACGGGCGCGGCCCTCTCCGTCACGGGCACCCTCGTCGACTCGCCCGCGGCGGGGCAGCCGGTCGAGCTCAAGGCCAGCGCCATCGAGGTAATAGGGGAATGCCCCGCGGATTCCTATCCCCTCCAGAAGAAGGCCCACTCCCTTGAGTTCCTGCGCGAGATCGCGCACCTGCGGCCGCGCACCAACACGATAGGCGCGGCGGCGCGCATGCGCGACGAGATGGCCTACGCCGTCCACACCTTCTACCACGATCGCGGCTTCAAGTACGTGCATACGCCCATCATCACGGCCAGCGACTGCGAGGGCGCCGGCGAGATGTTCCAGGCCACCACCCTGGACCTGGACGCCATAGCCAAGCGCGGCGCGGCGGTGGATTATTCCAAGGACTTCTTCGGCAAGAAGGCCTACCTCTCGGTCTCGGGCCAGCTGAACGTCGAGACGTACTGCATGGCCCTTGGCAAGGTTTACACCTTCGGGCCAACCTTCCGGGCCGAGAACTCCAATACGACGCGCCACCTGGCGGAATTCTGGATGATCGAGCCGGAGATAGCGTTCGCGGAGCTGCCGGACGACATGGCCCTGGCGGAGGACTTCGTCAAGCACCTCCTTACCTGGGCCCTCGAGCGCTGCGGCGAGGACATGGCCTTCTTCGAGAAGCGCGTCCAGCCGGGCATCATCGAGACGCTGGATTCCGTGCGCTCGAAGAAGTTCGCCCATATGAGCTATACCGACGCGGTCGCCGAGCTGGAGAGGCACGCCGACGCCTTCGAGTATAAGCCGTTCTGGGGCTGCGACCTGCAGACCGAGCACGAGCGATACCTTTCGGAGACAGTCATAGGCGGGCCCGTCATAGTCACCGACTATCCCAAGGAGCTGAAGGCCTTCTACATGCGCCTCAACGACGACGGGAAGACGGTTCGAGCCATGGACGTGCTAGTGCCGCGCATAGGCGAGATAATAGGCGGCTCCGAGCGGGAATACCGCTACGACGTCCTCGTCGAGAACATGAAGGCCAAGGACCTAGACCCGGCCGCCTATTGGTGGTACCTCGACCTCAGGCGCTTCGGCTCCGCTCCCCACGCGGGCTTCGGCCTGGGCTTCGAGCGGCTCCTACGCTACGTGACGGGCATAGAGAACATCAGGGACGTCATACCGTTCCCCAGGTCGGTTAAGCAGGCGGACTTTTGAGACGGATGGCCGGGCTTACTCCCATTGTCCCGTCGCGCGGCTCAAGGGCGCGGCTCGCCGCGCGCATTACCCTGGCCGCGCGCTCCTCGCTCGCCGCCGCCATGGTAGCGGTCGCGCTATCGGTCCCGTGCGCGCCCGCGTTCGCGGCCGAGGCGCCTAGCTTCCGGAACGGCGCGCCTCCAGCGGTGGACGCGAAGTCGGTCATCATAGTCGACATGGCCAACGGGGACGTGCTTTACGAGCGCGACGCCGACGCCCCCATACCGCCGGCGAGCCTCGCGAAGATCATGACCATGATGATAGCGCTCGACGCCGTCGACTCCGGGAGGATATCCCTCTCGGACCGGGTGAGCATCACGAGGCAGGACGCTACGCTCCCCTACCGGTCGTCCCTCATGTACCTGGCCGAGGGCATGAGCGTACCCTTCGACGACCTGCTGCGCGGAATGGCGGTCATCTCCGGCAACGACGCGGCCCTGACGGTAGCGCGCGTGCTCGCGGGCTCCACGAGCGGCTTCGCCGAGCTCATGAACGCCGAGGCGAAGCGACTAGGGCTGGAGGCGACGCGCTTCGTCGAGCCTTCGGGGCTGTCGGAATTCAACGTTACGACGGCTAGGGAGATGGCCATACTCTCAAGGGCCTATCTCCTGCGCCATCCTAACGCCATATCGGACTACCATTCGCGCACCACGATGAATTTCCCGAGGGCCGACGTGATGCCCGAGGGCGTCGACCCGCCCGCCGTGAAGATACTGCTCCAGAGCACCAATAAGCTCCTCTTCAGCTACGACGGCTGCGACGGTCTCAAGACCGGCTATATCGACGAGTCTGGCTATAATCTCGTCGCGACCGCGGAGCGCGACGGCACCAGGTTCATCATAGTGACGCTCGGCGGCGAGAGCGGCCCCGGCGGCAGGGAGCGCTCGGGCAAGGCCCTGCTCGACTGGTCGTTCTCGGCCTGGAAGACGGTACGGCCGGTCGCTCCGGAGCCCGCTCCCGTACGCGCCTGGGGCGGCGCCCAGGAGACCGTCGAGCTCGCCTACGCCGAGCGCCCGATATTCACCGTGCCCGCCTCGCTCGCCTCGGGCGTTACAGCCAGGATTGAGGCCGAGACCGAGGTCGAGGCGCCGGTTGAGGCGGGCACGAGGCTCGGGAGGATCGTGTTCGTCTCCGGCGGCAGCGTCGTCAGGCGCATCGACCTCGTCGCGGCCTCGGACGTTCGGCTCGGCAACGTCTTCGTGCGCGTGCGCGACGCGTTGGTACGCTTCTTCAGGCGCATCTTCGTCAAGGCCTGACGGGAAGCGCGGCTAGATCGGGGCGTCGGCGCGTCGGCGCGTCGGCGTCATGGCGGCGACGAGGCGGCGGCTAATCCGCGAAGCGGACCTCGCCGTCTTCAAGCCGCACGAGGCCGTCAGCCTCCAGGCCCCGGGCCGCGGACTCGAGGCGACCGTAGTCCAGGCCCCGTTCCGCCGCCATCAACCCGAGGTCCACGACTCCCGCGTCGGCTACGGCCCGGAGCAGGGCGCCCCTCGCCTGCCTCAGGGAACCTTCGAACTTCGACTGCCTCGAGTACGCAGCTGCCCCTCGAGTCGGGTTAGGTTCCCTCTTCTTCAGCCACGAGCCGTAGTCCATGAGCGCGTAATACCAGGAACGGGGATCGTCGTTATCGAGCACGGCCTCGGCCACGGCCTCGAGTTCCCTATCCGGTACCTTTGACCGGCCCTTGAAGAAATGGAATAGCAGGGCCGCCCGGATATTGGTCTCCAGGAAGGCGCTCGGCCGTCCGTAGGCGAACGCGAGCACCGCCCGGGCCGTATACCGGCCTACGCCCGGAAGCTCGAGCAATAGACTCTCGTCGCGGGGAGGCAGTCCCTCGTGGCGCGAGGCGCAGACGCGGGCAGACTCGCGGAGGCGGAGCGCTCGGGAATTATAGCCCAGTCCGCGCCAAGCCTCGTACACGCTCGACAGCTCCGCCGCGGCGAGTGTCTCGGCGTCGGGAAAGAGCTCCATCCACGCCCGGTACTTGGGCTCGACCCTGGCCGTCTGGGTCTGCTGGAGCATTATCTCGGAGACGAATATGGCCCAGGGGTCGCGGGTCTCCCGCCAGGGGAAACGCCGGCCCTCCCGCGCGTATAGATCGAGCACGGCCGCCCGGAATTCCGCGGCGTCGGAGTCGGAGATTATACCCGCCATCCGCTAATCGCCCGCCGGCCCGACCGGCCGCAGGCCCGTAGCGTCCATCCGCCGGCCCATCGGCTAGCGGCTCATCGCGGCGACGAGATCGTCTGCGGCCTTCCTGGCCCTGGCCGCGAGCGACCGCAGCGACGCAGCCCTATCGGCCAGTTCCGCGTTCCTCTCGACGATGCGCGCGGCGGAGCCGGCTACCTCGACCTGGCTAGCCTGAAGGCCCCTCATGCCTGAGGACGCGCTCTCGGACAGCTCCGACTGCTTGGCGGCCTCCTCCATGATCTTCACCGCGGAGCTCGCCAAGGATCGCGACTCCGCGGCTATGCCCTCTCCCGACTTCCTCTGCCTGGCCGCCTCGGCGGCGGCCTCGGAGACACGGGCGCTCGTCTGGGCGGCCCCCTCCGATATGCTCGCCAGCGATTCGCTTACCGAGGCGCTGGCTACGACGCCCTCTCCGACGGAGGACTCGATGCCCGCCACGATATCCCCTATACGGGCGGAGCGCTCAGAGCTGGCCTGGGCGAGCCTCTTTATCTCGTGGGCGATGACGGCGAAGCCCTTGCCGGCGCTCCCGGCGTGGGCGGCCTCTATCGAGGCGTTCATCGCTAGCAGGTTGGTCTGATCCGCGAACTCGTTTACCGCGACGACGACCGCCCTGATCTCCTTGGACGAGTCCCTGACCCGCTCCATGGACGAGGAGAGCCTGGCCATGGCCTCTAGGCTGGAGCTCGTCAGCTTGTCCAGGCTGGAGGCGAAGGCGGCGGTGCCGTCTATGGCGTCGCCGACCCTGGTGACCCCGTCGATGAGGCCTCCCGTGTTCCTCGTCGTACGCTCTATGCTCGCGGCCTCTAGCGCGAGCTCCGAGCGAACCGCCGCGATAGACTCAAGGAGGCTCCCTATAGAGGCGCTGGCTCCCTCTAGGGTAAGGCGCTGGGCCTCGGCCGAGGCGCCTATGCCCTCGGCGCTCTCGGCCGAGCGCAGCGCGGCCTCGGCGACGGCCGAGACCTCGTCGTCGAACATCCTGGCTACCGTCGACGTCTCGTCGGCGGCGCGCTCCGCCTCGCACAGCAGCTTGGACAGCTTATCTCGTTGCTCGGAGACCTCGCGCGTATACTCGTCGAGCTCCCTGCGCATCAGGGACGAACGGAGGGACATGGAGACGAACACGGATAGGTTGAGGCTGAAGAAGGTGAAGCCCTGGAGCCACGCGAACGGCTGCCTGCCCGTTACCTGGTAGGCGATATCGTGGAACGCGAAGCCGAGGCCTACTATCAACCCGACGAGTATGGGCACCGCGTCCTTACGCCCGTCGCGCGAGGCCTTAGCGACTATCGCGAAGACTATCACTATGATTCCGAAAACGGGCGCGAGGCTCAGGTTAAAGAGCAGGTTGACGACGCCGTCGTCCTGGGCGAAGACGAGATAGGCTATAGCGAAGGCGACGATATCCGCGGCGGCGAAGATCTTCGCGGCCTTATAGCCTCTAGCGCCGAAGAACTTTACGAAGAACAGCAGGGAAAAGGCCATGGACGCGGAAAGGCATTCCCTCGCCACGGCGCGCTGTAGGAGCCCGCCTATCATTACCCTCTCGGAGCCCATATCCAGGAAGTAGACGGCGACGAGGAATAGCGACAGGGCGTAATAGAGGCTCGCGGTATCGTCGGGCCTCGATATGAAACCGGCGATGAAGTAGCAGCCCATGAATATGCAGAGCACGGCTATGATGACGTTGACCCTGGAGATGAAGAACGCCATAAGATGGGTTATCATGTCAGCGCGCTCGGCGTCCGCCAGGCCGAAGCCGGGGATCCTGGCCTGCGTGCCGCTATAGTAGCAGCGGAAGGCGAGGTCGGCCCTCCCGTCCGCTATCGCGGTCGAGGGGATGAGCAGCACCGTATCGATCTGCGGCCTGGCGTTATACCTCGGCGGCAGCCCGCCCCGCGACCCGATATACGCGCCGCCCGCATAGAGGTCGAAGGCGCAGTCTATCTTCCCGCTCTCCAGCCAGACCGGCCGGCCCGCCATGGCGTCAGGAATCGCGACTGACGTCCTGATCCAGAAGTACCCGTCCGATCCGCGCAGGTCTATAGTCTCGGGAATATCGATAGTCCGCCACCGGGAGTCGTCTAATAGCGGATCGGACCAGGAGGCGTCGTCGCCGAGCGATACCCTGACGGGACCGAAGGAGCTCTGCCCGCCTACTTGCGGGTTCCCCGTCGATACTCCGCACGATACGACCGCGAGGCCTAGGAGGACGATTAGGATAGTACCGATACGCTTGGCCATAGACGCTCCGACTCTCGAATTGGTTCGATTATAGCGACCAAGACGAGCGTCGGACAAGCGGACGTATGGTTAGTTCTATATCTACGCGAATATATGCACGTATTCGTGCAGCAGTTCCTCCGCGGCCGTCTTGCAGCCGCCGCAGACGGTACCTATCTTGGTACGTTCCTGCAACCCGTTCCAGTCGCGGGCGCCCTGCTTGACCGCCTCCTCTATGTCCCGGTCGCTTATGTTGAGGCAGGAGCAGATGATGCGGGCGCCTTCGTTGCGGAATTCTCCCTCGCGGCCGTTCTTCGCGAGATAGTCGTCTATCGCGGCGCGGAGGGCCTTGTCTCCGAGGACCGAGCAGTGGATCTTGTTGTCAGGCAGCCCGCCTAGGCGCTTCACTATGTCGTCGGGCTTTATGTTATAGGCTTCCTTGATGCCCATGCCCTTGATGACCTCGGACAGCATGGAGGTGCTGGCTATCGCGCTCGCGCATCCGTAGGTCTTCCACCTCGCGTCGGCGATGACGTCGCCCTCGATGCGCAGGAGGAACATCATCTGATCCCCGCACTTGATGTTGCCGGTCATGCCCTCGGCGTTGCTTACGAATCCCTCGTCGGGATTGAGGACGTTCTTGGGGTTCGTGAAGTGCTCCTTCACGACGTCCGAATAGAGCCAGGCGAACGCGTCGCTCACGATATTCCTCCGAGTCTTTATGTTCAGTATGAAACGGTCGACATCGCGCGCAGGCGGGCGATGATGGGGCCGATCTTCGAGACGACGTAGTCCACCTCGGCCTCTGTCGTATCCCGGCCGAGGCTGAAGCGTATGGAGCCGTGGGCCAGCTCGGGGCCCACGCCGGTCGCGAGGAGGACGTGGCTCGGCTCGAGGCTGCCCGAGGCGCAGGCCGAGCCGGTGGAGACCCTGATGCCCTCCAGGTCGAGCGACAGGAGTATGGCCTCGCCCTCGGCGCCCGGGAACGATACGTTGAGCGTATTCGGCAATACGGACTCGGGATGGCCGTTTACCCTGACCTTCGGGACGCTCGCTACTATGCCGTCGCGCATCCGGTTCCTAAGCGCCCTGACCCTCGCGGAATACTCGTCGAGCTCCGCGCGAGCCAGATCGGCGGCGAGGCCGAACCCGAGTATGCCTTGGTTGTTATAGGTGCCGGCCCTGAAGCCGTGCTCCTGGTGCCCGCCGCGTATGAGCGGCTCGAGGGGGGCACCCGGCCTCGCGTAGAGCGCGCCTACTCCCTTGGGCCCGTATAGCTTGTGGCACGACATGGTCATGTAGTCGACGCCCCATTCGCGCACGTCGACGCGCACCTTGCCTACGGCCTGGGTGGCGTCGCTGTGGAAGAACGCTCCGGCCGCCTTGGCGACGCCCGATATGGCAGCCATGTCCTGGATCGTGCCTATCTCGTTATTCGCCGCCATGACCGAGACGAGGAGGGTATCCGGCCCGACGGAGGCCCTGAGCTGGTCGAGCCTGACCATGCCGTACTCGTCGACGTCCAGGAAGGTCACGGGGAAGCCCTCCGCCTCGAGCCACTTCGCGGCGTTGAGGACGCATGGATGCTCTATCTTGGTCGTCACTATGCCCCGGCGGGACCCGGCCCGTCCGAGGTGGAACATCGTCGCGAAGACGGTATTATTAGACTCCGAGCCGCCGCTCGTGAATATCACGCGCTCTGGGTCGTCGGCGCCCACGAGCCGCGCCACCCTGGCCCTGGCCTCCTCGACGCGGGCGCGCGCTCGACGTCCCGCCTCGTGCATGCTGGAGGCGTTGGCGAAGACCTCCAGGTCCTCGATCATCGCGGCCTTGACCTCCGGACGGAGCGGGGTCGTCGCGTTGTAGTCCATGTATACTAGCCTTCGTTCCATTCGGTTCATCCTTCGGAAACGTCTTTTAGCGTGCGCTCTGCGAGGTACGCGTCTATGGTCGTCTTGAGGCCTATCCAGAAGTTGCGCGGATGGCAGTCGCCTCCCTGAGAGCAGGCTCCGGGAGCGTCTACGCAGGTCACGGGCTTGATCCGCCCGTCTATCGCCTCGACGATCTCCAGCATGCGTATCTCGGCGGGGTCCTTGGCCATCCTATAGCCGCCGTTCTTGCCGCGCTCGCTCTCTATGAGCCCCGAGGCCTTGAGCCTGGACAGTATGCCCTCCAGGTACTTGGCGGGGATGCTCTCAGACTGCGCTATCTCCGCCGACGTGGCCGAGCGTCCCTCCCGCTTCGCGAGGCAGGACATGGCCCGTATGGCGTATTGCGTTCGTGCGGAGACCGAGAACATTCGCGCTAACCCCCATATTCCTATCTGATTAATAGGAATATAATCGAAGAGCTAGCTTAGGTCAAGGGTAGCGCTGAAGGCTCAGCGCCGCCGCCTCGAGCGAGCGGAGCCGGCGATCACGACGGCGGCGGTCAGGAAGTACGGCGCCGACATCAGCAGCTCCGCCGGGGCGGAGGAAACGGCCTGGGCCCCGTTGGCGAGCGACAACAGCAGGGCGAAGAGGGCGCAGGCCGCGAACGTCCCGCCTAGCCGCTTGCCGCCCAGGTATACGGCGACGAGGGCTATCCATCCCCGGCCGGCGCTCATGCTAGGCACCCACGCGCCGACCGAGGCGGCGAGCGCCGCTCCGGCCGCGCCGCAGGCCAGGCCCGAGACGGCGTAGGCCGCGCCCCTGACCCGCCCCGCGTCGAGGCCGGCCATGGCCAGCGAATCGGCGTTCATGCCGGCCGCCCTCGCCCTGGTTCCGAAGGGCGTCCTCGCGAGCGCCAGGGCCACGAGCGCGGCCGCGGCGACGGCGAGGTAATCGGTCCATCGCTGACCGAAGAGAGGCCCCGCGAGCGGCAGGGCGGCCAGGCCGCCGAAGCTCCTGGCCGCCTGCAGGCCCGGTACCACCGCGACGCCCTTTGTGCCGAAGACGGCCTGGGAGACGATAGAAGCCGCGGCCGGCGCCAGCATATTCACGCCCAGGCCGACTACGAACGAATCCGCCCTGGTCTTCCTGGAGAAAAGGTCGGAGGCGTACGCTACTGCCGCCGGAACGGCGAGGGCCGCAACGTAGGCCGCGACGGGATCGAGGAGGAGGCCGAAGACGGCGTAGCTGAAGGCCCCGACAACGATGAGGCCCTCGAGCGCGATATTAAGCGAGCCGACGTACTCCGTCGCGAGCCCGCCCATAGCGACGGCCGAAAGGGGCGCCAGGTACGCTATAGCGTCTGTGAGGAAGGCGGAGAGTCCGCTCACGCTTCGCCCTCCGGCGCGCCTGCACCACCGCCCCGGGCCCGCGATACCGGGGCTGCCGCGTCGGCTGCCGCGTCGGCTGCCGCGTCGGTTCCAACCCGGGCTCCTGCGCGGGAGCGCAGCGTTCGTCGGATAAGCGCCCAGGCCGGCCTTACGCTGACGAGCATTATCACCAGCGCCTTGATGGCCTGGCCGGCGTCGGGAGGCAGGTCGGAGAGGACCGCCGCCTGCCTCGAACCCGAGTCAAGCCATGCGAAAAGAAGCGCGGCCAAGGGAACCGCGGACGGCCTCGAGCCGGCCACCAAGGCGACGCCTATGGCGCTCCAGCCTATTCCGCCGCTCATGCCCCGTATGGCCGTGCCTTTAGCCCCGAGGACCATGAGGGCGCCGGCCACGCCGTGGAGCGTGCCCGAGGCGACGATGGGGGCCCACGACAGGAGCTTGGAGTCGAAGCCCTGTAACTCCGCGAATAGCGGGTTGCGGCCGTACAGGTCGTGGGCGGCGCCGCTTCGCGTCCTCTCGAAGTACAGGCCCGCGGCCAGGCAGAGCGCGACCGCGACGATAGGGGCTAGGGTAACCGTGGACGGAGGCGCCAAGCGGGCCAGCAGGACGTCCGGCCGAAGCGCGGGCATGGCTATCAGGTTGCCCGCGACGTCTCGCAGCGGGCCGCCGATGGCCCAATCGACGGCGAACACGGCGCCTTGCGAAACGAGTATGCTAGTAAGGAGTACGTCGGCTCCCGCGAATCGTCGGCCCATGGCGGGCACGGCCGCGACGAGCGATCCGGCGAGGGCGCCGGCCAGCACGGCGGCCCCGGTCGCGGCGGAGCCCAGGCTCGAGTAGCCGTAGTATCCTACTATCGCGGCCGCTAAAGAGCCGGCGTAGGCCTGTCCCTCGCCGCCCAGGCTGAAATGCCCGGCCCTGAAGGTTACGATCACGCCGAGGGCGCAGAGGGCGAGGGGCGCCGATAGCTCGACCATGGAGAGGAACGACGAGGGCGTCGCGAACGGGGCCGCGAAGAAGGCGCCGAGAGCCGCCACGGGCTCGTTGGAGAGCGCCGTCGCCGCAAGGACCGCGAAACCGGCGGCCACGACTATGCCGGCGGCCAGCTTGCGGAAGCCTCCGGCCCCGCCCGCGTCCTTGACGGTGCGGAAGGCTATAGGCCCGATCACGGAGCCGCTCCGGTCAACGCGGCGGCTATAGCAGATTCGTCGGCCGGGCCTACGGCCTTCAACCTGCCCCGGTACAGCGCGAAGGACCGGTCGGCGACCGCCGAGGCGTCCTCCGGATCGGAGCTCAGTATCAGCACGGCGCTGCCCGCCGCCCTCATCTCCGACAGCCGGGAGAACAAGGCGGCCCTGGAGCTGCCGTCGAGCCCCTGGGCGGGATTGGCCGCTATGACCAGGGAGGCTTGACGCTCCAGCTCCCGAGCCACGACGACGCGCTGCCTGTTGCCGCCGGAGAGCGTATCTATCCGCCGCCTCGGCCAGTTCCTCACGTTGAAGGCCGACAGGATCGCGCCGGCGTCCGCCAGGGGCGCCTCGCCCGCGGCGAATTCGCGGAACGAGTAGGACGGCAGCCTGCGGGCCACGGCGTTCAAGGCGACGCTCGCCTTGGCGCAGAGGCCGCGCCCCTCCCTGTCGGTTGGGATGTACGCCATGACGCCTGAGACTAGCTCGCGCCGGGCGTAGGAACGGACGGGCCTCCCGCGTACGAGCGCCTCGCCGGAATCTGGCTCGGCCTCTCCGCAGGCTACCGCCTCCAGGGCCTCTAAGCCGTTGCCGCCGAGGGCTATCACGGCGACTATCTCGCCCGAGCGTACGACCAGGTCAGCGCCGTCCAGGCGGTCGGCCCCGCGGCCGCCGAGAGAGACTCCGCGCAGCTCTAGCATAGCCGCGCCGGGCTCCTGCCCGCCGCGCTCTCCTGCCGGAATCGACGCGCCGCCCATTATCATGTCGGCTAGGCTGCGCTCGTCGACGTCCGACGCGGCGACGGTACTCTCGAGCCTCCCCGACCTCATCACGCTTATCCTATCGGCCAGCTCCAGTATCTCCCTAGCCCGGTGCGATATATACACGATTCCCGCCCCGGCGTCCTTGAGGCGCCCGATCAGGGCGAACAGCGCCGAGGTCTCGCGCTCGCCTAGGATGCTCGTCGGCTCGTCGAGGACTAGCACGTCCCCGCCCCTTGAGAGAGCCCGGAGTATCTCTACCTCCCTCCGCTCGGCGGCGGAGAGCGTCGATACGACGGCGTCCGGGTCGACGACGAAGCCGTACCTATCGGCGAGGATCGAGAAATCATAGGCCGCTCGGCGCCTGTCGGCGAATACGCCGAGCATACGGGGCTCGTGCCCGAGAGCCACGTTCTCCGCGGCGGTCAGGCCGGGGGCCAGCATGGAGTACTGCGGCACGAAGCCTATCCCCGCGCGCTCGGCGTCGCGGTGCGACCCGAACGACAGGCCCTCGCCCCTGAGCTCTATCCGCCCCGAGTCGGGGGATTCGAACCCGCACATGATCTTCGCCAGCGTCGACTTGCCCGCCCCGTTCTCGCCGACGAGGGCGTGCACCTCCCCGGGCCGTAGCTCGAAGGAGGCGCCGTCGACGGCGAGGGTAGCCGTCGACGAGTAATACTTGCTAACCGAGCCGAGCGAGAGTAGCCGCATCTGCCTTGAAGATACCCCTAGAACGTATCGAAGGAAAAGTCCGGGCTTCCGGAGGCTAGCCCCGCGAGCGCGGCCTCGAGCCCGGCCCGTATATCGGCCGGCAGCGCCGCGTAGCCCGCGCCCTCGGCGTCGAAGCCGACGTAGCCGTCGCGCGCCGAGACGATATCCGCCCTGCCGTAGATCGACCCGTCCCCGCCGAGCGCCGCCTTGAGCCGCTCGTAGACGAGCCTGTCCTGGGCCACCGTCGCGCAACCGACCACCGCTACCGGGTCCAGCGAGTAGCCGGCCCCGTCGAACCAGACGACCGATTTGCCGCGTTCCTTGGCGGCCGCGACGACGCCCTGCCCGCCCCCGCCCGCGATGGGTAGTATGACCTCCACGCCGGAGCCGTACAGCGAGCCGGC
This sequence comes from Spirochaetota bacterium, assembly GCA_018816345.1. Lineage (GTDB taxonomy): Bacteria > Spirochaetota > Spirochaetia > Treponematales > UBA12059 > SZUA-370. The sequence goes on along the minus strand of JAHIWG010000156.1, from coordinate 7,054 downwards.
GAGCTCCGCGGCCTTGGCCGAGTCGTACCAGTTGCCGACCTCTCGTAGCTGTAGGGAGAACCCGGGATCTACCGCCCTGAGCCCGGCCTCGAACCCGGGGATGATCAGCCTGTCGAGGGTGGGATAGCGCTGAGCCACGACCATGCCGGCGGCGGGAGGCGCTCCGGGGCTCCGGGCCTTAGTCACGAGGGCCGCCAGGTATCCTACGATGTAGCCCTGCTCCTTTTGGTTATACAGGACCGTATGGATGGCGGGGTTGCCCGGGAGGTACGCGTCGGCGACGATGAAGCGGATGGCCGGATAATCGCCCGTGAGCTTGGCGCACAGCTCCGGCAGGGACGGGTTGGAGCTGACTATCAAGCCGAACTCGCCGGAGGCGACTGTATCGCGCAGGCTATCGAGCCAGGCGGATTGGTCGTGCCCCGCCTCGATGACCTTGATTGACGCTCCGGGGGTCTCGGCGACGGCCTTCTCGGCCCCCGCGACTAGCATCTCGTAGATTGGATTGCCCGAAGCGACCCCGGGCACGAAGACGGCGACCGATAAGGGATCGGCGGCCTTCGCGGCCTTCGCGCACGAGCCGAGTAACGCCGCGGCCGCGAACGACGCGGCTAAGGCCAGCTTGAATTCCCGTGACAAGAAGCGTTTCATCAGTTTCTCCTCGCGCGTACGCCAGAGCCTGCGGGCTGGACGCGCTATTCATTGATTTCCGTCGTCAGTATACTTTCGGAATCGATATCCGATGAGGGCCTACAGGCTATCGCGGAGCGAATCTTACGTTAAAGGTCAACTTGAATGGATCCCGAACGATCTTACAAGATAGGCGAGCTCGCGCGCATGTTCGGCCTCACGGCCCGGACCGTAAGGTTCTACGAGGAGCTCGGCCTCCTCGAGTCCGAGAGCCGCGAGGGATCGGCGCACCGGCGCTATCCGGAGAGGAACGCCGTCCGAGTGAGGCGGATACAGCAGCTCAAGGACTACGGCCTGACCCTCGCCGAGATCCGCGAGCTATTCGACCTAGCCGCGCGCGACCGCTCGGGCGAGTCTGTAAGGAAGAGCCTGTCGGAGAAATACCGCTCCAGGCTCGAGGAAGCCAGGAAAAAGCGGGACGCGCTCGATTCCTACATCGAGGACCTATCCTGGCACGTAGAGCAGCTGGAACGCGTGCCCGACTTCTTCGAGTGCCCGGGGGCCTCCTGCGCGACCTGCCTATGGGCGGAGCGATGCGACGTCCGCCTGCTCGTGTCGCCTAAGGACGGGGCGTAGCTTCCGTAACGGGCCTAGTTCCGCTATAACTGTACCATGATCGCAATCCCGCCCTCGATGTCCCAGAGCCTCGTCCTATTCATCCTAATATCCGTAGGCTTCGCCGCCGGGAAGGCCGGCGTCCTCAAGGGAGCCTCGGTCCGGTCGCTCTCCCGGTTCCTGGTGGATTTCACCCTGCCCGCCATCATCATAGTATCGATGCAGCGGCCCTTCAGCCCCGAGCTCAGGGATCAGGCGCTCCGCATCCTGGCTATCTCCTTCGCGGTCTACGCGGCGTCCTTCCCGCTAGCCTACGGGTTCGCCGCCCTGTACCGACGCTCCGGCCGCGAGGAGCTCGGGGTTCACCGCTTCGCCATGTGCTTCTCTAACGTGGCCTTCATGGGCTTTCCCGTCGCCGAATCGCTCCTCGGCAGGGAGAGCCTCTTCATCGTCGCCATCTATAACATACCGTTCCAGCTGCTAGCCTTCTCGGTCGGCATCATCATGATATCGGGGAACGGAGGCGGAGGCGTCCGGGGCGGGACCGCGCCCGGACACGCGCCCGGCGACGCGGCGCCGGCTCGGCCATCGCGGGCGACGAGGGGGTTCCTCAAGGCCCTGAGGAACCCCGCCATAATCTCGGCGCTTATAGGCTTCGCGCTATTCCTCGGGTCGGTCCGAATTCCCGAGCCGCTCTTCGCGTCCCTCGAGCTCCTCGGCGGCATGACGACTCCGCTGGCTATGGTCGTCATAGGCGCGGTGCTATCCCAGACGAGGCTTTCCGGCGTCCTCGGCAACCCGAGGCTCTGGGCCACGACGGCCTATAGGCTCGCCCTCCATCCTCTCCTCGTGTTCGCGTCCGCGAAGGCCGTCGGCCTGTCTGGCATGGAGCTGGCCGTTCCGGTGCTCGTCTCCTCCATGCCGGTGGCCGCCAACAGCACTATCCTGGCGGGAGTCTACGGCGGGGACGATGTAACGGCCTCGGGACTCGTATTCGTCTCCACGTTACTATCCCTCGCCACTATCCCGATCATAGGCCGGCTGATCCTGTAGGTCGACCGGCAAGTATAGTCGATCTCTCCCTTTACCCGCCCGCCAGGCGGGCGATATAGTCCGAGTCGGAATACCATGAAAAAGAAAAACACGGCGGGGCGCCGAAAAAGCCTAGCGCGATTCTTCTCGTATCTTTCACCGTACTGGGGGCTGTTCGCCCTCGGCTTCGCCGCCATGACCCTGGCGACGATAGCCAGGCTAGCCGGCCCGCTGATACTCCGCGGCCTCGTGGACGTGGCCATCCCGGCCAAGGATACCGCGGCGATGATACGGTACGCCCTGCTGTACCTCGTCATCATCGTGGCCATGGGAGGGCTGACGTACTACCAGACGACGACCATAGTCAGGCTCGGGCTCAACGTCGTGACCAACATCAAGCGCGACCTCTTCTCCCACCTCTTGACGCTCCCCGTAGCCTATTACGACAAGCATCCGGTGGGCGAGCTCATGGCCCGCGTCGAGAACGATACCGAGAAGGTCAAGCAGCTATTCAGCGAGACCGGCATCATGCTCGTCGGGAACGTCATATACTTCCTCGGCATGTTCGCCGTGTTCTTCGCCATCGACGCGAAGATCGCGACGCTCATATTCCTCCCCTCGCCGCTCTTACTAGCCGGCTTCTTCTTCGTCTTCGACAGGCTCAGGCCCCTATACGAGAAGAGCCGCAAGAAATACGCGGAGATAACGGCCATCGCCACCGAGTTCGTGCAAGGCATCGAGGTAGTGCAGGCGTTCAACCGCACCGAGCACGCCGCCCTCAGGCTCGAGGCGGCTAGCGCCGAGAAGCGAGACGCCGAGATCAAGGCCGGGATGATGGAATATACGACGATGGGCTTCATGGGCTTCCTGGGCGGGCCCGTGCTCATGGTGCTCATAATCAGGCTCGTCGCCCCCGGCGTCTTCTCGGGGGCGCTGACCGTAGGCACCCTGCTCGTGTTCATCGAGTACGGCGTACGGCTGTTCGAGCCGCTCTTCAGCATAGGCGAGAACATCAGGGGCATGCAGCAGGCCCGCGTAGCGCTCTCCCGCATATTCGACATCATGGACCTCGAGCCGGAGCCGTCGGGCGCGGGCGCGATCCCGTCGTTCGAGCGCGAGATAGAGTTCAGGGACGTCTCGTTCGAGTACAAGCCGGGGGAGACGGTCCTCGACCGGGTATCGTTCACTATCTGCAAGGGCCAGACCGTCGCCCTGGTCGGGGCCTCCGGCTCAGGCAAGACGACGACGGTGAGCCTCCTCTGCAGGTTCTACCAGGCGAGCTCGGGCGAGATACTCGTCGACGGGACGCCCCTGCAGGACCTGGCCCTCCAGGAGTGGCGCCGCAAGATAGGGCTCGTCCTCCAGGATATATACCTGTTCCCCGGGACCATCCTGGAGAACGTGCGCGTCTACGACGAGGACCTCGGGCCCGAGGCCGCGATGGCGGCGCTGGCTACCGTGCACGCCACCGACTTCGTCTCGAGGCTCCCCGAGGGAATGGGAACCGAGCTCCACGAGCGCGGCTCCAACCTATCCATGGGCGAGAAGCAGCTCTTATCGTTCGCCAGGGCCGTGGCCTTCGGCGCGGAGATAGTCATCATGGACGAGGCCACCGCCTCCGTCGACGTCGCCACGGAGCGCCGGATTCAGGAGAGCCTCGAGCAGCTGCTGGAGGGCAGGACCGCGCTGATCGTGGCCCACAGGCTATCCTCGATACTGAAGGCCGACAGGATACTGTTCTTCCAGGACGGCCGCATCATCGCCCAGGGAAGGCACGACGAGCTGGTGGCCGCCTTGCCCGAGTACCGGGAGCTCGTGCGGCTCCAGTTCCCAGACCTAGAGACGGAAACGGAGGGCGCGCTATGAGCGACGCCGCGAACGGCGCGTCCGCGCCCCGCGTGAACCATATACGGTGGATCGGCAGGCTGTGGAGCGAGAAGCCATGGCTCATCGCCGGCCTCTTCCTCCTCACGCTCCTCTCGAGCGCGGTAGCGGTGACCTACCCCTACCTGAGCAAGCTCCTCCTGGACATGATCCAGGGGCTCCTCGAGAAGCCCGGGATAGAGGATCCCATGCGCCAGGTCGACCGGCTCCTCCTGGTCTTCGTCGCCGTCGGCGTCGGCGGCCTCGTCGCCTCGCTCTTCCCGGGCGTCAGGGGCGTGACCAACTCGATCTTCGAGCACGCCATACGCTCCAAGTACTGGAGGAAGGTGCTGGGCAAGGACTACGCGTTCTTCGCGGCCTTTCCCTCGGGCGACATCGTCACGAGGCTCACCGACGACCTCTACGATTTCCCCAAGCTCGCCTGGTTCCTGTGCTCCGGCATATTCCGGGCGGTGGAATCGATTAGCAAGGTCGCCTTCTGCCTCGCGGCGATGGCGCTGCTCGACTGGCGCCTCACGCTTTTCTCGCTCATACCCATCCCCGTCATGATCGCGCTGTTCTATATTACCCAGGACAGGATCTACGATACCTTCCAGAAGAACCAGCAGGCTATCAGCGCCATCAATACCAGGCTGGAGATGAGCTTCTCCGGTGTCAGGATAATCAAGGCCTACGCCTGCGAGGATAAGTATAAGCGCTTCTTCTCCGACGTGCTCCGGACGCGATGGACCACCGAGATGGCGGTAGCGAAGCTCGAGGTGGTGCTCCATCTCATCTACCAGTACATCGACTACGTGGCCCAGGTCGGCATCGTATTCGCTGGCGGTCTCATGGCGGTGCAGGGCAAGATCTCGATAGGGACCTTCTACGCGTTCTATACCTACCTGTCGATGCTCATCTATCCTATCCTCGACATACCCCAGCTGTTCGTCTCCGGGAAGCGCGCCTTCGTCAATATCGACAGGCTCGAGGAGATGGCGGCCTTCCCCGGCCCCCGGACGCCTAGCGAGCCCGCCCCCATCGGCGACATAGAGTCCATCGACTTGAGCGGGGTCTCGTTCTCGTACGGGGACAGGCCCGGCGACGCCCTTTCGGACGTCACGCTCAGGGTCGCGAGGGGCGAGCGCATCGGCGTCATAGGCCCCGTCGGCTCCGGCAAGTCGACCCTGATGAAGACGCTGCTAGGCGTCCTCCCCCCGGGCAAGGGCTCGGTCAGCGTGAACGGCGTAGACCTCTCTACCGCGGACCTCGCCTCGTACCGCGCCAAGATAGGCTACGTGCCGCAGGAGGCGTTGCTGTTCTCGGGGACGCTCAGGGAGAACGTCGACTTCGGCTCGGACGAGCCCGGCGACGAGCTGTTCGTCACCTCCATCGCGGCGGCCCAGCTCGAGGACGAGCTGGCCTCGTTCTCCGGCGGCCAGGATACGATAGTGGGCCAGCGCGGCGTCAGCATCTCCGGCGGGCAGAAGCAGCGCATGGCCATAGCCCGCGCCATAGCCAGGCGGCCGCAGTTCCTGCTCTTCGACGACATCACGGCGAGCCTGGACGCGGCCAACGAGGAGCGGCTCATGCGCAGGCTCGACGAGCTATACTCGGGACTCGGCTTCGTCATCGTCTCGCACCGCCTCTCGACGCTCCAGTACGTTGACAAGGTGCTGTACCTCGACGGCGGCAAGGTGCTGGGCTTCGGCACGCACGACGAGCTGCTCGCGCTACCCTGGTACAGGTCCTTCATCGAGGAGCACATGGGATCGGCGAGCCAGGCCTAGCCTCTCTGCTACCCGCTCTCAGCCCTTCCTAGTACCTGACGAGGAGCGACAGGGCGAGGAAGGGAATGGCCATGGCGCTCAAGACGGCGCCGGTCTCCAGCATCACGGTACCCCCCGCGGCGTCGCCGGCCTGCGTCAATATGAAGCCTGTCACGGCGAGGCCGGCCCCGCCGAGGCCGCAGAGGCCGCCCGCGATGATGCCGCCCTTCTGCAGGCGGGCGGAGGCGCGGAACGCGGCGACGCCCTCCTTCCCGAGGGCGCCCTCGGGAAGGAAATCGGGAGCCGGCTCGAAGCGGGCCTTCGCGTCGGCGTAGCCCCGGTCGTAGCCCGCCTCGTACAGTTCCGTCAGGCTAGCCGAGTCCTCTGCCGCGCCCGCGGCCGGAGCTACGGTAGCAGCCGCGGCCGGAGCTACGGTAGCAGCCGCGGCCGGAGCTCCCGTCGCGACCGGGGCCGCGACGGGAGCGAGGACCGAAGACACGGAGGAATAATCGTTGGCCGACCAGAAGTCCTTGATGCTCTGCTCGACCGCTCCCCTCGTCGCCTCGGCCTTCCCGGCGGAGCCTTCTACGCGCACCATCTCGCCCGCGGCTATCACGAAGGCCCTCGGTATGGCCTCGAGCGACTCGGCGGCCTGCGCGTCCGACTTGACGAACGCCGTCACCTCCACCGATCCCTCGAAGCAGTAGACGTTAGTCGCCATGGACGCCGTCGCGAGGCGGGACGCCACCACGTCGAGCCCGAAGTCGGTTCCCCTGACCCCGGCTACCGCCTGGGAACTCCGCAGGGAGAAGGCTTCCGTCCCGGTCAGCTTCTCGACCTTGGCGCGGACCCGGCCGTACACGAGTTGCATGGAAGTCTGGCCGTCGGAGAGCCGCTCCAGGATAAAGGTAGTATTCTCGGATAGCTTTATTACGGATCCGCCGGAGGACAGCCTGAGCTCGACGAATACGCCCTTGCCCGTCTGCACCTGATCGCCCTGGTACAGCTCGAGCCCTATCGCGTCCTGGCCGGGCAGCCTGCGCCCGTCGCGTATCACGATGAGGTCGTCGCCGGAGGAGTACTCGACGATTGCCGCCGCCCGGCCCTGGGCCCAGGCGCCGCTAGCTACGAGCGCTAGCGCGCAG
>JAHIWG010000155.1 GCA_018816345.1 Spirochaetota bacterium | reverse complement strand
CGTCATAGGCTATATCCCGGCCGATCCCGCTCTCGCGATGCCCGAGCGCCACCTAGGGCTCGCCGGGGACGCCGCGGACATCGGGCGCCTCTCTCGGGCCCTCGCCGACGCCGTCGCCGCCCATATCGACCTGGACGCCCTGCTGGCTATCGCGGCCTCCGCGCCGGACCTGCAGGACCTGCCGGGTTCGCCGCGCGGCTCCTTGCCCCGGACCGCCATAGGCGCATCGGGACGCATAGGCTCGGGCCGGAAGCCCGTCATCGCCGTGGCGCGCGACGAGGCGTTCTCGTTCTACTACCAGGATAACCTCGAGGCCCTCGAAGCGATCGGGGCGGAGCTCGCGTTCTTCAGCCCCCTACGCGACGCGGCCTTGCCTCCCGGGACGGCGGCCGTCTACCTAGGCGGCGGCTACCCGGAACTTCGCGCGGCCGAGCTCGGGGCCAACGGGCCGATGCGATCGGCCATCCGCGCCGCCGCGGATGACGGCATGCCTATCTACGCAGAGTGCGGGGGGTACCTCTACCTGCTGGACGGCATCGACGACATGGCAGGCGAGGCGCATCCCGGCTGCGGCGTCCTCCCGGGCAGGGCCCGCGTCGGCGCGAGGCTATCGGCGCTCGGCTACCGCGATTGCCAGACGCTCGGGCCGAGCCTCGTCGGGCCCGCCGGATCGCGCCTCTCGGGCCACGTGTTCCATTACGCCTTCGTCGAGGGCGGCGGGGCGCCCGCCCTAGGGTTGAGGAGCCCGAGCCGTCCAGAGGAGGCTCCCGCGCTCGAGGGGGGCGCGCGAGGCTCCGTCTTCGGCTCGTTCCTGCACGTACATTTCTCGGCGAACCCCGCCCTGGCCAGTCGCATCGTTACGGCGGCTGCGCGCCGGATCAGAACCCCTTGACCCGCCTGCCGCACAGCATATTCTGATAGCAGCGGACGTAGCCGGGATACGGTCCGAGCAATGCGCAGGACCGTAGGGGGGTGCGGGGGGGTATCCCCCCCGTTAGAACCCCTTGACCCGCCTGCCGCACAGCATGTTCTGATAGCAGCGGACGCAGCCGGGATACGGTCCGAGCAATGCGCAGGACCGTAGGGGGGTGCGGGGGGGTATCCCCCCCGTTAGAACCCCTTGACCCGCCTGCCGCACAGCATGTTCTGATAGCAGCGGACGCAGCCGGGGAATATCCCGTCCTTCGATTTCCTCAGGGCGAGGCGGTACTTCCTGGCGCGCTCGCCGTTGTATATCTCGAAGAACGGCTTCTCGCGGATGTTGCCCAGGGGGTAGTCGTTATAGTCGGCGCAGAAGTGGACGTTGCCGTTATAGTCGATGTTCGCCTGGGTCCACGGTACGGAGCAATGCGTCCTGACCGGGACCTCGAGCTTGTTGTAATAGATGTCTATCTTCTCGGGCTTCAGGGCCGGCACCGTGATTATGGGGTGGCCGAAGTCGGTCGAGTGTATGCGCTGGAGGATGTCGTAGAGCTCCTGGCTATCGATGCCCTCGTTATAGCCGGTCGCGTAGCCCGGGAGGCAGGCGATGTCGATGCCGAATTCGCCCTCCATCCGCTCGTGATGCCTCCGGATAATATCGTCGTTCGTGTAGGTCCCGAGGTTGTAGATATGCCAGGCCAGCTTGAAGTCCCTGGTCGCCTCGGACAGGGCGTACAGGTCCTTATAGTTGAGGTTGCTGACCGTCGTCACGATGCCGAGGTACGGATAGTGGGTGCCCTGCCTGGCCTTCTCGCGGTTGATGGCCTCTATGCCGGCGAGAACCTTCTTATACGATCCCGCGCCGCGTATGCGGTCGTTCGTCTCCTCGAACCCGTCCAGGGACACGAACAGGGAATGCCACTTGCTCGCGACTATCCGCTCCGCGTGCTTCTCCAGGAAGGTGCCGTTGGTATTGACGCTGACAGTAATGCCCGAATCCATCATGTAGTCCACGAGCGGCAGGAGGTCGGGATACATGAAAGGCTCCCCGCCCCAGAGATAGGCGATGGGCTTGTTGACCTTGATCTCGTCGACGAGGCGCTTGTAATCCTCTAGGGGGACTACTTTCTTGGCCTCCTCGGCGGCGAAGGAGCCCTTGAGCACGCCCTTGTCCCCGCGTTGGCCGCACATGACGCAGCGGAGGTTGCAGAGCGGGGTCAGGCGGAAATAGATAAGCTTCATCTCGTTAGTCGTGGCGGGATGGAAGACCCTGTCGATCAAGAGCGATTTCTTCTGCGCGACGAAGGCGGATACCATCCTCCTCGCCATCTCGGGGTCCTTCTTGAGCAATTCGGGTATGACCGAGTAGTTAGTCTTCATTAGGCAATCCTATTAATCGTAGTACCCGCGTCAAACGAGCCTGTCGAGGAACGACTTCATTATAGCCGGCGGGGCCGTCCGCGGAAGGAGGCCGAAGAGGAACGCGGCGATCCGGTTCCTGGCGCCGGCTATGGCGAAGGCCTTGCCGTCCTCGAGGGCCGCGAGCCCGACGGCCGCGACCTCCTCGGGGCCGAGGCCGTTCGCGCTCGAGAACCTCTTGTAGGCGGCGCTCTTGACGCCCGCGTTATCGTCGAAATCGGTCCTCACGTAGCCGGGCAGGAGGCAGGTGACGACCACGCCGGAGCCGCGGAGCTCGGCGCGGAGCGCGAGGGTATAATTGAGCACGTAGCTCTTCGTGGCCGCGTAGGCCGCGAAGTACGGCGTGGCGTTGAGGCCGGCGAACGACCCGACGTTAAGGACGCGGCCCGAGCCGCGGGCCTTCATCTCCCGGCCGAACAGCGCGCAGAGGATGGTGAGGGCGCTGACGTTAAGGTTGACCATCGCCTCGACGCCCGCTGGGGAAGACTCGAGGCTCTCGCCGAACACGCCGGAACCGGCGTTGTTGACGAGCAGCTCGACCGCGAGGCCCTTGCCTGCGCACGTCGCGTGCAGCCGCTCCGCGGCGCCGGGAACCGAGAGGTCGCAGACGACGACCTCGGAGGCCGCCGCGTTCGCCCCGGACAGCGCGGCCTTCACCGCGAGGAGCTTAGCCTCGTTACGGCCCACGAGGACTATGGCCCAGCCTTCGGAGGCGAGGCGGAGCGCGAATTCCCGGCCTATGCCGCCAGAGGCGCCCGTGACGAGCGCGTATTTAATCAGCGATTGCATCCTTCATTTATAGACTAGATACTAGAAAAGGAAAAGCCTTGCGATCCGGCCAGGCCTACCATACTATGAAATTACTATCATGACCCCTCCGGGGACTGCGCCTACGGGCGCCCCCTAACCACGACCGACGGAGACGCGCGATGGGCAAGGAACCGAACGAGGCGATACTATGCGTCGACGACGAGGCCATAATACTCATCCACCTGACCATGATGCTGAGGAAGAAGTACGGGGACCGCTACCGCTACGAGCGCGCCTCCAGCGCCGATGACGGCCTCGCCATCGTGGATCGCCTCGCCGGGCTAGGCATCTCCGTCATAGTCATCCTCTCCGACTGGCTCATGCCCGGCATGAGCGGCGATGAATTCCTACGGCTCATCCACGCCAGGCACCCCGATATCAAGGCCATCATTATCTCCGGCAAGGTCGACGACGAGTCGTTGCGGAGCCTCGCGGCCGAGACCGGCCTCGTGGGCTATCTCTCCAAGCCCATCGAGCCGGAGGGCCTATACGCGCTCATAGACGGCATCGAGAGGAAGCGCGACGAGGCCTAGACCCTCGCCACGTATAGGTCGTCCTTGATGGCCATGGTCCAGGTCGTTCCGCCCTCCGCCGAGTACGCTATCGTCCCGCGGAGCTGGTACTCTATGAGCGAGACGACCGTCTTGAGGCCTAGCTTGCCGTCCCTCTCCGGGTCGAAGCCGGGCGGCAGTCCCACGCCGTCGTCGCTCACCTCGAGGAGGAGCGTCCCGGCCTCCCCCCTCGCCAGGTCTACGGCTATGGTGCCGTTCCGGCCCCCGGGGAAGGCGTATTTTATGCAATTGACCACGAGCTCGTTCAAGACGAGCCCGCAGGGCATGGCGGTGTCCAGCAGGGCGACGATGCCCTCCTCGGCCTCGACCCGTATCTCCACGCCGCTCCTCCCGTCCAGGAAGCCTCGCCTTATTTCCCGTACGAGGTCCTCGACGTACTCCTTGAGGTCTATCCTGGAGAGGTCCCGCGACTCGTAGAGCTTCTGGTGGATGAGGGCCATCGACTTTATCCTGCCGACCATTTCCTTCATGACGCCGCGCAGTCCCTCGTCGTCGGAGTAGTAGGTCTGCATGTCGAGGAGCGAGGCGATGACCTGCATGTTGTTCTTGGTACGATGATACACCTCCTGTAGCAGGACCTCCTTCTCGCGCAGCGAAGTAGCCACGGCCTTCTCCGCCCGTACCCGATCCCCTACGTCCAAGTAGCTGGCTCGGATTAGCCGCCTATCCTCGGAGGGGAACCTCGACAGCCTGACATCGCATACCACGATGCCGCCGGACGGGATGCGCAGGTTCCTCTGGACGAGCTGCGGCCGCCCGCTCAGGACGAGCTCCTGATTGGCGGCGACGCTCGCGCCCACGGGAAGTCCGTCGGGCTGATCGACGGCGTACAGGTCTTCGATGCCGATGCCTAGGATCCATTCCCTGCCTTCGCCGAGTAGCCTCTCCGCGCTACGGTTGCAGTCCACGAAGCGCCCGAGGTCCACGTCGAAGACCATGATGGCGTCCGGCGCCTCCTCTACGAGATTACGGTTGCGCTCTTCGCTCCGCCGTAGCTCGACCATGGCGCGGCGCTCCGCCTCCCTCGCCTCGGACAGGCCCTGGAACGATCGATTGAACGCGTCGACGAGGGTATCGATCTCGTCTCCCCTGCGCCGCTTATCGAGGGCTAGAGGCTCATAGGCGCTCCCGGCCACGTTCTCCCGGACGTGGGCGGCGATCAGGACTAGGTGCCGCGTGACCATCCGCTCGAAGAGCGCGAACATGAGCGCCGAGGCGAAGAAGAGCAGGAAGGCCTGGAGCGCCAGCGAGACAATGATCTGGCCGGTGATGTCGGAGATTATCTTACCCGTATCGGTCCGCAGCTCTATAGTCCCCAGGTCTATCTCCCTGTCGCCGTATTCGTAGAACAGCCTATAGGATCGCTCGCTACCGCCCGGCTCGCGATCCCCGGCCGAGAACGCCCGTCCGTCGAGATCCCTCACCTCGACGTAGCTTATGTACGGGAAGAAGAGCATGCCCGAGACCAAGGCCTGGAGCTGCTCAGAGTCGGAGCTCCAGAGGGCCGATTCTATGACGGGCGTCTGGGCTAACCTTACGCGCTCTATGTCCTCGGCGATGGATCGGCTCATGCCCCTATACTGGATGAGGAATTCAGCGAGCGTCGAGACGGCGACGAGGGCCAAGCATGAAGCGAGCATGCTCCTGAGCGCGCGCGAACCTATACCGCCGGTCCGCATCCTAGGGCCCGCCCGTCACCGTATCGACGATCCGGCTCCAGGTCCCGTCAGCCTTCATCGCCTGGAGCGCGGATACCAAACCCGGCACCAGGTCCTTGTGCCTCGCGTTTAGGTATAAGTACATATCGATAGTGGCCAGGGGCGGGCCTAGCTGATAGACGCCCTCGATGCCGAGCCTCCGAATCCTCATCCTACCCTCTAGCGACTCGTAGACGATGGCGTCGACGCGGCCGTGCTCCAGCATCGCGAAAAGGGCGTCGTCGTCCTTTACTCTCACGAGGCGCCGGGCTCCGGCTAGGTTCGCCTCCGGATGCCGCCAACCCCTGATAATGGCGACCCGGTAGGGCCAGAGGCTCTCGTATCCGTCGACCGCGAGGGACTTATCCGCGCCGAACGCGGCGAATTCGTACTCGCAGATGGATTCCGGCACCATGACCAGGTTCGGATACTCCGCCTCGACGCCGGCTAAGCGGACGAACATACCGTCGTCTATGCCCTTGTTGACGTTGATAAGCGTACGCTCCGACGGCAGGAAAGCAATCTTGACCGACAATCCGATGCGGCCGAAGGCCTCTTTGAGGATAAGGTCCTCAAAGCCTGTGCCCTCGGGAGTCGATCGCGGATACGTGTCGTCGGTCACTAGCGAAAGCGCTTGGCCGAAGGCAGCGACGGCCATCGAGCATAGGAGCACCACTATAGGAAATCGCCGCGCCATAGGATACCTCCGCAGGATGTCAAATCTACTGTAGCGCCGGCGATCGCGCCAGAGTCTATCGCCGTACCCCTGGACAGTCTTTGATTTACATGATAATGATTATCATTATCATTCTTTACTACACATCAACTCTCTTGGAGGAATCCATGACCATAGCGATGCTGGGAGAAGGGTCGGAATTCGTCGTCGAGCGCGTCTGCCTATGCAGGGAGACGGGCAGGCGGCTCTCCGACATGGGCTTTACTAACGGGGCGCGGGGCCTGATAGTGCGACGAGGGTTTTTCGGAGGCCCCATTCAGGTCAGGCTCGGAGACTGCGACCTCATGATCCGCGTCTCGGAAGCCGCGGGCGTCGACGTCATTCCGGTGGACGGTACTGTAATGCAGCCTCGCGGGCCATTCGGCAGGTTCTGGCGCGGCGGGCGCGGCGGCCATGGATTAGGACAGGGCGGCCACGGCGGACGCGGCGGAGACCACGGACGGGGCGCCCATGGACGGGGCGCCCACGGACGGAGGCGGAACGATGAAGCGTGACGACTACGCGCCGGCCTCCTCGTCTCCGGGACCCCGCGCGATCACGGCGGCCCTCGCGGGCAATCCTAACGCCGGAAAGACTACGATATTCAACGCGCTCACCGGAGCCCACCATAAGGTCGGAAACTACCCCGGGGTCACGGTGGAGAAGCGGGAGGGCTCGCGGGTCAGGAACGGCAGGAGCTACGGCTTCATCGACCTGCCCGGTATCTACAGCCTGACGGCCTACTCGCTCGACGAGGTAGTGACGAGGGACTTCCTCCTCGACCACCAGCCGGACGTCATAGTCAACGTCATGGACTCGACCAACCTGTCGCGGCACCTGTATCTCTGCTTGCAGTTCCAGGAACTCGGCATCCCGGTCGTCGGCGTCCTCAACATGAGCGACGAGGCCGAGGCCAAGGGCATCAGGATCGACGCGCGCGCCCTCGAGGACGTGCTCGGTATCCCCATGGTCAAGACGGTCGGCCCCAAGAACGACGGCGTCGAAGGGATACTGGACGCCGTCGACCGCGTCGTGGACTCGGGCGGGGGGGCGCCGGGCAAGAGCGTCCGCTACGGCGACGAGATAGAGGACAGGCTCGCGCCGCTCGAGGCGGCCCTCGCGTCGGACGCCGCCTTCGCGGCCAGGTTCCCGTCGCGCTGGATGGCCGTCAAGCTCCTCGAGAAGGACGGCCACGCCTTCGAGAAGCTGGCCGGCCACGCCGACGGGACGCGCATCGCGGCTCTGGCCGGGGAGTCGAGCTCGTGGATAGACGGGCACTTCGGCAAGGACTCGGAGATAGTCGTCTCCGAGCAGCGCTACGGCTACATCCGGGGCGCGGTCAAGGAGGCGGTCAAGGTGGAGAGGAAACCCGACTTCTCGCTGACCGAGGCCATCGACAAGGTCGTGATGAACCGGTTCCTCGCCCTGCCGATTTTCATAGGGGTGCTATGGTCGGTATTCCAGATTACCTTCGCGCTGGGAGAACACCCCATGGCCTGGCTCGAGGGCATGTTCGGCTGGCTCGGCGGAGCCGTATCCGCCGTCTTGCCGGAGGGCCTGCTGCGGTCCCTCCTCGTCGACGGCGTCATAGGCGGAGTCGGCGGGGTCTTCTCGTTCGTCCCCCTGATCGTCATCCTGTTCTTCCTCCTATCCGTGCTGGAGGACGTAGGCTACATGTCGCGGGCGGCGTTCGCGACCGACAAGATCCTGCATACCTTCGGCCTGCACGGCCAGTCGGTATTCCCGATGATGCTCGGCTTCGGGTGCTCGGTGCCCGCGATCATGGCCGCGCGCACCCTCAAGAGCCCGCGGGACCGTATCGTGACGATACTCGTGATACCGTTCATGAGCTGCGGGGCCAAGCTCCCGGTGCACGTCCTGTTCGCCGCGGCGTTCTTCCCCCGTAACGCGGCTAACATGGTCATGCTCGTCTACGCCATAGGCGTCGTCCTCGCGCTAGGCTCGGCCTGGCTGCTCAAGAGGACGGTGCTACGCGGGGAGGCGACGCCGTTCGTCATGGAGCTGCCCCCGTATCGCGCGCCTACCGCGAGCGGCCTCGCGTGGCACGTGTGGGAGAAGACCAAGCACTACGTCCAGAAGGCGGGAACCGTCATCCTCGCCTCGTCGGTGCTGATATGGGCCATCACTACCTTCCCGGCCTACGAGCCGAGCGCGGCCGAGCTGCAGGCCGCCCGGGCCGGCTTCCTGGCCGACCGCCCGGGCGCCACGGAGGAAGAGATTTCCTCACGCCTCGAGACGGTCGTCGCGGAACGGGCGCTCGGCCATAGCGCGGCCGGGACCATCGGGAAGTTCATAGAGCCGGCGTTCAGGCCGCTCGGCTTCGATTGGAAGCTAGGAGTGGCCACCGTCACCGGCTTCGCGGCCAAGGAGGTCGTCGTGTCTACCCTGGGCGTGCTGTACAGCGTAGGCACCGAGGAGAGCGAGGAGAGCGAGGGCCTCCGAGAAGCCTTGCGCGGCGACCCTAACTGGACGCCGCTCCTGGCCTTCGCGATGATGGTCTTCACCCTGGTCATACCGCCGTGCTTCGCCGCGCTCGCGACGATACGGGCGGAGCTGGGCTGGAAATGGCTCGGATTCGCGTTCGCGTTCATGACGACGCTCGGCTGGGTCCTCGGAGCGGCCATCTTCCAGATAGGCTCCCTGGCGGGGCTCGCGTGAGCCCCGCGATACAGGCCGCGCTCGTCGCGGTAGCCGTAGGCGCCGCGGCGGCGTACGCAGTCGTCTCCGCGATACGGGCGGCCCGAGGCAAGCGGCCTAGCTGCTGCCTACCGGGAGCGGATGTCACCGAGGCCGGCGCGGGGGACTCCCCCTGCCGGGCTTGCCGCGGTTGCGGGGAACGAGGCGACGGAGCTCGCGGGGGATGAGGCGGTTCCGGAACGGGGCCGCCCTATACCTTGAACCGGTCGGTGCCAGCCTCTACCTTGGAGACCATCCTCGCGTTCATGGCGCCTAGCTCGGTTACGCGCCCGGTGATCGCCTTGATGCCGGCGGATTCCGTTCCTATCGCCCCAATCCTGCCCTTCAGGTCCTCGGTAAGGCCCAGTAGCTGGCGCATCTCCTCGACGGCGACGCCGGCGCCCTGGGTCATCTCGGCGGAGGCGCCCCGGACCTCTTCGGTCACGTTCCTGATGGACGAGAGCGACTCGAGCACGAGCCTGGAACCGGTTCCCTGCTCGGCGACGGCCGCCTTGATCTCCGTCTCGAGCTCGCCGACTCGGCGGACGTGGCCCGCGATGTCCTCGAAGGCGCGCTCGGCCTCTATCGTCGACCCGACGACCTTGTCGATGCCGTTCCTGATGCCCGCCACGCTGGCGCTGATCTCCTTGGAACGGGACTGGGACAGCTCGGCGAGCGTGCGTATCTCGTCGGCGACCACGGCGAAGCCGGCGCCGGCGTCGCCGGCGTGCGCGGCCTCTATGGCCGCGTTCATGGCGAGGAGGTTCGTCTGGGCCGCTATGGATTGAATGACCTTGTTCGCGTCGATGAGCCCCTGCGACCGCTCGGCTATGTCCTTGACCAGCACCGAGACGCCCCCGAGCTTGCCCTTCCCGGCGTCCGACGCGGAGACGAGGCGCCGCATGTACTCGCCGAACGACTCGACGTTCTTGGCGATGGAGCCCATCGAGCCGACCATCTCCTCGATGGAGGCGGACGATTCTGCGATCCCGCCCTTCTGCCTCTCTATCATCCTGTCGAGCGACTCGATATTCCTCGTTATCTGCTCTACGGAGGAGGATACCTCCTCGACGCTGGCGGACTGGTTCTCGGTGCCGCGTATTACCGCCTCGATGGCCTCGTCTATGCGGCGCACGGCGGCGACGGCGGCGGCCATGCCCGAGTCCAGCTCTACGGAACCGCCCCTCAGCTCCGAGACCGCCGACTTCGTGTCGCGGATTATGCCGGCGAGCTTCTCGGCGAATCGGTCGAACGAGCGGGCCATCGCGCCTATCTCGTCCTTGGACCTGATGTCCAGGCGCCTGGTCAGGTCGCCGTCGCCCTCCGCGATGTCCCGGAGCAACGCTCCGGCCTTCAGCGCGTGCGACGAGACGGACCTGGCGACCAGCAACGTCGTGACGAACTGCGCGAGCAGGACCGCCCCGAAGGTGGAGAGAAGCATGGCCATCATCGCGGAGGAGCCGGACGCCTCGCGGACGCTCGACATCTCCTCCTCCACCATCAGCGACCAGGCCGCGTTCGTATCGGATACCCTAACCGGCGTGAGCACCCTCAGGATCTCCGCGCCGCCGTCCGCGGGGGCGACGTGCGCGCGATAAGGCCTTCCCTTTCTGATCGCTTCGGACTCGTCGGTACGCGCCGGGTCCAGGCTAAGGATCGATCGGCCCAGCAGGGCTTGATCCGACACTTCGATGTACTTGTAATCGTTATCGAACAGCGAGTAGTCCGACCCCGTCTGGAGGCTCAGATCGTTAATCATGCGCGCGATAGAATATGCCGGTATCTCGACGCCGACGACGCCCATCGACTTCCCGCCGTATACGATGGGGGCGGTAACGCAGAATACGGGCCCCGAAGAGCCGGCGCCCGGAAGGTACGGCCCGATGATAGCCGAGGATAGCGTCGTGAACGCGGCGATATAGCGCCTCTCCGCGCGGACGCTATCGGGCAGCGTACTCAGCTCGACTCCGTTCGGGCCCTTGGAGAAGGCTACGCAGAACGACCCGCTGGCGTTGCCGTATTTCGTGCCCGCGTAGGCCGAATCACGGCCGTCCACGGCGTTCATCCCCCAGGCCGTCCATACGGATACGAACGACGAGTTCCGCTCCGCGATGGCCTTGAGCATTGTCACGTACGAGGACCGCCTGTCGGCCTCGGGAATGGAGTTATACCCCTCGAATATGGTCGCGAGCGTCTTCACGGTAGTGAAAGGCGCTTCCAAGAGCGCCTCGAGGCCGTACGCGTAGCGCTCAGAGACGGCTACGACCTGGTTCTCGGCGGAGGCTATGGCCGCCCTTACCGAGGTAAGCACCGCCACGGCTCCCGCGGCGCCGAACAGGACAGCGGAGACGCCCAGGACGGGCACGAGTATCTTCGACCTAATAGTCATAACGTCACCTCATCAGACCCGGATAATCGCAAGCCGCGTCGACCGGCTGAATTTGCGATCGTGGAGATAATAGCCTACAATGCATCTCGATGTTCGGTAAAAAAACTCCCTCGGGCGGAAGGCCTAGCCCGATCGCCCGATCGCTGTATCGAGGGATTCTCCTGATCGCTCTCTCGGCAACATCGGCCTGGGCCCAAGGAACTGCCGCCCCTTCCCCCGCCGCGCCGCGAGGAGGCCGCGTCGTCGCTATAGGAGGCGACTGGGGATATCCTCCGTACGAGTACCTCGACGAGGCGGCCAAACCGAGAGGCTTCAATATCGACCTCGTCACGAAGATCGCCGAGGTCGAGGGCTTTTCCGTAGTGCTGAGCCTCTCCTCCTGGAGCGAGGCCCGAGCGCGGCTAGACCGGGGCGACGTCGATATGCTAGCGGGCATGTACAGGAGCCCGGAACGGGAGGCGGTCGCCGACTTCACCTCGCCTCACTTCAGTACCGTGTACAGGATATTCGCGCCCAAGGGAACGAGCATAGCCAGCGTCGAGGATCTCAAGGGACTGCGCGTCGCGGCGCAGAAGGACGACATGGGCTACGAATTCCTCATCGCCAACGACGTCAGCCCCAGTATCGTCGTCGAGGACTGGAAGGACCTGTTCTACACCATCAAGAGCGGCGCGGCGGACTGCGTCGTCTCGTCGGCGCTCCAGGGCTGGCGGGCCACGAGGGACAGGTCGTTCGCGCGGATCGAGGCCGTCGGCCCCCCGCTCTTCGTCGCCGAATACTGCATGGCCGTACGCGAGGGCGACGCGGAGCTATTGGCGATGCTGAACGAGGGCCTGAGCATACTCAAGACCTCCGGCGAGTACGACGCCATATATAGGCGCTGGTTCGGCGACTTCGGGGAAACGGGAAGCGATCGCCCCCTCGGCCTCGTGGCGGCGCTGCTCGCGATCGCCTTGACGCTAAGCGCCGCGGCCGCGATCTGGACGGTAACGGCGAGGTCCATGGTTCGCAAGAAGACGTCGGAGCTATCGGACGAGCTGGAGAACCGCGCCGAGACCCAGGCCCGCCTCCAGGAAGCGCTGCTCGGGGCCGACGCCGCTAGGCAGGAGGCGCAGCGGGCGGCCCAGGAGAAGACTGCGTTCGTCGCCTGGGTTAGCCACGAGTTGCGCACCCCGCTCCACGGCATCCTGGGAGCCACCGAGCTGCTCGGCAGGACTGGCCTGGACGAGGAGCAGGCCAAGACGCTCTCCATGGCCCGGTCCTCCGCGGAGCAGCTCTTCAGGATACTATCCGACCTCCTTGACGCGGTCGGCTCGAACAAGGGCTCGCTAAGCTTCGAGCGGGTCGAATTCTCCTTCGAGGACTTCGCCTCGTGGCTGGAGTCGGTGCTGCGCCCGGCCGCCGAGGAACGCGGCCTCGCGTTCAGGTTCCAGGCCAACGGCAGCTCGCGCCGCATCCTAGCCGACAAGAACCGCATCGCCCAGGTGATCATGAACCTGAGCATGAACGCCATCAAGTATACCGATCGCGGCGAGGTGGAACTGGCGCTCGCCCTTCACGAGGACAGCCTCTATATATCGGTAAAGGATACCGGGCCCGGCATCCCGGACGAGGCCAAGGACAAGATATTCCAGCCCTACTACCGGGTCGATCGCAAGCAGTCGAGCTCGGCGGGAGGGCTCGGGCTAGGGCTCGCCATCGTCAAGTCGATCGTGGACGCGCTAGGCGGCTCGATACGCTACGAGACGCATCCGAGCCTCGGCACGCATTTCGAGGTGAGCCTCCCGTTATCGTTCGCGGCGCCCGAGGGCGAGGCCGTTAGCGGCGCGAGAACGGCGGCTTCCGGGAGGGAAGCCGAGCCGGCGCCCGCGGAACCCGGGCCGCCGTCGGGAACGAGGGCAATAGTCGCCGAGGACGAGGCTATCAACAGGCTATACCTGAAGCGAGTCCTCGAGTCGGCCGGCTACGAGGTGATGCAGGCGATAGACGGGGAGGCGGCGCTGGAAGCCGCGTCGAGCGGAGAATGGGGCTTCATACTGATGGACGTCAGCATGCCCAGGATGGACGGCCTCGAGGCGACGCGCCGGATCCGCGCCATCGAGGGCGAGAGGCGGTCCGGGCGGGTACCGATTATAGCGTTGACCGCGCACGCCTACGCGGAAGACAGGCAGGCGTGCACCGAGGCGGGCATGGACGGGTTCCTCTCCAAGCCCTTCACCGAATCGGCGCTCTGGGCCGAGGTGAGGAGCGTCACGGCCTCGCTCGCGGCCGCGGCAAGGTCAGCGGACGAGAACGCGGCAGCGGACGCGGCGAAGGGACCTTCGGAACAATAGCCGTTCAGGCAGCCTAGGCCGAGAAGAGCCGCTCCAGGTAATCCCTGGCCTCGAGCTGCTCCGGCAAGCCGTTCTCGAGCTCCAGCGACGCCCAGTCGCGCGGCAGGAAGCCGGCGTAGGCGGCGAGGTAGTCGAGGTCGGCTAGCGTCGAGAACTCGTGGTGGTCCCAGGTCCCCGACCACTGATTGGGGACGCCTATCCTGATGGCCGACAGATGGCAGCATCCCACAGGGTAGCGCCGGAGCTGGGCCGTCACCGTCTCCACGTAGGCGGTCCGTCCGCAGATCCTGGCGTTCTCCAGGTGGGAGAAATCGGGGCACATGCCGCCGATGGCGGGCCCGCCGTCGCCGTCCAGCTCGGCGTCCTCGGCCGGCTCGTCGACGTTCTCCACGAATATGCGCTGCGCGTAGCGAGCCGGCACGGGACCGAATGGATGGGAACTGGCCCGGGGGTGTATATTGAACGCCTCGGCGCCGAACCGATCGGCCAGGTAGGCTATCTCGTCGGCGCCGCAATCGGAGCGGAGATGCACGTGGGGGATGCGTAGCCCAGCTATGCTTTCCAGCTCGCTATATAGTTCCCGGCGCTCCGCCGCCGAGAGGCAGGTCGGGAATAAGGCTATACGGCGAATATCCGAGCGGCGCAGGTCGTCTATGAACGCGGGCATGCGCTCCTTCTTGGTGCTGGTGAGGCCGGGCAGTATAATCATGGACCCTATGATGTGACGACGCGCCGTCCAGGGTCAAGGCGCGCAAGGAGCGGAGATGTACCATCCGAAGACGAACGAGTGGGACGAGGCCATGAAGGCCGTGTTCGATAGGATAGACGCCCTCCTCGAGGACAGGTACGGCGGCTCCTGGCGGCTCAGGCGAAATAGGCCGGAACGCGGGACGACGGCCAACCCCGAGGCCGACGGTCTATTCAACGTCGGGGTATTCTTCACTCCGGGCTACGGTAGCCGGCTAGGGCGCGGCTACCTCGTCGAGGTCGTGCTCGCGACGGAAGAGGCCGTCCCCGCAAGGAAGCGCGACGAGATCGAGTCCCTGGTCCGGGACCTCCTCGTCGAATACCTGCCGGAGTACTTCCCGGGCAGGAACCTATCCGTCGACCGCGACGGCTCCATGTACAAGATACACGGGGACCTCGGGCTGGGAAGGGCCTGAGGCCCGGAACGCTTGCATTTGGTGAAAAGCTAGTTTTTAATCGCCCGGCCCGCTACACTATCGCTATGGAAATGGACGACCACGAATTCGCTCGCCGCCTCAACGCGCTCACCGAGGCGGTGCTCGACAAGAGCGACATTCGAGACATGGCGCAGGCCCTGGTAGACAGGCTAGCGGCTCTATGCGAGGCCGACTCGGGCTATATAGCGTTCTGGGACGCCGAGCGCCGGGCGACGATACCCGTCGCCGCCTTCGGCCCGCATCGCGATTCCTACCCGTCGTTCAGGATCGAGTCGGGCGAGCCCAACCTGACCGCGTCCCTGGCCGAGACCGGCCGCACCCTGGCCGTGGAGGACTCCGCGGGATCGGAATTCGTCAGCCCGCGCATCGCCTCGCTATTCTCGGCCCGCTCGTTCCTCGGGCTTCCGCTGGCGTCCGACGGCAAGGTGATGGGCGCCATCATCCTAGGCTACTCCCTACGGCGCGCGTTCCCGCCCGAGGAGATATCGAGGGCCGAGCGGGCCGCCAGGCTCGCGTCCTTCGCCCTAGCGAAGATGAGGCTGCTCGAGGAGGAGCGCAGGAGGACGGAGGAGCTGACCGCCCTCAACCGCATAGGCATGGCGATCAACGCGGACCGGGACCTGGATAGGGTCGTGCGGACTATCTTCGAGCAATGCAGGGGGATCATCGCCCTGGATACGTTCTATCTCGCCCTCTACGACGATGAGCGCGACGAGCTCAGGTTCCCCTTGTTCTACGACGACGGGAAGATTCTGCCCTTCGCCGCTCGTCGCATAGGGGAGAATCCCGGGATGAGCGGGCTGATACTCAGGACGCGGAAGCCGCTTTGCATCCCCGACGCGTCGATCCCGGAGGTACAGGAGGCCTATAAAGTGGTACGCGCCGGAGGCAAGCCGGCCAAGGCGTACATAGGCGTTCCCTTGCTCTACGGCGACCGCGTGCTGGGCGTGCTATCGGTGCAGAGCCAACAGGCCAACGTCTATACCTCCCGCCACGTCCAGCTGGTCGAGACAATCGCGGCGCAGTCAGCGATCGCTATAGAGAACGCGCGGCTCTACGGCGAGCTCCAGCGTCAGTCCATCACCGACGGCCTGACGGGCGCCTATAACTTCAGGCATCTCTTGGAATTAGGGCCGATGGAATTCGCGAAGGCGTCCAGGTACGAGAGGCCCATGGCCGTGCTCTTCTTCGACATAGACCGATTCCGGGACTTCAATAATAGCTACGGCCACGCGATAGGCAACGAGGTGCTCAAGGCGGTAGCCGACACGGTCAGGGCGTGCATACGCGAGATCGACCTGTTCGCGCGCTTCGGCGGGGAGGAATTCGTGATAGTCCTGCCCGAGACGCCGCCGGACGTGGCGGCGCTCGTCGCGGAGCGCGTCAGGGCCTCGATCGACGCGCTCCGCGTATCCGCGCCCGACGGCAGCGAGGAGCTCCACGTGACCGTAAGCCTGGGCGTCTCGTGCTCCTGCCGCGGCGCGGCCGACTTCCAGCAGCTCCTGGACTCGGCCAACGCGGCGGAGCGGGAAGCCAAGACCAACGGGCGGAACCGCGTGGAGATGGCGCCCTAGGCGACGGGCCTCCTGCGAGCGCATTGACTATCCTATCAGGGCATGGTCCGATAGCGCCGACATCATCTTCATTCTCTAGGCTAAGAGGAAACACGGCCCGGCAGGTAGTCCGGGCGGCCTGCTCGGACGGCGTCGTACGCATCTGGAAGCTCACATCCGGCCCGGAACCTACTAACAACGACCTGTTAGCCCTCTACGCAGCCGCTCGGATGCCGGGCCCGCGAGGCGGCAAACGGCATCCCGCGCTATCGCCCCGACCGTACGCGCCCGAGCGCCGGTCCCGTGCGGACTCCCCCGGAGGCCAAGCCTTGACGCGCGGCGCGCGCGATCGCCGGGACGGCGTAGAGCAGCGTCACGGCCTCGGCCGCGGGCATCGCGAGCCAGACGCCCGCCTGGCCGAGGAGGCGCGGCAACGCGGCTATGGCGACGACGGGTAGCGCGAGCCCGCGGAGCGCGGCTATGGCCGCCGACCGCCTCGCGTCGCAGCGCGCGGTGAACCAAGCGGCCGCGACCGCGTTGTAGCCGTTGAACAGGAACCCGAGCCCGAACAGCGCGAATCCCCTCGCGGCGATATCGGCTACCTCGGCGTTCCCTCCAGTCCAGAACGACGCCGCGGCCCGGCCGCCTAGCGCGGCGGCGGCGAAGGCGGCG
>JAHIWG010000154.1 GCA_018816345.1 Spirochaetota bacterium | reverse complement strand
GGAGGAGGTGCTCTCGGCGTTCGGCCGGGCAGGCGAGCGCTACGGCTTCTCGGCGCGGGCCGAGCCGGGCTTCATGCCGGCGCTCTTCGTCTCGAAGGACCGGCCGTACATGCGGGCGCTCATGTCCGCCTACGAGAGGAGGACGGGGCTCGTAGGCGAGTTCGCGCTCGATCCGGGCACGTCGTACGCCAAGGCGATGCCCGGGATCGCGGCGTTCGGCCCCGCGTTCCCGGGCAAGCCCGATCTTTGCCACGAGGTCGACGAGCGCCTGTCCCTCGATGACGCGGCCATGCTCGGGCAGGTATACGCCGACGCCATATGCTCGATAGCGGGCTCCTCCGAGGACCTCGCCTAGGACGCTATAGCTTTACCTTCGACAGGTGCTTGTACGCCAGTATTAGCTCGAAGCTCATGCCGCCCTCGCCCCGTACGGGGCAGGCGGTCGCTTCCTCGATCTTCTCCAGTCGGTTCCTGAGCGTATGCCTATGTATGCCGAGGCGCTCGGCTGTCCGGCGGACGCTCCTGTCCAGCTCGAAGAACGTCTCGAGCGTACGCAGGAGCTCGCTTCCGTGCCGCTCGTCCCACTCGCGCAGCCGCGTCAGGGTATCGCGCGAGAAGCTGAGCAGGAGCTCCGGCCTGCCGTCATCAATGAAGGCCTTGTAGAGGTAGAGGTTCTCGTAGAACGATATATGGCCCCCGCCGAAGAGGGCGGCCCCTAGCAAGAGGGCTTCCCTGGCCCGCGGCGCGTAGGCGCTGACCGGTTCCTCCGGGCGGAAGGTGTCGCTCGCGCCTATGGATAGGGCGTTTTCCTCCGCGGCCGCCCTGAGCGACAGCCTGAGTTCCGACGGCGCGACGCCCTCGCCAATCCTAAGGAGCAGGTAGCTTTCCTGTGCCCGGCCCGCCGGCAGCGCGGTAGCGACGACGCCGGGTGGCATGTACGGGCCTAGTATCGCCGCGGCATCGATTCGCCCCGGGCTCGCGAGCCTCATAGCCGCCGGCGACGAGTCGACGGCGAGCACGCGGCGCCTCGTCGAGGCTCCGGCCGCGACCCCGGGATCCGGCTCGCGCGCTCTAGCGGCGGGCGCCTCGGCGACGCCGGGCCACAGGGCCTTCGCTAGGCAGGCGGCGGCGCGATGCCTCGGTATCCATGAAGGATACGCGATGACGGCGATGCCGGCGGAGGCTTCGGCAATATCGTCGGGCAGGGCGACGGCACAGGCTCCGCTCGACGCGCAGGCGGCGAGGAGCCCGGATAGTCCGTCGCTCCCCCTAGGCCGCCCCGCGACGACTACGTCGCCGGGACGGGCCTCCTCCGCGTCGGAGGGCCCCGTCGCTTCGAGTACCCATACGGGTATAGAGCCCGGCGCAGCCCCGTCCCGTAGGGCGAAACCCGCTAGCTCCGGATCTGAGAGTATGCCTTCGAGGGAGGGGCGCTCGGTCATATCGCGGATCGGCGCGCTCGGTCGTCATCGATAGCGATCATCGCGGAAGTATACGGGCTATTAGGGAGCGCCGCAATGGAAACCGAGGCGGGAAGGCGGGCGTATACAGCCTGTATAAGAAAAACGCCCCGGATTGGCCTGCTCGGCCATTCATGGATCGCGCGGCCGGCCTTACACTGGCATCGAGCGGGGCCTCGAGGCCCCGATTCCTAGAGGAGGCTCGTCATGACCAAACCGCGGCGGCTACAGAAGGGATCGACGATACGCGTAGTCTCTCCGGCGAGCGGCATGTGGGCGCGGAGCGAGCTGTGGCGCGGTATCGAGGGCCTCGAGGCGCTAGGCTTCAAGGTGCAGGCGGGGAAGAACGCCTACCTGAACAGGCACTATCTAGCGGGCGGCGACGCCGAGCGCGCTAGCGATCTCATGGAGGCGTTCCTAGACCCCGAGGTGGACGCCGTGTTCTGTAGCCAGGGCGGGTACGGAAGCGCCAGGCTTTTCCGCTCGCTCGACTTCGACGCGATCGCGGCTAATCCCAAGCCGTTCCTCGGGTATAGCGATATCACGTCCCTGCACCTGATGCTCGGCCGCCTCTCGGGACTGGTTACCTTCCACGGCCCGAGCGCGTCCGGCTTCGAGAAAGGCTACCTGACGGAGTATACGAGGAAGGCTTGGGAGGCGGCTATGCAGGGCGACGCGCCGCTCGGGTCGATAGAGATGGCCGATCCTAACGCCTACCTCCTCAAGGTGACCGGCGGCGTCGCCGAGGGCCCTATCGTCGGAGGCAACCTGACCCTGGTCTGCTCGTCGCTCGGCACGCCGTTCGAGGTCGACACGAGGGGCAAGATCCTGTTCTTCGAGGAGCTGGATACCGAGCCGTGGATCATGGACCACATGCTTACCCACCTGGCGAACGCCGGCAAGCTCCGCGACGCGGCGGGCATCGTCATCGGCGAGTGCAACGACTGCGAGCCGCGCAAGATGGACCCGGGATTCCACAACCAATGCAGTTTCGAGGACCTGATCTTCGAGCTGCTGCGGCCCCTCGGGAAGCCGCTAATCTACGGCCTCCCCCTCGGCCACGGCAAGGACAAGGCCACGCTCCCGCTAGGAATCGAGGCCAGGCTCGACGCCGGCGCAGGCACGCTGGAACTGCTCGAAACGGCGACGATAGCCCCCTAGCGGGGATCAACGCACTATACGGAGGTATCGGAATGAGAAGATTTCTAATCGCCATCGTCGCCGCCGCAATCGCGGCGGCCTCGCTCCCGGCCCAGGCCGCTTCCGCCCCGGGTTATACGCTCAGGATAGGCACGAGCGAGGACCTCGACGCCCTGTCGCCGTTCCTCGCCTACGAGCGCGCGGCTACCGAGCTCTTCCTGATGGTCTACGATTCCCTCACCGAATTCGACGCCGAGCTCGAGCCGTCGCCAGGGCTCGCCGAGAGCTGGAGCGTGAGCCCCGACAGCCTGAGCTGGACGTTCAAGCTGAGGCGCGGCGTCGCCTGGAGCGACGGCGTCCCGTTCACGTCCAAGGACGTGAAGTTCACCTACGAGACTACGGCCGCCGCCGAGCTTGGCCTGTACTACGGCTTCCTCTCGGGCATCGAGTCGATCGAGACTCCTGACGACTATACCGTCGTGATACGCACCTCAGGGCCCAAGGCCAACCTGCTTCAGAACCCGACTCCCATACTGCCCGAGCATATATGGAAGGCCGGCGTCGCCGACCTGGAGACGTTCGAGGATCCAGCGATGGTGGGCACCGGCCCCTTCAGGTTCAAGGAATGGCAGAAGGGCCAGTATTTCAGCATGGTCGCCAACCCCGATTATTTCGGCGGGGCGCCGAAGGTCGGGAGCGCGGTATTCTCCATCTTCGCTAACCGTGAGACCCTGGCCCAGTCGCTGTCCAACGGGGAGATAGACGTCGCGCTGAATCTCTATCCCGATCAGATGGCCCAGCTGGAGCGCGCCGGCAACGTTACGGTACGCTCGTTCGCGGGCAACGGCTTCACCCAGATGACCATCAACTGCTGGGACGACCCAGCCTCGGGCGGCGATCCGGCCCTGCTCGACGCGCGGGTGCGCCGGGCCATAGACCTCGCTATAAACAAGCAGGACCTCATCGACATCGCGTTCAACCGGGGCGGCGTCCCCGGCGATTCTCTCATCCCGCCCGCGACCGCCTTCTGGCGCTGGGCGCCGACCGGAGGCGACGCGAGGCCGTTCGACCCGGCCGCGGCCGATAGGCTCCTGGACTCAGCCGGCTTCTCCGCTAAGGACGCGACGGGTGCGCGGCTCAGGGCCGACGGCTCGCCCCTGTCGATACGCCTCGTCGCCAGGGCGGAGAATCCCCGCGAGGTCAAGGCGGGGCAGATGATACAGGGCTATCTCCGCGACGTAGGCGTCGCCGTCAAGCTGAGCACGCTGGACGACGGCGCCTTATCCGACGCTATCACCGCCGGCGACTTCGATATGTTCATCTGGGGATGGGGAGGCGACGTCGATCCGACGACGATGCTGTCCATCCTGACCACCGACCAGATAGACGGCACGAACGAGCCTCGGTACTCCAATCCGGCGTACGACGAGCTCGTCGCGAGGCAGTATACGCTCCTCGACCCGAGCGAGCGCCGGGCGGCGGTGTACCAGGCGCAGAAGATCGCCTGGGAGGACTCGCCCCTCGTAATACTTGCGTACGACCTCGATATCCAGGCCTGGCGCCACGACCTCGTGGGCGGGCTCGCGCCGGTATCGGGCGGCCCCGTCTTCTACGCGAATACCAACGTGAACTACCTGACGGCGGTCCCGGTATCCGGGCGGGAGGCCGGATCGTCATCAGGTGCTATAATCGTCGCGGCAGTCGCGGGGGCGGCGCTGATGCTCGCGATCATCGCGTTCCTCGTCGCGCGGCGCAAGCGCGGCGGCAAGGCTTCCTGGAACGACGAGAAATAAGGCGAAAGGGGAGACCGGGTGAAACGGGCGACATTCGTCAAGAAGCTTCTCCAGGCCGCTATGACCATCCTGGGGGTGCTCGTGATCAACTACTTCCTCTTCAGGGTGATGCCCGGGGACCCGGCCTCCATGCTGGCGCGCAACCCGCGCATGAGCGCCGAATCGGTGGCGAGGATAAACGAGATGTTCGGGCTGGATAGGCCGTGGTACGTGCAGTTCGGCATGTACTTCGGCGACCTGGTCCGCGGCGACCTCGGCGACTCGTTCATATTCAAGAAGCCCGTCGCGCTCATCATCTGGGAGCGGGTGCCCGCGACGCTCCTCTTGACGCTCGTGGCGGAGATACTGGCGATAGCCGCCGGCATGCTCATCGGGGTGGTCGCCGCGTGGAAGCGCGGCTCCGCCCTGGACGTCGGGGCGCTAGGGTTCGCCCTCGTGTCGTACTCGATGCCGACGTTCTGGCTGGGCATACTGCTCGTAGCGTTCTTCTCGGGATACCTGCACCTCTTTCCCGTCTCGGGCATGATATCGCCGGCGCTCGTGTTCGCGGAGCCCCTGGCCAAGCTAGGGGATATGCTGGCCCACCTAGCGCTCCCGGCCCTGACCCTCGCCCTCGTGCTCATAGGGGAGTACGCCCTCATCATGAGGAACTCCATGATAGACGTGCTGACCGAGGACTATATCGTGACGGCGAGGGCCAAGGGCCTGAGCGAGGGCGACATCCTCAGGCGCCACGCCGTCCCTAACGCGATGATACCGATGGCGACGATCATAGCCATGAGCCTCGGGTTCACCATCACGGGCGCCTTGCAGGTGGAGACGGTATTCTCGTGGCCCGGCCTGGGCCGGCTCATGTACGAGGCCCTGAAGGGGCGGGATTATCCCCTGCTGCAGGGTATATTCCTAGTAACGAGCGTGGCGGTCGTCGGGGCGAACTTCGTCGCCGATATAGTATACGGCTATATCGACCCGCGGGTTCGGGCGTAGGGGGGACCGCATGGAACCGAATACCGGGGCCCGCGCTATATGGCGCCTGTTCCGATCGAACGCCCTCGGCTTGGCGGGCCTCGCCATCATCGGGGCCTTCGCGGCCGTCGCCTTGGCGGGACCGTTCCTCGTGCCCTACGACCCGCTCGCGTTCGGGAGCCCCCGGGACGTGCTACAGGCGCCCGGTCCGGGGCATATACTCGGTACCGACGACCTGGGGCGGGACGTCGCGGCGGCCCTCGTGGCCGGATCCCGCGTATCGCTCCTGGTGGGGCTCTCGGCCACCCTGATATCGATGCTGGTAGGCACCGTGGTGGGCGTGGTAGCCGGGTACTACGGCCGCTGGGTCGATACCGCTCTGATGCGGTTCACCGATATCTTCCTCGTGTTGCCGTGGCTGCCTCTCATGCTGGTGCTGGCGGCGCTACTCGGCCCGAGCGTCTGGAACATCGTCCTCGTGATAGGCCTGACGGGCTGGGCGGGTACGGCCCGCGTCATCAGGGCGCAGACGCTGGCCATAAAGGAGCGGCAGTTCATGGAGAGGGCTCGGTCGATAGGGGCGGGCGACGGGCGCATCATCATGCATCACCTGATGCCGAACGTGTTCCCGCTCATCTTCGCCAATACGATACTCGTGACCGCGGTCTCCATACTCTCGGAGACGACGCTGTCGTTCCTGGGCATGGGGGACAGCACGCGTCCGAGCTGGGGAACGATGCTCCATTTCGCGTTCGAGTCCGGCGCCGCGAGCTCCGGGGCGCTATGGTTCATTCTCCCGCCGGGCCTCTGCGTCCTCCTCCTCGTCATGGGCTTCACCTTCCTGGGCTACGCCTTCGACGAGATACTGAACCCGAAGCTGAGGAAGAGGTAGCCATGGCCCTTCTCGAGATACGCGACCTGAGCGTCTCCTATGCGCGCGGATCAGGCAGGGTGCACGCCGTGAACGGCGTCTCGTTCTCGCTCGAGAAAGGCGAGATACTCGGCTTGGTAGGGGAGTCCGGCTGCGGTAAGACGACGACCGCCCTCGCGGCGCTCAGGCTCCTGCCCGAGGGCGGTCGGATCGACGGCGGGTCGATGCTGTTCGACGGCCGCGACATCATGAGGATGAGCGACGCGCAGCTCCGGGCCTATCGATGGAAGGACGCCTCGGTGATCTTCCAGGGCGCGATGAACGCGCTCAATCCGGTCCAGAGGGTCGGCGACCAGATCGTGGAGGCGATCCTCGAGCACGAGGCCGTCGACAGGGTGGAGGCGGTGCGCCGGGTCAAGCGGCTTTTCGAGCTCGTTGACATCGAGGGCAGGCGCGCCGGGGAGTATCCCCACGAGTTCTCCGGCGGCATGCGCCAGCGCGTCATGATAGCGATGGCCCTGGCCCTGAACCCGAGGCTGGTCATCGGCGACGAGCCGACGACGGCGCTCGACGTCATGGTGCAGGCCCAGATATTCGAGCTCATCGAGCGGCTCAAGGAGGAGTTCGACCTCTCCATGATAATCATCACGCACGACCTGTCGGTCCTCGGCGACGTGTGCGACCGCGCCGCGGTCATGTACGCCGGGCGGATAGCCGAGATCGGGCCTATAAGCGATATAGTCGGCAATCCGGCCCACGCGTATACCAAGGGGCTCGTCGACTCGTTCCCCAGGGTCGGCGGGTCCCGGGATATGCCCGACGCCATAGCCGGGGATCCCCCGGACCTCGGGGAGGTCGGCCCCGGGTGCCTCTACGCGCCGCGGTGCCCGCGCGCGAGCGGGCGCTGCTTCCGCGAGGAGCCGCGGCCTCTGGACCTAGGGAAGGGCCACGTCGCGTATTGCTTCCCGGAGGGGGTGCGCCATGGATGAGCTACTGAAGGCCGAGAACCTCGCCGTAGGCTACCCGGCGCGAGCGGGTTTCCTGGAGGGGCTGTCGGGCAAGGAGCGCGGCGTGGTACGCGCCCTCGACGGGATAGACCTCTCCATCGGCGTGGGCGAGATAGTCGCGCTGGTAGGCGAGTCGGGCTGCGGGAAGACGACCACGGGCAAGGCGCTCCTCAGGCTCGTCGACGAGCGCTACGTGCGGGGAACGGTCCGCTTCGGAGGCGCGGATGTCTACGGCATGGCCAGGCCCGCCCTGCGGGGATTCAGGGGATCGGCCCAGATGATATACCAGGATCCTTACCAATCGCTCAATCCCAAGGACTCGGTGCTCGAGATAGTAGTCGAGCCGCTCAGGGTGCACGGCCTGGCCGCGGGGCGGGACATGAGGGACCGCGCGATACTGGCCCTCGAGGAGTCGGGACTCAAGCCGGGGGCGGGGTACGTCGACCGCTACCCGCACGAGCTCTCGGGCGGCCAGAGGCAGCGCGTGGCCATCGCGTCGGCGCTGATCCTCGAGCCCAGGTTCATAGTGGCCGACGAGCCCGTCTCGATGCTCGACCTTTCCGTGCGGGCCGGTATCGTCAGGCTGCTGGCCTCGCTTCGCGATCGGAGGGGCTTGGCGTTCGCCTTCATCACGCACGACCTGTCGCTCGCCTGGCTCATGGCCGATCGCGTGGCCATCATGTACCTGGGCAAGATCGTCGAGGAGGGCCCCTCTGACGACGTCATATCGCGACCCGCCCATCCGTATTCGCTCGCGCTCGTCGACGTGATGCCCCGCATCGAGCCGCGGGCCGGCCGCAAGCGGCGGCTCCTGCCTGGCGAACCGCCGAACCCGTCGCTCATACCCGCCGGCTGCCGGTTCAGGCCGCGGTGCCGTCACGCGACCGGGCTATGCGCGGAGAAGGAACCCGTCCTAGAGCCGTTCGAGGGCGCGGCCGCCGGCCATCGGGCGGCGTGCCATTACAGGGGATCCATCCCGGTATGAGCCCCGGCGCGCCCGAGCCCGGGCCTCCTACCGTCGCCGACCTGCTGCTCCTCCCGGCTCTATCAGGGGCCGCGGTCCTGGCGGGCTGCCTAGGCACGGGGCGGGCGCTCTCGTGGCTGGCGCGGCTAGGATCGCCCGAGGACGCGTTGTCGATAGGCTCGGGCGATCTAATCATGGCGACGGGCGAGGCGGCCCTCGCCCGGGGCGGCCCACGCTTCATAGCCAGGCTGACTGAACGGGGCGTCTCGGGAATAGCGCTTCCCTGGACCGCGGAGGACCGCGCGTCCCTGGATGCCCTCTCGAGGGACGCGGACGAGTCGGGGTTGCCGCTAGCCATGCTGCCGCGCGACGTCGGGTATCGAGAGCTGTCCTTGGCCGTCGCCTCGCTTCGCTTCGATTCGCGCGCGCCGGGAGCGGGGCCGCGGGGCGCCGCTCCCGATGGCGCCATCGGCCTTTTGGCCGCGATGTCCCGCGGGGACGGCGCGGCCCTCAATAGGGTTTGCCTCGGCGGCGAACTGCGGCGCGAGCGCGATTGGCCGGAGATACGGGCCGCGGTGGAGGCCTACCTTAGGCATAGCGGCAACGCGATAGCGACGGCGGGCGAGCTCGGCGTGCACAGGCACACCGTGCGGGCGAGGATACGCCGGTACGAATCTATATCGGGCCTGAGCCTGGACGATCCCGATTCCAGGCTAGCCGTGTCGCTGGCCTTCCGCCTGTCGGCGGAGGGCGCCTGCCCGTCCGACGGCCCTTCCTAGTACCCCGCCCCGCGACTACCGGATCGCCCGCCAGGGAGCCTACGGCTTCCTGTAAATATTAAGCCCTATCTTGACGTCTTCCTTGCCCGGGATAGAGACGTTCCCCTCGGTGGAGGCGATGATGGTGCTCTTGCCCGAGGACGAGAGGCCGTACTCCTTGGAGACGTCGACGGTAATGGTCAGGATATTCCCCGTAAGCTTCATCTCGACGTTCTTCATGCTTTCCTCCTCGTTTGCCGATCGCGGGCGGTCTCGAGCGCGCCGCCTCGCGCCTACGCTATGAAGGTATAGACGCCGTCCCAGTCCTCCGCCGAGACGAGCCCGGCCGCCCTCGACTTGACGAGGCCGAGGCAGCGCGACCTATAGTAATCGAGGACGGGATCCGCCGATACCCCTTCGATATACGTGTGGGGCCCCGCCTTGCCGATGAGCTCCTCGTATATCCTCGCCGCCGCCGCGAAGTCGGCCGCCTTGTAGCGCCCGTACGCCTCGTCGTAGGCCGCTCGGTTGCCGATCTTGAAGTCCTTGAAGCGGGAGGGCTCGTGGTCGAACAGCTCGAATATATCAGTAGCCCACTTCCTGCCCTTCACCTTGATGCTGTCGACGTAGCGGAAATTCTCCGAGGCGAGTATCGAGGGCTCGGGCTCGATCGAGGTCAGGATGTCCAGGCCGTATATCTTGGTCAGCGACTCGAGGCGCGACGAGACGTTCACGATATCGCCTATGAGGGTGAAGTCCATCTTGTTGCGCGAGCCTATGTTGCCGATTATCACGGATCCGAACGAGACTCCGATGCCGACGCGGATGGGGCTGAGGCCGTAGCCGACGCGCTCGGCGTTGTAGGCCTGCAGGGCCTTCCTCATATCGACGGAGCATCGGAGGGCGTTCTCCCGTCCGGCGAAGCTGGCCATGATGCAGTCGCCTATGAGCTTGTCTATCTCGCCGCCGTGCTCCTGGATTACCTGGTTCATCCTGGAGAAGAACGAGTTGAGGAAGCCCACGACGTCTATCGTCTTCATCTTCTCCGACAGCGTCGTGAAGCTGCGTATATCGCAGAACAGTATCGCGTTCTCCTTCTCCTCGGGCAGGAAGGTCGTAGGGTCCTTTCCCTGGGCGATGATGGAGACGAGGGACTTCTTCGTGTACACCTCGGTCGTGACGAGCATCTTGCGTATCCGGTCACGCTCCTCCTCGGTGACTATGAGGAGGTTGTCCTGGAGGCTCACGAGGGAGATGCCGGCTACGCTGCCGAGGATCACGAGCACCAGGGACGTGGCGAGGTTCTGTACCTGGAGCAAGTCCATGACGCCGCCGCGCGAGGGCAGGATATCTAGCAGCCATAGCGCCAGGATGCCCGCGACGTCGAGCGCGGTGACGGCCGCTATCTGCCAGCGGCCCACGTTGATGAGGCTCGTTACTATGAGCAGCACCAGCCCGAGGGCGGCGAACACGTAGGTCTCGTACGCGCTCACGTACGCGTCGAACTTGATGGCGCACCACATGATGGCGAAGAGCGAGAAGATGAAGGCGTTGCTGGCCGCCTTGATCATGCCCTTCCTGAGGAACAGGATAATCCCGAAGCAGACGCCGACCATCAGGAAGCAGAACGCCGCCGCCACGAGCGCGCCCGTGGCGGCCATGACGGCCCCGAGCGCCAGCGCGACGATACCCGTCCAGCCGTCGATGTTAAGGAGGATCTGCGCTTTCTTCTGTATGCGGAGCGCTTCGTCGCCGAAGGCGTCCGCTACGGCACGTATTCTCATCGTCCGGCCTCCCTCGGGCCCGTACCACTAGTATACGATGGACGCGGGAAAATGCCAGGGCCGGGGCTCGGGCCGCCCGGGCGGGGGATCAGGCGGGCCGGAAGTCCAGGTCTATGCCGGAGAAGTCGTGCTCAACGCCCATCTCGTCCAGGATCTGGGATACCTGGCCCCTGTGGTGGATGCCGTGCACGACCATCTGGTGCGCCAGGAAGCTCATCGGCACGGCGGCGGGATCGCCCGCGTACCAGTCGACCTTCACGGGGGCCGAGAGGTCCGCCTCCGCGAGCGAGTCGAAGAGGTCGATCGAAGCCTGGTCGGCGGCCGCGCAGGTCCGCCTGAGCTCGAGCCAGGCGTCCGCGGATAGCGACTTGTCCTCCGGGAGCTTCATGCCCTTCGTCGACGCTAGCGCGACCGCGGCCGCGGGGACCGAGGCGCGGAAGAGGCTCTGGAAATAGAGCGTGCCGCCTACGATGTGCGAGGCGAGCCCGGACAGGCTCCCGTAGTGGCTCTTGCGGTCCGCGTTCCTGTCCTCGGGTGAAAGGGCGTCGAGCATCGCGAATACCGACTCGTCGGCCCGCCTCGAGTACCGCGCGTACATGATCAGGATCTCTTTCATTTTTCTTCCTCCGGGCTCTCTAGTAAGGCATTATACTAGACTGTAAGCCCCCTCGTCGATGGAGGAATTCGATGCTACGAGCGAACGCCCGGGATCTACGGAATCATCGAACCTTCTTCCTGAGGAGGGCGGCCGCCATAGTGATCGCGTGCCTGGCATCGTCCCTCGCGGTCGCGTGCGGCGACGGGAAGGATCGCGCCGGGACGGCTTCGCCCAGGGCCGGAGCGCCGCTCGAGCGCGAGCTCGGCTCGGACGCGCTACGGGCGCTCGTATGGACCGGCCTCGACGGCGGGGCATCCGTCCAGCCTCCGGGCGACGATGACGCCCGCTTCGAGTACCTCTCCGCCATGGTCACCCGCGTCGCTACCGGGCTCGGTTCGCGCGCTATCGTAGCGAGGGGCGACTTCGACTCCCTGAACCCCCAGGAAGCGCTCGAAACGTACGATATCGTCGCCGGCTTCCTACCGGGCTCGGTTCCGCTTCGCGAAGGGGCGCGGCTCCTCCCGTTCCTGCCCGTCCAGGGTTCCCTCCCGCAGGGCTGCGACGCCTCCTGGTGGGCCGTCCCGTGGGATAAGCCGTACCTGGCGGCGTCCGCGGCCCAGGCCCTCATGGACATGCGCGGCGACGGCGGGCTCGTCTCCTGTATCGACGCGGCGGCGGGAG
Organism: Spirochaetota bacterium; assembly: GCA_018816345.1. Classification (GTDB taxonomy): domain Bacteria; phylum Spirochaetota; class Spirochaetia; order Treponematales; family UBA12059; genus SZUA-370. The sequence continues at coordinate 25,322 of JAHIWG010000154.1, read as the reverse complement.
CGGGCTCCGCGGCCGGGTACCTAGACTCGATACGCTACGACGGGGTTCTCCGCGCCCAGTACCTTGACTTGAACGCCGAGCAGCTCGCCTGGATCCGGGCTCGCCGCGATTCCGGCGGCGGTCTGGAGGCGGCGGTACGCGAGGGAGGGCAGTACGCGTATACGCCGAGGCCCGACGGCAGCGTCGAGGGCTTCGATTTCGACCTCGTCGTGACCCTCGCGAGGTCCCTCGGGCTCGAGCTCTGGCTGTCGGTACAGACCGGGATAGCGCAGTTCTTCACGAGGGACGGAGCGATGCCTCCCGACCTGGGACAGGCCCCCTACGACTATACGCCTGACCTCCTTAAGAAGGTCGACGTGTACGCCAACCCGTGGGGCGTCACGGCCTGGCGGAAACGCATGATGACGATGACGACGATCTACCCGATACGGAACCAGCTGGCTGGCCGCGAGGGCGAGGAGGTCAAGACGATACGGCAGCTCGACGGGAAGCGCTTCGCCGTGGTCAAGGACTCGGTACAGGAGAAGACCCTCGCCGCGCTCGCCGACGAGAACGGCATCGGGATCTCCTTCGTCTACGCGGACGGCGAGGATAGGCTGTACGAGCTGGTGAGGGAGCGCGCGGCCGACTATATCCTAGACGGGAGCGTTGTCTTCGCCCTGAACGTGGACAAGATACGCGACATGAGCCTCTCGCCGTTCTTCTCCGAGCTCATAGGCGTGGCTTGGGCTAGCAAGAAGGAGGATCCCGCGTTCTCTTCCATCCTCGAGGATTTCTTCAAGGCCTCGAGGACGTCGGGCCTCATGCCCTCCCTGTGGAGCAAGACCTTCAAGATGGACTTCAAGTATTATATGGACGCGATGGCCTTGGCCGAGACGGGCCAGGATTGAGGTAGGGGCCGTAGTATGCGATTCCGCGCGAGGCTACAGCTGTTCGGCATCCCGCTCCTCGTCATGTCGATCGCCGGGACGGCGTGGATCCATTATTCCCTCGTCCGTAGCACCGTCGTCGAGTCCAAGAGGGAACTCCTCTCCGTCAAGCTCAGCCTCCTCGAGAACCGCGTCGATTCGGCGTACGACGTCCTCCTCAAGGTGGGCCTGCAGGAGGACTCGTTCTTCCTCCAGAACTCCCGGGATAACATCGTCCGGTACTTCAGGTCGGTCCTCCGCGGCGGCGAGGAATTCTTCATCCTCTCCCGCGAGGGAAGGTTCCTCGGAGGCAGCGTCGACGCGGCCGGCTCCGCCATCAGCCCCGACGACCCGCTCATAGAGACGCTCGCGGGAGGCGAGGGTTCCGCGACGATCCGGTCCACGTACTTCGCCGAGCCGTCGGAGAGGTACTTCGTCGTCTATAGCCATTTCGAGCCGCTGGGATGGGAACTCGCCGTCGCGACGGCCGAGGCGCCGATCTACCGCTCCGTCGGCACGGCGATCTCGGTATCTCTCGTATACTCCCTGCTATTCGTGGCCGCGGCCGCGATCGGCTTCATGCTGATAGCTAGGCGCGTATCGCGGCCGCTATCGCGGCTCACAGACCTGACCAGGGAATTGGCCGAGGGGCGCTATGACGAGATCGAGCGGATAAGCGCGACCATAACCGAGGGCAGCGGGCACGAGATATACGAGCTGTCCAAGGAATTCGAGTCCATGGCCTCCCGAATAGCGTCGCTCACTCGAGGGCTGGAGGCCCGCGTAACCGAGAGGACCCTGGACCTGGAGCGCTCTAATCGGCGATTGGAGAGCGTGAACGCCGAGCTGTCCTCGGCGATAGGCGAGCTGCGCGACACGCAGGACCACCTGGTAGCCTCCGAGAAGATGGCCGCGCTCGGCCAGCTCGTCGCCGGTATCGCCCACGAGCTCAATACGCCCATCGGGGCGATCTCGTCCGCCCGCGGGGACATCGAGGAGGCTATAAACGGGCACCTGTTCGAGCTCATGGACCTGTATAGGGGCTTGGACGCCTCGGAGCTGCCGGTCTTCCGTACGCTCGTCTCCCGGTCTGTAGGCTCGCCCATTGTCGTCGATACCATGGAGGACAGGAAGGAGCGCTGGCGTCTCCAGGCCCTGCTCGAGGGCGAGGGAGTCCCGGGCGCGGAGGCGCTCGCCGGCCAAATCGTCGACTTGGATCGTCGCGGCGAGCTATCCTGGCTGCCCGAAAAGGCCGCCTCTCCCGACGGCGCGGCGCTGATCCGAGGGGCCTGGAGGCTCATGTCCATGGGCCGATCCCTGAAGGTCATAGAGCTGGCTTCGGAGAAGGCTTCCAAGGTCGTCCTTTCGCTCAAGATCTATTCCAGGCAGGATTCCGGCGAGGAACTGAGCGAAGTAGACCTGAGGGCCGAACTGGATATGATACTGACCCTATTCCGGAACGCGCTGAAGCACGGCGTGGAGATAACCCGCGACTACGGTCCCGTGCCCGCTATCTCCTGTCGGCGCGACAGGCTGGGGCAGGTCTGGATCAATCTCATAGACAACGCCGCGCAGGCCATGGATTATGAGGGCAAGCTGGATATAATTATAAGGGAAGAGCCCGGCGCGGTCGCGGTATCGGTGACCGACTCCGGCGCGGGCATATCGGAAGAAGTATCCGCTAGGATATTCACTCCTTTCTTCACGACTAAGCCACGGGGCGAGGGATCCGGGCTCGGGCTGAGCATATGCAAGCGCATCGTCGAGGAAAGCGGCGGGAGCATCGGCTTCTCGAGCCGGCCGGGCAGGACGACCTTCACCGTGAGGCTCCCGACATGATCAGACCTTAATGGAGTACCCTACAAGATGCTAAAGCCCGCTATCATCATCGTGGACGACGAAGCGATCATACTCCTCGCCATGAAGAAGGAGCTGCAGAACCACTTCAAGGATGAATTCAGCTACGAGACCGCGCTTAACGCGGCGGAAGGCGAAGAGGTCATCGAGATGCTCTGCGAGCGGGGCGTCGACATAATCCTGATCATATCGGACTGGCTCATGCCCGGCATGAAGGGAGACGAGTTCCTCATCCGGGTGCACCGGCGCCACCCCGGCATACGGGCCATCATGGTGTCCGGCCAGCTGGACGCGCGATCCGTAGACCGCGCGAAGGAGGAGGCCGGGCTCTACGCCTGCGTCATGAAGCCATGGCGTAATAAGGAGCTGATCGCCGTCGTCGAGGAGTGCCTGGGGCGGGCGCTCGGGATCGGCATCGGGGACGCGGGGCCCTAAGGGGCCTTCGCCTCAGGATACCCTCAGAGCCGCGCGCAGCACCCTGCGCATGAGCGCCTCGAGCCGGAATATCTCCCGCCGTTCCGCGGATCCTATCCCGAGCCCGTCCCGGCCCGCGCGGAGGTCGGCGACGAGCTTCCTGAAGTCGAGCACGCGATAGTCTACGCATTCCCCGCGAGCCTTCTTGACGTATAGATAGGTCGGAAGGACCTCGAGCGACGTGATCCGTACGCTCCTGGCGCCGTCCGCCTCGCCCTTCGAGACGCGGATCCGCGCCAGGCAGCCGAGCCGCGAATCGGGGAGGGTCCGGTGTATGGAGAGGAGGTCGCCCAGGGCGTAGAGTATGAGCCCCTCGCGCCTAGCCCCCCGCCCGTCGGTATACGCGTACCGCTCCATGGGCTGCGCGTTGTGGGGATGGTTGCCTATGATGACGTCGATGCCCAGCTCCATGAGCCTATGGCCCATCGAGACCATGTTCCGCGCGGGATAGGACTCGAATTCGGCGCCCCAGTGGAACAGGCCTACGACCGCGTCGGCGCCGGAGGCCCTCGCGGCCTCCACCTGCTCGGCGATGGCCCGTATATCGGTATCGGGCCTGTTGATCCTGGCGTAATTGGCGAGGTACTCCCGTCCCTCGGGCAGTACGCCCCAGTTGAGGCTGAAGGTCCACGAGACGAAGGCCACCTTCACGCCGCCGCGCTCGACCATGGCGACGGCGTCGCGCTCGGCGGCGCTCCTCGACGTACCGACGTGCGGGTAGCCCCGCTCGTCGAGGACGTCGAGCGTCTCGAGGAGCCCCGCCTCGCCCATATCTAGGCAATGGTTGTTGGCGGTGGAGAAGAAGCCTATCCCCTTGCCCCCCTCGACGACGCGTTCGAGCATGGCGACGGTGTTGTTCATGCCTCCATGCTCCATGATGCTCGCTGGCAGGTAGCGCGGCGGCATCGAGGGAGCGACGGGCGATTCCAGGTTGGCGTAGGCGAGGTCCCCGGAGAAGTAGAAGCCGCGGACGTCGTCCCATAGGGAGGCGGTCGTGCCGGGGTTCAGGCCAGCGTGGGCCAGGATGTCCCCGCCCGCGCACAGGGTCATGCCCGCCGTCTCCGCGAAGCCGTCGCGCGGCGCGAAGTCGAGGTCCTGGCCGTCGAAGTAGGCCTCGAGGCCCGAGCCCGGCTCCTCCCGCTCGACGGGGCCCCATAGGTACTTGTAACCCCACCAGTACCTATCGTCGGCGTCCATATGGGCCGCGTTCCCCTCGAGGGGCCGCGCGGCCCGGAACGTTTTACGGTGGGCGAGGGCGTAGAGCCCGCAAACCAGCTTGACAACGGCGTCGACCATGACGTCCTCCTCCCTTCGAACGCGGCCCCCGGCCGGGGCTCAGTCCTTGGCGACCTTTGGCGTCACCGTGATCTGGCCCTTCTTATAGAGGAACCTGGCCCCGAGTATCGTCACGGGCAGCAGCACGAGTATGGTGACTCCCTCCCAGCCCTTTATCGGGAATACGAGGTAGTGAACGACCGCGACGACGAGGGCGGGCAGGATGATGGCCTTCCACTGGCCCTTGATCACCACGCTCCCCGCGTCCCCGCCCGCGAGGAACGACACCATGAGAGCGCCGAACAGAGCGGGAAGCACGTTGGCGGTCGCGGTCTTCACGGCCGGGTCGGCGAAAACCGGGGCCAGCGGGGCGAGGAGCAGGGCCGCCAGTATTATGACGGCGGTCGTCACTATCGAGGAAACGGCCACCGAGATCGTCGACAGTACCTCGCCCTCCTCGCTGGCCGGCTGGACTCCCGCCAGCTTGAGCGCGTTCATAGCGCACGGCAGCTTTATGTTGGAGACGTTGCCCGTCTCGAAGGTAAGGTAGGAGGCCCCGGAGCCGAGCAGCGGGACGAAGCTGACTATCTCGGAAACCGCAATGGGGGTCAGGATGAGGAAGAGCCCGAGGGTGGCCTTGAGCACAGTCGCCAGGCCGGGGAAGATGTCGTACGCCGCGCATACGATAGTGGGTATGGTGAAGATCAGCACGAAGAAAATCGTGAAGCTGATCCTGCCGAACCTGTTGATCCGGTTGAAATAATGTTCCCTGGTTTCCATCGAATCCTCCTACTTGACCAACGCGGTCCAGAGCACCGAAGAGCACATGCTCAGGATGAGGCTGAAGGCCAGGATGAAGTTGCCTAGCCAGGCTATCCTGAACTTCTTGGCTATGAAGGCCAGGACCAGCGTCAGCGCGACGCTCGTCGCGAACGTGGCCACGGCCACGAGGCCCTGCCCGAAGAACGGCACCACGAATACCGCGAGCACCGCGAAGAACAGGACGCCGATGGCGACCACGCCGAAATCGCCCGCCTTGGTCTTGAGCCTGACGGCGAGCGAGTCCACCTTCTTTATGAATATGATGTCGAGGATTATCGCTCCGGCCAGTCCTCCCGTCATGGCGTACATGATCGCCCCGAGGGGCTCGGCGCCGGCCTTGGCCGCGTCCGCGAGCTTGGCGAAGCCTAGGGCGCTCGTGGCCATGTTCGCGGCCATGAGCTCGTAGCTTACGCTTCCTATGACGGACAGCCTGAACCACGGCCAGGCTATCCCGAGGCTCGGCGCCATAGCGGCCAGCCCGAGCGCCACGGCTATCGAGGGCGCGATTGTGAAGACTATCGACGACTTGACGGTATTGGATATCACCTTCCCGTCGATGCCGAGCTCCCTGGCGCGCTTGAGCGATATCCTCATGAACAGCGCGCATTGGACCATGACGTACGCGATGCCCGCCCCGACGAGTACGAAGAGCAAGCTTCCGTTGGCTACATCGAAGAATTCCACGTTTGCCTCCTTAGAAACCGATAGACTATAAGGCGTTGCCGCTACGCATCGCCTTGAGGACGTCCTCAGGGCCGATCGCGTCGGGGATGGGACAGGAATACGGGCCTACCTTGGCGGCGTGCTCCGCCTTGGCGCGCTCCGCTATGCCTGGATCGAGGAATACCTCCGCGGCGGCCAGGCCGAGCGCGCGGCCGGCGGCCAGCATAGCCTTATGTCCTATCGGGGAGCCCGCCTGGGCGGCGTTCTGCCAAGAATGCGCCTGGGTCCCCAGGGCAGCCGAGGCGTAGACCAGCTGGCCCGTGGGCACGACCTGGCTCACGTCGCCGACGTCCGTCGAGCCGGGCAGGCAGGCGTCCCCGCGGAACAGCGGCCCGATCACGGCGTCCAGCGGATCCTCGCCGATGGCCTCCACGACGGAGGGTCCCTGCGTCGCCCTGAGCTGGCCCATGGCGGTCGCTATCTCCGCCCGGGTCAGGGTGGCGCGGAATTTCCCGGCCAGCTCCCGGTCCGCTGCGTCGAAGGCCGGCGCGCCCGCCTCCTCCATGCAGCGCTGCAGGAGCTCCCCGGCGACGAGGTTCGGCACGTAGTCGGAGAGGCCCTGCGAGAAGGCTATCTCCATCCTGGTGCCGGTCATCAGGGCGGCTCCCCGGGCCACGTCGCAGAGCCGCTCGTAGACCTCGCGGGCCTGGTCCAGGCGCGGCGCGCGGCAGTAGTAGAACGACTCGGCCGCCGCCTGCACCACGTTGGGCGCGCGGCCGCCGGGGTTGGTCACGGCGTAATGGAACCGCGCCTCGGGCACGACATGTTCCCTGAGGTAGTTGGCGCCGACGTTCATGAGCTCGACGGCGTCCAGGGCGCTGCGGCCAAGGTGAGGCGCCGCGGCGGCGTGGGACGCCTTGCCCTCGAACCTGAAGTAGACCGAGAGGTTGGCCAAGGACCTGGCCTGCCATACCGCGTTTACGTCGCTAGGATGCCAGGTAAGCGCCAGGTCGACGTCGCCGAAGAGGCCGGCGCGCGTCATGAAGGTCTTGCCGCAGCCGAACTCCTCGCCGGGGCAGCCGTAGTAGCGTATAGTACCGGCCGTCCTCGTCGCCTCGAGGAAATCCTTCGCGGCGATGGCCGCGGCGAGCGACCCGACTCCGAGCAGGTTATGCCCGCAGCCGTGCCCGTTGGCGCCAGGGGACGACTCCCGCCTCTCCGGGCGCGCGGCCTCCTGGGACATCGAGGGCAGCGCGTCGTACTCGCCTAGGAGAGCCACGACGGGGCTCCCCGAGCCGTAGGAGGCGACGAAGGCCGTCTCCATCCCGGCGACGCCGCGTTCTATGGAGAAGCCCTCCGCCTGTAGCGCGGCGGCCAGCGCCGCGGCCGAACGCCGCTCCTCGAAACCCGTCTCGGCGTACGCCCAGATTTCGTCGCTGAGCCTCGCGAGCGTCGCCCCGTTCCTGCCGACGCTCCCGCTTACGATCCCGTATGTATCCATACGATAACGCCCCCCTTGCATAGCCCTACGGCTCGAGATTGACAGCGACGAGCTAGCGAAGGATACTTGCTCGTACGCGGATAGATTAATTTGAACACATGTCTAAATTACAGGCCGATTGTACATCCGCCTCCTAGAGGTGTCAAACTAAATTTAACGCGTGTCGAAATTGTAGGATTCGGCGTCGACGATACGGAGGCCCAGCCATGGCGTATAAGAAGAGCGGCGAGACTCGGGATAGGATCCTGAATGCCGCCGCCGAGCTGTTCTCGGAACGCGGATACTACGAGACGGGGATAGGCGATATAGCGCAGGCGGCGGGCATCGGCCGGGCCTCGTTCTACTATTACTTCGACGACAAGGAGAAGGCGGCCAGGGCCCTGTTCGACTCGTACGCCGACCTCATCTACGCCGCCGCCGACAGGGTCTTGGCCGGCCTGGCCGCCGACGCCGAGGCCGACGCCGAGGCCGGCGCCGAGGCCGACGCCGGCGCCGGCGAGAGGCTGAATCCCGTCATCCTCGGCGTCTTCGTAGAATACATCCTCCTCTTCCGCTTCATCGCCCTCAATAAGGCCACCCACGCGGTCTATTACGATCTCGTCAATTACGCCGATTACGACGCCGCCAATATGGAGCGCCTCAAGAGAACGACCTATAAGGCCACGAAGGGCCTGGCCTCGGAGTACGGCAAGACCCTATCCGATGACGAGCTGTCAGCGTTCATCGTCACGACCAACGCCCAGGCGAAGTCTATCTTCAAGGCGATAGTGAACGGGATACTCGGGTTCAGCCTGTTCGAGGCGACCGATTATTTCTTCCGGCACGCGGTCCTCCCGGATATTCCCATACCGGAGGCGGAGTACCGGGCGTCGCTGGCCAAGGCCTTCGAGCTCTGCGAGGGGATATCGCTCGACTGATCCCCGTTCGACCCGTGACGAGCCGGCTCGTCACTTCCTGGCGAACATCCTGAAGTCTATGGCCCGGGGCGGGGCGAGGTCGCCGCGCTCGAGGGCCTCGGCTATCCTAGCCCGGGCCTCGGCGATATCCGCGCCGTCGGCTACGATCCGCCCGGCTTCCCGCTCGGCCCATAGCTCCGTCAGGGCCGTGCTTCCTTCCCGTACGCGCGCCGGCTCCTCGGACAGCAGCCGATCCAGCTCCCGCTCGTCTCCCAGGCGGAAGGCTATCCTGGCGGCCGCCTCCCTGAGGGCTCCTATCTTGAACGAGGCGGGTAGCCGGGCGAGGATGGCCGACGCTTCGTCGTAACGATCCGCTTCCAGGAGCAGAGGCAGGTATTCCTCCGCCAGGGCCTGGTCGCCCGCTCCCTCGGGAAGCGCGAAGGCCTCGCGGTACAGCCCGAGCGCATCGCTTATCCTTCCGGCCTCGCGGGCGGCAAGGGCCAGCTCGCGGAGGGCCCAGGCGTTACGCCCGGCGGCCAGCGAGCGGCTCCAGGCTTCCGCGGCCTTGGCGGAATCGCCCCGCTCCCTTGCCGAGACGCCTATCAGGTAGGGCGCGAGCCACGGCGTCGGCGAGCCTCCCCGCTGTTCCGACGCCTCGAGCAGGCGCTCCCAGTCTTCTCCGACGCAGAAGCCGCACGGGCCTTGGGCGGCCTCCCGGGGAGGCAGGCTCCCGGTCTCGAGAAGCCCGAGCCAAGGGGCCTCCTCGTCTCCTATCGACTCGCGGGGGAAGGACAGCCCGGGAATCGCGGGCCGTCCGGCGAGGCCATGCCGCAGCGACTCGATAGCGCCCCAACCGGAACCGAGGCTGAGGATACGGTCGCAGCCGCGCCCGGCGTCGGCTCTGGCCCGGCATAGCCACTCTTCTAGGTACGAAGGGCCGGCGAGATTGGCGACCTCGGCTTCCATGTACTCGGCGGCGGCCCGGTACGAGCGGGCGCGCGCCTTTCCCGCGTCGACGTCCGCCGCGCCGAAGGCCTGGACCCAGTCGACGGTCTCCCCCGGTCCTATGCCGGAGAGATGCAATTGGGTAGGCGCGAGGCCCGCCTGAACCTCAAGGTAGCGTTCCCCGGGCGCGGAGAGGTAATCCTGCCATCTCCGGCCGCCCGGGCCGCGTCCCCAGCAGAACATCTTGCGGAACGACAGGGGCGCCGTGGACGCCTCTACGAAGGCGCGCCCGTCCTCGTAGACGGCGGCCTCCCACGGATAGGCCCTGCCGTCGCGCGCGTTACCCTCGCATTGGACGAAGTACTCGTTAGAGTAATCGGAATGGGACGGGTAGCTGATGTCCCGGCCCGGCAAGGGCGGCAGCTCCGGCAGGCGGCCGCCTCCCATGCGCTTGACCGGGCCCTCGCCCGGCTCTATGTAGATGGCCTCGTCGCCCGCTGCCAGGACGCGGACGCCGTCGGTCTCCGGCACGGCGGTATTGGTCCACCAGTAGAGCGGCTTCGAGACGGCGTACGGGTTGAGGACGCGGACGTAGGCGAGGAGGACGGCCGAGTCCTCGGGCAGCCTGAGCTCGACGCTCCAGTAGAGGCGGCTCTGGCGCTCGAATTCCCAGAGCCTGAGGACGGGAACGCCGTCCGCGTCCTCGAAGGCGCCCGAGAACACCGGCGAGCAGGTATGGGGCGAGTGCCCTAGGCGGCCGACGTTCCACTCTATCCCGCCGGAGAACCAGGCGTCGCGTATGGCCAGGTTGGCCGGCCTGAGTAGCGGGTTCCTGTAGACTATGTCGCGGCCGGCCCTCTTGTCGAAGAGCGACCAGACCCTTCCCCCGAGCGACGGGACGACCCTGGCGCGGAGGAAGCCGTTCTCGAGCGTCGCGATAGGAAGGGATAGCGGCTCTAGCCGCCGCTCGTAGCGGTCCTGCCGCTTGTACGGCAGCATGCGGAACGAGGCGTCGCGCCCGAAGCCCTCTACCTTGCCCGGGGGGAAGCCCGCCGTCGCCTCGACCGGGAGGTCTGGATCGCGGGCTCGGTAGAACGGAAGGGGGTTCTGGCCGCCAACGGGCGAGCCCTCCAGCTCGATACGGCCCAGGCTCAGCGACGCGCGCGTGACGCTCATGCGCTATCCCTTTATGGCGCCGCTCGTGACGCCGGCTATTATCTTCTCCGACATGAAGATATAGAGGAGGAAGGTCGGCAGGAACACGATGACCACCGCGGCGAACATGCCGGCCCAGTCGCCCGTATAGCGCATCGATTGGATCATCGAGTACAGGCCTACCGCCACCGGACGCATCGACGTCTTGTTGGCGAAGATGAGCGCCATGAAGTATTCGTTCCAGACGGTTATGAAGTTGAAGATGGTCACCGTTATGATGCCCGGCTGGGCCAGAGGCATGATGATGACCCAGAACGTCTTCATGGGGCCGCAGCCGTCTATGGCCGCGGCTTCCTCGAACGACCTCGGGATATTCTTGAAGAACGTGATCATGAAGAACACGGTGAACGGCACGTTGATCCCGACGTAGAGGACGACGAGCAGCATGCGCGAGTTCGTGAGGCCCGACGCGGTGATGACCGCGAAGAGCGGCATGATGATCATGATGGCCGGGATGCCCAGGGCCGAGACGAAGGCGTTCTGCACGAGCCTGTCGCCCTTGAAGGGGAAGCGCGCCAGGACGTAGGCGGCGGGCATCGAGACGAGTACTATGCCGAGGCACGAGGCCAGCGTGTAGAGGATGGAGTTGACGAAGTATACCCCGACCTTGTGGGTAAAGAGCGCCTTTACGTAGTTCTCCGGATGGAAGCCCGACTTGAAGAGCGAGCCGCTGAAAATATCCTTGGTCGTGGAGAACGAGGCCCCTATGATCCATCCTATGAGGACGAAGGTGAAGAGGCACCAGAGCCCGACGGCTACGTAGCCGGGCAGGAGGTTCTTGCGGCGGGAGCCGCGTATGAAGGCCGTTAAACGCGAGCGCATATTCTGGTTCCCCTCTCTGGTCGCCGGTTCAGTATTCTAGGTCGTCCTCGCGCGCTATCCTGGACGAGACCAGGAATATGGCGAGGACCATCAGGGACAGGATGACGCCGACCGCGGCGCCGGCCCCTACGTTACGGTCCGTGACCACCATGTTGGCCCCGAAGACCATCTGGTACATGTATACCATCGGCGTCACGGTGCCCGGCTCGGGGTTGAGCGGGGAGAATATCATCGACCATACGAAGAAGCCGACGGTCGATATGGTCCATAGGACGAGGCTCGTGCGGAGCACTCCCTTGAGGAGCGGCACCGTGATCTTCCAGAACTGCGCGGCGCGGCTGGCGCCGTCTATGGTCGCCGCCTCGTAGAAGTCGGCGGGGATCTTCTCGATGCCCGCCATGAAGATCAGCATGAAGTAGCCCACCATGCCGAAGCAGTACGCTACGAGCAGGGCCCCGAAGATGTAGTCGGGCGAGGTCCACGGTATCGCCGCGAGGCGTTCGAGGCCGAGCGACGAGAACAGGCCCTTGAGGAGGCCGTATCGGGAACTATAGACGTACTGCATCCACATGGTGCCCATCGCCACCGCCGATATGACGTTGGGCAGGTATATGACCGCCCTCCAGAACGACTTGAACCGCACGCCCGAGGTCAGGATCACCGCGAACAGCATCGCGAACGCGAACACGATGAGGCCGCCGAACAGCCAGATGCCCCCGAGGTTGGATACGGAGCGCATGAATAGCGTGCTGGCGAAGAGGTCGGCGTAGTTGCCTAGCCCGGCGAAGGTCCATTTCCCCATCGCGTCGGTTATGGAACCGACAGTGAAGAAGCTCATGACGGTCGTCCTCAGGGTAGGGTAGAGGAATATCCCGACGTAGGCGAGGACGGCCGGTCCGAGGAACGCTACCTTCATGAGGGTATATGGATTTTTCTTCACCGCTGTCTCCTTTGGCTCGAGGATGCCGGGAGGCCCATCGCGGCCTCCCGGCGGCGCGCTTCCTAGCGCTTCATCGCGGCTACGAACTGCTCCGCGGTGACGGTCCCGCCGACGAGCCGAGTGAAGTTCTCGACTATGACGGGCAGCTTGTCGGTGTCGGCCTGGATGCCGGCCGCCCAAGGATAGCACGTCTTGAGGTTCTCGAAGATGGCCTTCGCCTCGGCCAGCTGGGCCGGCCACTCGGTGGTGCCCCCTACCGGCACGCCGTAGGATTTCTTGGCCAGCTCGGCGTCCCAGGCTCCCGTCGTCAGGTGGGCGACGAGGGCGAAGGCGAGGTCCGGGGTGGCGCAGTTCTTGTTTATCTGGAAGGCCTGGGCCCCGTAGTTGGCGGCGGTGCCGTCGTCCTTGCCGTTGGGCACGGTCGGGAACGAGAAGGTGCCCCACTTGAAGTCCGGCCCCGTCGTGCCCATGATCTCGTTGACCAGCCACGTGCCGTTCAGGTACATGGTAACGGCCCCGGAGGCGACGTCCTGCTGGCCGGCCGGCCACTTGTTGCTGGAGACGGTCTTGGAGAGATAGCCCATCTTGGCGAGGTTCTCGAAGGCCTTGGCCATCTGCATGACGGCGGGATCGTCCCACATGGCGTTGGTCTTGTCCTTGACGAGCGACTGGACCCACGGGTAGCCCTTGGCCCTGGCGAGGTAATAGCCGGGCAGGGTGTCCATGTACGCGTCGTCCACGGTCATCGGCACGAAGCCCGCGGACTTGAGCTTGGCCATGGCGTCGAGGAGCTCGTCCCAGCTTCGGGGCGTGGCGGTTACGCCGGCCTTGGCGAAGTGCTCCTTGTTATACATGAAGGCGAATAGGAAGGGCTGGTAGGGTACCGCGTACAGCCCCTTGTCGGAGGAATAGGAGCGGGCCAGGTCGACCAGGGAGCCCATGACGGAATCCTTGTACGCCTTGCCGCCCGTGGTAGGGAAGCTCTTGCCGAGGTAGTCGTCGAGCCTGAGCGCATAGGCGCCCCAGGTCTTGACGACGCGCTCAATATCCTCGTCCCAGAGGTCGATGACCTGCTTGTTGTCCAGGGCCGGCTGGAGCGTCTTGCGGATCTCCCGGCCGTTCCAGTTGATCTCTACCGACACCCCGGGATTCTTAGACTCGAAGTCCCTGACGGCGGCCTCGATGACCTGGGCCTGCGGCTCGGTCTGGTTCCACATCGACCAGTACACGAGCTTCGTAGACTCTACCTTCTTCGCGCAGCCCGAGAGGGCGAAAACCGCCATCGCGACGGCCGCTGCTACTACCAACGTCCTTTTCATGTGTGCCTCCGGTTCTCCTGTAGCGATATCGTCACGCGCCCGAACGCGCGTAGCGTGCTGTAAGCTCACCCACCGTCTCGTCGATGGCCTCCCTCTGGGCGTCCATAGACTCGATGAGGGCGATCTGGGTCCGGCATCGGTCCAGGTTGTGCCCCTGCCTCGATATCCTGTAGTACGCGTCCCCGGCCAGGTAGTCGGTCAGGAAGCGCAGGCCCATGATATGCGTGATAGTCCGCCCCGCCTCCGCGAGGAGCTCCGTCTCGGCCCGTTCCAGGAAGGCCCCGGCCTCGGACAGGTACCCGTCGAGCAGGGCCCGGAAGAAGACGGGGTCGAAGGCGACCCTGGACAGGTCCCGCTCGTCCTCGGCCGCCCTCGTGGCGACGGTCCTGACGAGGTCGCCTACGTCGTACAGGGGCGATCCCGGCATGACGGTATCCAGGTCGGTGACGCAGAGGCCCTCGCCGGAGCCCTCGTCGATGAGGATGTTGTTCATCTTCGTGTCGTTGTGGCATATCCGCTCGGGTATGAGCCCGTCCCCGAGAGCCCTTGCCAGGACTGCGCCGCGTTCCCTGTTCGCCTCCATGAAGCCTATCTCCCGCGCGACGGCTTCCGCCCTTCCGAGCGGGTCCGACGATAGGGCCGCGTCGAAGGCCTCGTAGCGTCTTCCCATGTCGTGGAAGCCGGGAATAGTCTCCCGGAGCCGGGGGCCGCCCAGGTCCGCCAGCTGCAATTGGAAGCGTCCGACGCAGGCTCCCAAGGTCCGGGCCTGGGACGGGGAGTCGGCGACCTCGAAGGTCCTGGCGGATTCTATGAAGAGGTAGCTACGCCACCATCCGCCCTCGGCGTCCCGCACGAAGGGCTCGCCGTCCCGGGAACGCACGACCGTCAGGACCTTCCTCGAGCGATCGGCCGCGCCCGCCTTCTCGAGCGCCGAGGCGATATGCCCGGTAACCCTGACGATGTTCTCCATGACCTCGTCGGGTCGGCGGAAGACCGTCTCGTTGACGCGTTGGTGCAGGTAGCGGACGGGAGTCCCGGCCTGCCGGAAGCGCGACGCGAAGGTGTCGTTGATGTGCCCGGTGCCGAAGGGCTCCAGTTCCTCTAAGTCGCCCAGCAGGGCGAACTCGCCTATGACGCTCCTTAGGAGCGATAGCCTCGCGGCGTTCACGCGTTATCCCATAGGGGCGACGGGTATACCCCCGCCGCGACCAGCTCGGATATCCTCGCGGCCGCGGATTCCCTGTCCTCGCGGTAGGTCATGCCGAACCACTCCCGGCCCGGCTCCAGCGCCCTGACCCGCAGCCCGGCCGACGACGTAAGAGCCTCTACGGCCGTCGGGAGCTGGGCCTCGGACGAGGGCTCTCCGGAACGCTCCGCTAGGAATGACTCGAAGTACGAGGCCAGGCCGCCTAAGGCCGCGCGGGGGAAGCCCCAGAAGTTCATCGATACCGGCGCGCCGCCGGCCAGCTCCATGGCCTGCCCGTCGCCCGAGTCGCAGACGACCCTGTCTCCGCGCCGCTCTATGGAGTAGCGCTCGACTACGCTTCGAAGGTATCCGCCGTCGATGCCGCAGACCCCGCGGGCTACCGGGCCCGAGGGGCTCAGGGTGGAGTCGAGACGGTACGGCACTATCGCGGCCTCTCCGCCGGGGCCGGCCGCCCGGGGGCCCGAGAGGAAGGCGGCCATGGAGGCGAAGGCCTCTCGCCCGTAGAAGTCGTCGGCGTTGATTACCGCGAACGGCCCGGGTATCTCTTCCCTCGCGCAGAGTACGGCGTGGGCCGTGCCCCAGGGCTTGGACCGCCCGGCGTTCCTGGCGCGTTCCGCCGAGGCGGGATCCACGAGCGAGTCTAGCTCCTGATAGGCGATCCTCCGGTCTATCGACCCGGGTAGCCGCGCGGTCACGGTCTCCTCGAAGTCCTCGGCAATCGAGCGGCGCACGACGAAGACTACGCGGGAGAAGCCGGTCAGTACGGCGTCGTATACGGAGTAGTGCAACAGCGTCTCGCCGGCCCTGCCCACGCGGTCTATCTGCTTGACGCCGCCGTAGCGGCTGCCCATCCCGGCCGCCATGACGACGAGCGTTGGTCCTGCCATACGTTTTCCACCTCATGAAGATCGTAGACCCGTACCGGGAAGCCGGACATGGTCAAAGCTGGAAAATATATGGACAAATCTGCATTCCGATCGTAGAGTCATGTATGCCCGGAAAACTTGGACTGTTCTTCGATCCCGAGGTGCAGCGCCTCATAGACAGTTTCGCCTATTGCTTCAGGGTGAAGATCACCGTGTTCTCCCCCGAGATGGAGGAGCTCATCGTGGGCCTGCAGAATCCGGGGTCCCGCTACTGCCGCATAGTCCAGAAGGGACTGCAGGTCAGGTACCGGTGCTGCAGGCAGGACAAGCTGATGTGCGAGCGATGCGCGCGTCGGCGTCGGCTGACTATATACCGCTGTCACGCCGGATTGTCCGAGGCCGTGCTCCCCCTCGAGATAGACGGCGCCCTGATAGGCTACGCCATGCTCGGGCAGTTCCGCACGGCCACCGTCATGCCGCAGGATATGCTCGCCGATTGGGCCAAGGCAAAATTCGACCCGGCCGAGCTGACCTCGGCCTATATGGAGCAGCCGTACTACGACGAGGCCGCGCTCGGCAATATCCTGAACCTGTTCTCGATGATGGTGTCGTTCATCGTCTCCAGGGATTACGTCCGTGTCAGGCGGACCCACCTCGTAGAGCTCGTGCTCGCGTGGCTGGACGAGCACATGGCGGAACCGGCCGACCTCGTCGTCGTAGCGGACGCCGTCAACCGATGCCCGTCGGCGGTCTCCCACGCCGTCAAGCGCCAGCTTGGCATCTCGTTCAAGCAGCTTGCGACCCTCAAGAAGATACAGAAGTTCGAGAGCCTCGTCGCCAGGGACCCCGCGGAATCGATCCAGGAAGCGGCCCAGGCGGTCGGCTTCGAGGATTCCCTCTATTTCTCCCGCATCTATAAGAAGGTCAGGCTGTCGCCGCCGTCAACCTACGCCCGCTCCGTCCGCGACCGGGCCTTCCAGGAGGAGCGGCGCTGGGCCTAGCGCCGTAATTTGCCGCGCGGTCCTTGTTTTCTAGCGATTTCGCGATATGTTTATAGCGATTCGAGTGCCAGCCGCCTTTGGGGCCCGCGCCGACGGCGCCTCGTAGCGCCGAAAGACGAGAGTGCGCGCTCCGGCGTCGCTTAAGCGAGCCCGATCGCGCGAAAGGAAACGAGAATGATCCGCACTATCAAGTCCGCCGCGGGCGCCGCCGCGACGCTCTGCCTCGCAATCGCCTCCATGTCATGCCTCCTCGTCCCCGAGTTGGGGAACGGCGTCATGGAAACGGAGACGAGGACCCTCGACCGGGCCTTCGACTCGATCTCCCTCTCCGGCGTCATCGACATGGAGTTCGTCCAAGCGAAGGAGAGCAAGGTCACGATCACCGTGGACGAGAACCTGCTCGAGTTTATCGAGACCGATATAGTCTCGGGCGAGCTGCAGATAGACCAGAGGCCGTTCACGTCGATCTGGCCCTCGCGCGGCTCGAAGATAATCGTATACGGGCCTTCCGTGCTCGCCGTCTCGGCGAGCGGCACCGGCTCCGTGGGCGGATCGGGCCTAGGCCTCGCGGGCAGGGACTTCGAGCTCAGCCTGTCCGGTACCGGCGAGTGCGCCCTGGGCGTGGAAGCCGCCAGGCTGACGCTACGCTCGAGCGGCACCGGTAGCTGCACGCTCGACGGGGCGGCCGACACCCTCGTCATCAGGTCGAGCGGGACCGGTTCCGTGAAGGCCGAGGGCCTGCTCGCCAGGAACGTCGAGCTCTACTCCAGCGGCACCGGCAGCGTTTACGTGCGCGCCGACGGCTCCGTATCGGGCTCGATGTCGGGGACCGGTAGCCTCTATTGCTACGGCAAGCCTACCGTTACCGTAAGTAAGAGCGGTACCGGATCTATAAAGATCTTCTAATAATCCCTAAAACGCGACGGCCCCGGGCTTGGTCCCGGGGCCGTTTTGTCGCTGCCCAGGGGCTACTACATCCGGGTGCTTCTACTGTACTGTTCAGGTCCGATGAAGCGTATTCCGGCTTACGGCCCGCGGGACGCGGGCATACTAAAGCGCCTCGTTCCGCGGCCCCTGTACGCCGTCGCCTCGTTCTCGATGCCCGTCGCCTCGTTCCTAGCCAGGCCCCTGGGGCTCGGTCCCGAGGCGTCGTTCCTCCTCGGCATCCTGGCCCAGGTGATCGTCGCCTGGACGGCGGGCTTCGTCCATCGCGACGTAGCCTCGTGCTGGCTCCTCGCGTGCTTCGCGCTGGTGGGGGAGGCCGGGCCGTCGCAGGTCCTGACGTTCCCGCTGTCCGGGAATTTCATCCTCATCGCGTCGGCCTTCCTGCTATCGGTGGCCATCTCGAAAAGCGGCCTGGCGGACCGGATGGTCCGCCGGGCGTTCTCCCGCTTCGCCCGCTCGCCCCGCGGGCTCGTCAGGTTCTCCTTCGTCGCGGGAGCCGCGCTAGCGCTGTTCATCCCCCAGCCTTTCCCGAGGGTGATCGTCCTATCGTCCCTCTACGCCGGCTTCATGGCGGACAAGGCCGTGCCCGATCGGGAACGGCGAGCCGTGCTCCTCAGCGTTTTCGTCGCGTCCACGGGGACGTCCATGCTTCTGCGCGGGGGCGACGTCGTCCTTAACAACGCCGCGCTCTCGTTGGCAGGAGCCTCCCTCTCGTACGGAAGGTGGGCGGTCCTCATGCTGGCGCCTTCCCTCCTCGTGACGGCGCTGTCCTACGCGGCCATCGTCGCGCTGTTCAAGGTCTCCTCGGCTTCCTTCCCCGTTCCGTCGGGCGACGGCCGCGCCGACGAGGCGGCCCGGGGGGCGCGCCGGCCGCGGCTGCCCCCGTCGGAAGCGAGAGTGGCCGCAGTGACCGCCGCGCTGGTCGTAGCCTGGATGAGCGAGGGGCTGCACGGGGTGCCCGCCGCCGTAAGCGCCGCGGCCGCCGTAGCGATCCTGTTCTTAACGCGTTCGATAGGGCTTCGCGACCTTAAGGCTGTGAACCCGTCGCTCATGCTGTTCCTGACGGCCGCCTTCTCCATTGGCAAGGTCCTGGCCGCCAACGGCATCGCCGAGCGCCTGGACGGGCTCCTGCTCAGGGCGCTCCCGCCCTCGTCGTCGCCGTCCTACTTCCTGGCGATGGCGGTCCTCGTCATGGCCCTGCACTTCGTCCTAGGCAGCTCCCTTACGACGATGTCGGTGGCTATCCCCAGCCTCGTCGCGGCGACGGCCGGGGCCGTGCCGTCCGAGCTCGTCGGGCTATTCGCGTACTCCGTGATCACCATGCAGTACTTCCTGCCCATCCACCACGTGACCGTGATGATAGGGGCGGGCGAGGGCTACTTCGAGCAGAAGGATATCGCCGCGCTCGGGGCCGTCATGGCCGTCGTCGTGCCGCTCTACGCCGCCTACGCGCTCGCGCCGTGGTGGCGCCTCGTGGGGGCGATGTAGTCAGCGGCTCGAGGTCGATCACGTCTCCCTGACTATAAGCTCCGGATCGTAGACGACGCGCTCGGGGCGCCGCGACGGGTTTACGGATTCTATCGTATCGAGGAGGGACGCCGCGCTATCGAAGCCGAGGCGGTACTTAGGCACCTGGATAGTCGTAAGCCGCGGTATGAACGACTCCGCGGTGTCTATATCGTCATGCCCGACGACGGAGACGTCATCGGGCACGCGGGCCTTGCTGTCGACGAGCGCCCGGATGGCGCCGAACGCCATCGCGTCGTTATACACGAAAAGCCCGTCGTAGTCGAATCCCTCGCGGATCCAGCGCGACATCGTCTCGTACGCCGCCGCCGCGCTCGCCCCGCAAAGCCTGACCGAGCCCTTCCCGAGCGCGGCCCCCGACTCGAGGGCTTTCTTCCTGTATCCGCCCAAGCGGTCGCGGTTGCACGAGACCCGCTCGTCGAACCCGAGGTACGATAGGCGCTTCCTGCCCGACGATACGAGGCGATCGGCGGCGAGCTCCCCCGATCTGCGCGAGTCGGAGACGAAGTACCCGCACGTACTCGAGGGCATGTGCCTGACTATCTCGACGTGCGGAGCCTGGATGCCGGAATAGTCTATCCCGTTCTCGAGATCCCGCGACGGGATGTAGAGTATGCCAGCTACCCGAAAGGCGGCGAGGAGCCTGAGGTTCCGCGCCTCGGTCTCGACGTCCTCGTTGGAGGCGAGCATGAGGATAGTATACTCCTTGGCGGACGCGCAGTCCGTAATCCCCTGGAGTATCCGTGAGAAGAAGGCGTTGTCGATATGCGTGACTATGACCCCGATGGAGCGCGATCCGCCGGATCGGAGCCCGGACGCCGCGGCGTGGCGAATATAGCCTAGCTCCCTGGCGATGTCCCTGACGCGGGCCTTCGTCTCGTCCCCGATATCGCCCTTGTCGTTAAGCGCCCTCGAGACGCTATTGGCGGAGACGCCGGCCCTCGCGGCGATATCGCGTATCGTCACGTAGCCGCGGTCCGACCCGGGATCCTCTTTTTTACCCATAGCGATATAACAGTACCACAAAATAATTGTTGACAGAAGTGAATAGCGGTTCAATAATCACATTAACGTTAATGTGATTATTGAGCCGAATGGAGTGATCGATGAGCGAAGTACGCGTTGGAATCATCGGATGCGGTAGGATATCGGATCTTCATGCGAGGGGGTACCTCGCGAACGAGCGGGCGAGCATAGCGGCGACGTGCGATTCAGACGCGGCCCTCGCCCGCTCGAAGGCCGGGGCCTGGGGGGCGGAGAAATCGTACTCAGAGTATCGCGAGCTTCTGGCCGATCCTGGAATAGACGCAGTCGATATCATAACGCCGCAGCGCTTCCACGAGGAGATAGCGCTGGCGGCGATGGCCGCGGGGAAGCACGTTAGCATACAGAAGCCCATGACCGTGAGCATGGACAGCGCGGATAGGATCGCGGAGGCCGCGGCGCGATCCTCGAGGGTCACGAGGTTGTTCGAGAACTACGTGTTCTATCCTCCTCTCGTGCTCGCGAAGCGGCTCATCGATGACGGCGCCATCGGCGAGCCTACGAGCATGCGCATCAAGTTCGTCTCCGGCTCGAGCGGAGGATGGGACGTTCCCGCGTCCGCCTGGGGATGGCGCAGCGACGAGCACCGAAAGGGATTCGGCATGCAGACGTTCGACCACGGCCACCATATGTGGTCGGTCGCCTGGTTCCTGATGGGCGAGGTGGAGAAGGTGACGAGCTGGATCGATTCGGTCGACGGCTCCATCGATTGCCCCGCGGTAATCATGTGGAAATACAAGGGTGCCCCGAAGTACGGCGTATGCGACTACTCGCACTCCCTCGAGATGCACGTGCCGTCCGACTATTACGCCAACGACGAGTGGTTCGAGGTCACGGGCAGCAAGGGCATCCTGCTCGTAGCCAGGTGCACGGGCAGGATATGCGAAGGCGCGCCGGTACGGGTATTCAGGGACGACGCATGGACCGAATACCGCGATATCGACTCCGATTGGGCCGCAGGCTTCAAGGGCGCGACGGATAACTTCGTCGAGGCTATCCGAGGCGGCGCTCCCGCCATGCTCAGCGTGGATCAGGGGCGCGAGATATTGCGCATGGACCTCGCTATCCGGGCCTCGTCGGACCTGCGCAGGGAGATATCGCTCGACGGGTTCAGGGACGGTCCCTGACGCCCCTCGGCGCGGCACTGGCGTCTGTCGCCGCTTTGTTCGGCGATTATCGATACTCATGGAGGGTCAAATGAAGAAACTGACGGCGCTCGCCGCGTGCGCGATGGTAGCGCTCACGGTAGCCGGAGCCCAGGCGAAGGTGAAGATCGGCGTGTCTATCCAGGGCAACAAGAGCACGTTCATGCAGTACGTGGTCGCGGGGATGAGGGATTACGCCAAGGACCTGAAGGACGTAGAGCTCGTCATCGTCTACGCGGAGGATAGGGCCGACAAGCAGGTCGGGCAGATCGAGAATTTCATAGCCCAGAGAGTAAGCGCGATCATCATGAACCCCGTCGACTCGGTCGCCTCGTCGGCGGCTGTGGACGCCGCGGTAAAGGCGAAGATTCCCATTATTACGGTCAACACGAAGACGGATAACCAGAGGCTCGCTACCGCGTTCTCCGGCTCGGACGACGTAGAGGCCGGCCAGATCCAGATGGAAGCCCTCGCGAGGCTCGTCGGCTACAAGGGCAACGTCGTGCTCATCCACGGCGCGATGGGCCACAGCGCCCAGGTAAGCCGTAGGATAGGGTATACGAACGTGCTCAAGAAATACCCGGGGATGAAGCTAGCGTACGAGCAGTCCGCCGACTGGCAGACGGACAAGGCCCAGTCCCTCATGGAGCACTGGCTCCAGATGGGCAAGCCCATCGCCGCGGTCGCCACAAACTGCGATACCATGGCCGTCGGGGCTCAGAACGCCGTCGACGCCGCGAGGCTAACGGGCAAAGTCCTCGTGTCGGGCATGGACGCCATACCGGACGTTATGAGGAGCATCAAGGCCGGGATCATATCCAGCACGCTATGGCAGGACGGGATCGGACAGGGCGCGAAGGCCGTGGAGCTCGCCGTCGCAGCGGCCAGGGGCCAGAAAGTGGCCGATGTCTACGTGCCTTTCGAGCTCGTTACGAAGGATAATATCGACGCTTTTATCATGAGGGCCGATGCGCGCGACGCCCTCGTGAAGAAGTACTTCTAGCCAAGCCGGGATTCCGGCTTGCCGATGGGGCGTGGAGGAACGATGCCTTTTGACGAAGCGATACGAATGACGGGCATTGCGAAGAGCTATGGAGGCGTCCATGCGCTGAAAGGCGTAAGCCTCGCGGTACGCAAAGGCTCGGTTCACGCCCTCCTCGGCGAGAACGGCGCGGGCAAGTCGACGCTCATGAAGATACTCATGGGCGTCGAGCGGCCCGATTCCGGGGAGATACGGATACACGGCAGGGTCGAGTCGATCATCAACCCCGCCTGCGCGAGGCGGCTCGGGATCTCCATGGTCTTCCAGGAGATTAACTCGGTGAGGAGGATGAGCGTGGCTGACAACATCTTCCTCGGGAGGGAGCCCGTCGACCCCCGGACCGGGCTCGTGGATTTCAGGCGGATGCATCGGGAAGCGGCCGCGTACCTCGCCGCGCTCCAGGCGGATATCGCGACGACCGCGGAGCCGGCGGGCTTGAGCGTCGCCGATAACCAGCTGGTCGAGATCGCCAAGGCCGTCTCCTTCGGGGCGTCGATAATCGTCATGGACGAGCCGACGAGCGCCCTTAGCGACGTCGAGGCGGGGAAGCTGTTCTCGGTAATCAGGAGGCTCGCCTCCGAGGGGATATCGATCATCTTCATTTCGCACAAGCTCGACGAGATATACGAGATATGCGACTCCATAACGGTGCTACGGGACGGGGCCAACGCGGGGGAGACGAACGCGGCGGACGCGGACCGCGGCAGGCTCATATCTATGATGGTAGGACGTGAGGTGAAGGATCTGTACCCGAAGGTGCCGAGCGCCGTAGGCGTAGAGCTCCTCCGCGTGGACGGACTGACCAGGAAAGGCGAATTCGAGGATGTCTCGTTCGCGGTGAGCAGGGGCGAGATCCTCGGCATCGCAGGTCTCATGGGCTCGGGGAGGACTGAGCTCGCGGAGACGATATTCGGGCTCCGCGAGGCGGATTCTGGCGCCGTATTCGTAGACGGCGAAGAGCTCAAGGCGCGACTGCCCCGCGACGCGATAGCGGCCGGGATCGCCTTGGTGCCCGAGGACAGGAAGAACGTGGGCCTGATGCTGAGGCTGCCGATCCGCGACAATATCGTCGCGGCGTCGCTACGCTCGTGCCTCGGCAGATTCCTAATCGACCGTGGCAAGGTAAGCGGGGCCGTCTCCGGTCTTGGGCGGAAATTGGCCATCAAGGCGCCCGATCCGTCGCTCCCGTGCTCGTCCCTCTCCGGGGGCAATCAGCAGAAGGTCGTCATCGCAAAATGGCTGATGACGGAGCCGAGGATTATAATCCTGGACGAGCCGACGCGCGGGATAGACGTCGGGACGAAGGCCCAGATCCACGGGCTCATGTCCGCGCTCGCGGCGGAAGGCAAGGCGGTACTGATGATATCGTCGGAGCTCCCCGAGGTGCTCGGGATGAGCGACCGGGTGATCGTGCTCCACGAGGGACGCGTCTCCGGCGAGTTGAGCCGTGGATCGGCTACCCCCGAGCGCGTGATGGCGCTCGCGATGGGCGAATCGGAAAAACTTAGCGAGGAGCGCGCATGAACTCGACGATGAAGCAAGTACGGCGGCTAAGCGTCGCCAAGGCCTTCGGGCGATACGGTATACTCATAGGTTTCTTCGCGATCGTGGCCTTCCTCTCTGTCGCGTCGCCCATCTTCCTCAAGGCGTCTAACCTCGTGAATATACTGAGGCAGGTTTCGATAATTGGCATCGTCTCCATGGGCATGACGATGGTCATTATACTGGGCGGGATAGACCTGTCCGTGGGCTCGGGCCTAGCCCTGGTCGGCGTGGTGTCTTCGCTCCTGGCCAAGGATCCCGCCCTGCCGCTATTCGTCCCCGTCGTCGCGGGGATCGCCACCGGCGGCGCCGTCGGGCTCTTCAACGGCGTCGTGATCGCCAAGGGGCGCATAGTCCCCTTCATCGTCACGCTCGGCACCATGACCATGGCGAGGGGGCTGGCGTTCATCCTCGCCAAGGGCATGCCCGTGGGCGGGCTCGCGGAGAAGTTCTTCATCATCGGAAGCGGCACCGTCCTAGGCGTGCCGTTCCTGGTCGTACTATTTTTCGCGGTATTCGGGCTCATGGCCGTCGTTATGCGCAGGACGGTACTGGGCAGGCACGTCTACGCCATCGGCGGGAACGAGACCGCGGCGCTGGCTTCGGGCATCGACGTCGATAGGACGAAGATAGCCGCCTATACGATACTCGGCCTCCTCGTGGGCGTGGCCGGAGTCGTGCTGGCGAGCCGTATCAAGAGCGGGCAACCGGCGGTGGCGAGCGGATACGAGCTCGACGCCATAGCCGCGTGCGTAATCGGCGGGGTTAGTTTCCTCGGCGGCATAGGCGGGGCGGCCGGCACCCTGCTCGGTACCCTGATAATCGGCGTTATCAACAACGGGCTGGATCTTCTTAACGTCCAAACCTTCTATCAGCAGATCATCAAGGGGGCGATTATCATAGTCGCCGTCCTCATGGACAGGAAGCGCTCGGCGGGATCCAGCTAGTACGCGTCCCCACGACTCCCTCGCCGTCCATCTCGACGAGGAGCCGCCAGTATCGCTTGGGCATCTTCGACGATTGGAGGGCCGGATTGGCGCGGGCCTGTATCGCGGTAGAGGCGAAGTACGCCTTCCAGAGCCGCCTCGTCTCGATCTCGGTTTCCGATAGCGCGGCTCGGCCGCCGTTGCCCGAGCCGCCGTCATCGAGGCCGCCTGCGAGCTTGAGCGAGAAACCATCGACGAGCTCCCATCCCCGACCCGGCTCGTGCAGGATAGCGGCTCCGCGGGACAGGTCGTGGATAGCGAAGCGCATCGGGCCGAAGCGGGCGGCGAAATGATCCGCCGCGAGGACGAGGACGTCGCAGGCGGGCTCTACGGGCGCGTACCACGCGCCGTCCGACAGCTCGGAGAAGCGGACGAGCCCG
>JAHIWG010000153.1 GCA_018816345.1 Spirochaetota bacterium | reverse complement strand
GCCTTGAGGATGAGCGATAGCTGCTGGTTCTCCGGCACGGCGTCCATGATCTGGAGGAGCACCTGACTCGTCTCCTTGGTCGTGGCCGCCTTCGCTACAGGGTCCCAATTGGAGGCCGATAGGCGGTAGGAGCCCGAGGGGCCTTGGAGCTCCAGTGCAGGTTCTACGGCTTTTGCGGGGACGGCCATGTTGAAGGAGACGATAAGCTCCCGCAGTTCATCGGCTGACAGGTCCTGGGACTTCCCCTGCGTCTTCCTGCTGCTGACGGACCTCATCGAGAAGGTGCCCTTGTAGAACGAGAACGATGTCGCCTTGAGCTTGTCCCCGTATAGAGAGCCGAGGCTCTCGTCGGTCCTGACCGTGTACTGGACGAACGGCGCGATGCTCTCGTCGGGATCGAAGGCCAGCGACTTGGTGCTGATCCATTGCCAACGGCCCCTGAGGGGCGGGACTATCGATACTCCCGCTACGCGGTCCATGGGCGCGCCGAGGCGGGCGACCGGGACCATTGGCTGGGAGAACGTCAGGTAGACCTGCGGCCTGTCCGTGGCGTTCCCCAGGTTGCCGCTTGGCCCGTACTCGATGAGGGCGAACGGCGCCTTGGCCGCGGGGACGAGCGTCTGGCCTTGGACCCCGCCGCTCTGGCTCATAGGCACGGGAGCGCCCGCCGCCTGCGCGGAGAAATCGACTCGCCGAGCCGGCTTGTAGTATTGGTACGGAATGACGGCCGCGACTCCCGGGTGAAGGACGGGCAGGGGGCCGAAGGGAACGCGAGCCGTCTCGTCGCCGCTCGAGGCGCTCAAGGCGCGTGGCGCCTGCCTATCCTGCTCCTGGGCGTTCGAGTCCTGGACGGCGGCAAGCATGGCCGAGGCCGCGCAGGTCAGTGCAAGGACTATCGTCGATCGTTTCATATAGGCTCCGAGTCTATTTGGTGAGTCGAATGATAGCACGGGTATCGCCGTTAAGCGGGCCGGCGGTTGCCGGTACGGGCGCGTCGACCGCGCCGGTCATCGGTTATGTAGCGTCCTCTTGGCGAACTCGGCGGCAGCCAACAGGTCGACCGCGTTCGGACGGCCGAGGTTGAACAGCGCGAAGCGCCCGAGGCAGAAGAAGCTCTCCTCGGCCACGGGTATGCCGCGCGCCGCGAGGAGGCCGCGTAGTATGGGTATCGCCTCGCTCTGGATGAAGCCGGTGGAGAAGAGGGCTACCTTGCCGACCATCGCCGGGTCGAGCCCTGCGACGAAGTCCTTGACCGCCTGGTGGACGCCGTGGCCGTGGGTCGCGTAGACGGCGGCCCCGAGGAAGAGCAGCTCGACCCCGTCCGCAGGGTACGCGTCGATCCCGACGGCCTCGCAGCCTAGGGCGTCCGCGATGGCGCCCGCGACCTTCCTCGTGTTCCCGGTCGCGGAATAGTAGGCGACGCGTACGTTCATCGTCGCTTTCCCTTCTCGAGCGCGTCCTCGACGGCCGAGAGGATGGTCAGGCTGGAATGCGTGGCCCCCGCGACGACGTCGACGCCGAGCGACTGCCGGGCGATCACCTCGTCGAGGATGGCCTCGGCGGGCTTGCCCTGCCCGTTGAAGTGCTTCAGGAGCTCGATCGAGCTTATCCGTCCTCCGGCTACCGTCGCCTTGACCCGGACGGATACCGGGAGGAGGAAGGCTTTTCCCTCGTATACGCCGTCCTTGACGCCTTCGAGCCTGAAAGCCGCGGCGGCGGCGCGCATCCTCGGATAGGCCTCCTCCGTCTCAGGTAGCGCCCGCCCTATGCCGTACAGGACGACGATCGCGCCCGCGATTATGATGGTCGACTTGGTAAGCCTCTTCATGCCGTGTCCCTCGCGTCGATGATGATCGTCGCAGTATACGCTCGAACGCCGGTCCGCGCTACGGGCTCGGGCTAGCTACGGCAAGGCGGCCCTAAGCTCGCGGTAGTCGCCGGGCGGAGGCGGTTTTTTACTATACGCCCGTTAAGCCCCTTGCCTCGGATACGGGGCTGGCGATATGCTAGTAGCCATCATGGACAAGCTAATAGTAAAGGGCGCGCGCGAGAACAACCTGAAGAACATCGACGTCGAGTTGCCGCGCGATAAGCTAATCGTCGTTTCCGGCCTCTCTGGATCGGGCAAGAGCTCGCTCGCCTTCGATACGATATTCGCGGAGGGCCAGCGCCGCTACGTGGAATCGCTGTCCGCGTACGCCAGGCAGTTCCTCGGGCAGATGAAGAAGCCCGACGTCGACTACATAGAGGGCCTGTCGCCGGCTATCTCGATAGAGCAGAAGACGACGCACCGCAATCCCCGATCCACCGTGGGCACCGTCACCGAGATATACGACTACTTCAGGCTCCTCTTCGCCCGCGTGGGCACGCCGCATTGCCCCAAGTGCGGGCGGGAGATACGCGAGCAGGGCATTGACCAGATACTCGACACCATCATGTCGTGGAAGCCCGGTACGAAGCTCCAGGTCCTCGCGCCGGTGGTCCGGGGCAAGAAGGGCGAGCACCAGAAGATACTGGAGGACGCGGCCAAGCAGGGCTTCGTGCGGGCCCGCATAGACGGGGAGCTCCGTCAGCTGGACGAGGAGATAGTCCTCGACAAGCAGAAGAAGCACTCCATAGACGTCGTCGTGGACAGGCTCAAGCTATCCGAGGACGGCAGGCGCAGGCTCGCCGAGGCCGTGGAGGCGGCGCTCAAGATTGCCGACGGCATCGCGATAGTGACCAGGGAGTCGGGCGGCGCGGAGGTCGACGAGTTCTTCAGCCAGCGCGGCGCCTGCCCCGACTGCAATATCAGCCTTCCCGAGCTGGAGCCGAGGCTGTTCTCGTTCAATACGCCCCACGGCGCCTGCCCCGAGTGCACGGGCCTGGGCATAAAGCTGGAATTCGACCCCGACCTGGTGATTCCCGACAAGTCGCTGTCGTTCAACGCCGGGGGCTGCGTGCCGTACAACCCCGACGCGGCCTGGTACCGCTCCCGCTTCGAGGCTCTGGCCAAGCACTATAAGTTCAGCCTCGACGCGCCCTTCGGCGATCTCCCCAAGAAGGCGATGAACGCCATACTCTACGGCGGCGACGAGAAGGTGCGCGTCCATTACGATAACGCCAAGGGCACCGGCCACTTCGAGTACGAGTCGACCTTCCCCGGCATCCTCTCCGAGCTCAAGCGCCGCTATATGGAGACTTCCAGCGACGGCATCAAGGATTGGCTCGAGAAGTTCATGAGCGCTAAGCCCTGCGAGGCCTGCGGGGGCAAGCGCCTCAAGCCCGAGGCCCTCGCCGTGACGATAGGGGGCGTGAACATCCACGACCTGTCCGCCAAGTCGGTAGAGGAGTCCATTCGCTTCTTCGACGCCGTCGAGCTGACCGATACGCAGAAGATGATTTCGAAGCAGGTCTTCAAGGAGATCACGGCGAGGCTCTCCTTCCTCAAGAACGTCGGGCTCGAGTACCTGACCCTGGAGAGGAAGGCCGGTACCCTGTCGGGCGGCGAGGCCCAGCGCATCCGTCTGGCCACTCAGATAGGCTCCAGCCTCGTCGGCGTCCTCTACATCCTCGACGAGCCGTCCATAGGCCTCCACCAGCGGGATAACCAGCGGCTCATCGATACGCTCGTCTACCTCCGCGACATAGGCAACACGCTCATCGTGGTGGAGCACGACGAGCAGACCCTGCGCACCGCCGACTGGATAGTGGACCTCGGGCCCGGGGCCGGCGTGCACGGCGGCCACGTCGTCGCCTCAGGCACCCCTGCCGAGGTGATGAGGAACAAGAAGAGCCTGACCGGGCGCTACCTCGCCGGCGACCTCGTCATCCCCGTCCCCGAGAAGCGGCGGGACGGGAACGGCCACGCCATAACGGTGCGCGGCTGCCGCGAGCACAACCTCAAGGACATAGACGTCACCATACCCCTAGGCGGCTTCACCTGCATCACCGGCGTCTCGGGCTCGGGCAAGAGCACCCTGCTCACCGATATCCTGTACCCCGCCATCTCCAACCGCATCACGAGGACGGTCCAGCAGGAGGGCGACTTCGATTCCGTCGAGGGCCTCGGCGCGATCGATAAGATCATCAATATCGACCAGAGCCCGATCGGCCGGACGCCGCGGTCCAATCCCGCCACCTACGTGGGCGTCTTCTCGTCGATACGCGACCTGTTCGCCTCCCTGCCGGAGTCGAAGGCCCGCGGCTATAAGACGGGCCGCTTCAGCTTCAACGTCAAGGGTGGCCGCTGCGAGCATTGCCAGGGCGCGGGCACCATCCAGATAGAGATGCAGTTCCTCCCCGACGTCTACGTCACCTGCGAGCACTGCCACGGCAAGCGCTTCAATAACGAGACCCTCGACGTCCGCTTCAAGGGCAAGAACATAGCCGAGGTCCTGGACATGACCATCGAGGAGGCCGCCACCTTCTTCGAGAAGGTGCCCCAGATTGCCCACCGCATGAACACCCTGCTATCGGTCGGCCTCGGGTATATAAAGCTGGGCCAGTCGGCCCTGACGCTGTCCGGCGGCGAGGCCCAGCGCGTCAAGCTGGCCTTCGAGCTGGCCAGGCGAGCCACGGGCAAGACGCTGTACTTCATGGACGAGCCGACGACGGGCCTCCACTTCGTCGACGTCAAGCAATTGATGGAGACGATACAGCGCCTCGTCGACACCGGCAACTCCATAGTCATGATCGAGCACAACCTGGACGTCATAAAGCAGGCGGACTGGATCATAGACCTCGGCCCCGAGGGCGGCACCAGGGGCGGCACCATCGTCGCGCAGGGCCGGCCCGAGGACGTGGCCAAGGTCAAGGGCTCCTGGACCGGGAAGTACCTCAAGGAAGCCCTGAAAGGCTGACCGCGCACCCCCGCCCCCAGTCCTAGCGCACCCCCGCCCTAGAGGCACCGACGCGCCCCGCCCCCGGGATTGCTCGGGATCTTTTTAAAAGCCTGGTTAATCATATCGGCGGGGCCTGTCAACGAAAAACGACCCACGCTACGCGGGGTCGTTTTTCATTGACACCCGCCTCCGTCTGTTGATCAGGCTTTGCCGAGGCATCGTTCTCGGGGCGGGGCGCGTAGTGGGCGCTATAGGGGGCGGGGGCGTCGTTCGTTCTACGGCAACGGGCGGGCCGCTCTCTGAGCTCCGGAGGCGCTCTCCGAGGTCGGGCGGTCGCTCTCCGAGCTCCGGAGGCGCTCTCCGAGGACGGGCGGTCGCTCTCCGAGTTCCGGAGGCGCTCTCTGGGGTCGGGCGGTCACTCTCCGGGCTCGGGCGGCTGCTCTCCGAGGTTGGGCGGTCACTCTCCGAGGTTGGGCGGTCGCTCTCCGAGCTCCGGAGGCGCTCTCCGAGGTCGGGCGGTCACTCTCCGAGGTCGGGCGGCCGCTCTCCGAGCTCCGGAGGCGCTCTCCGGGGTCGGGCGGTCACTCTCCGGGGTCGGGCAGGCGCTCTCCGAGGTTGGGCGGTCACTCTCCGGGGACGGGCGGTCGCTCTCCGGGCTCCGGAGGCGTTCTCCGTGAACTGACGCCTTCGCAGCCGACCCGCGAGCGAGGCGAGTAGGGGCGCGTCGACTACAGCCGCGCGCCGACCCGCGAGCGAGGCTCGCCGGGTCGCGCTAGCCTCGACTACGGCCGTCGTTGACCTGCGAGCGCTAGCGAGACAGGTCGAACGACGGCCCGCGATCGCGGCCCTGGCCCGCGATCGCGGGCTTTACCGGCCGGGCCTTTATCTTTATCATGCTCGATCGTATGGTAAGCCGCCCCGACCTAAGCTTGCGAAGCCTGGCGCTCCTGGCCGCTATCGTCCTCAGCGCTGGCCGGGGCCCCGCCTTCGCCGAGGACCCGTCGGCCTCGGAGCCCGTCGGCTCGACGGCGGCCCTCGAGGCTCCGGCTATAGGGGACGGGGCGTCGCAGGCGACGGGCGAGGGGACCGCCGAGCCTCAGGCGGAGGAACCCGACCTCGTGCTGAGCACCATGGCCATGGATATCGCCGGCGCCGACTACTACGCGCTCTTGTCGTGGGCAAGGGAGCTGGGGCTCGAGGAGTCCGGGGGCGCGCAGGAACTGCGCGCGAGGCTCTACGAGCGTTACGGGATCTCGGCGCCGCCCCCGGCCGCCGCGTCTACCAAGACTATAACCATAGTGTCCTCCGATAAGACCGAGTACCTGAGCGCGAAGGGCGACGGAGAATCGGTCGTAACGTTCTCGGGCGGCGTCAAGATAAG
>JAHIWG010000152.1 GCA_018816345.1 Spirochaetota bacterium | reverse complement strand
TGTCCCCCGCGTAGGGAGAGGGCCCGCGTCCGGCTCCCCGGTCCGGCCTGCCGTGCCTGTCTCCGCGGGCGCCGTAGGACGATCCGCCCCGGCCGGCCCCGCGGTCGCTGCCCGGCCTGGCGCGGTCGTGGGAGTGCCCGAACCTGATGCCGGAGCTCTTGTCCTCCCCGAACAGCTCGGGGCTGACCGGGAACACCGGTATCTTCGTCTCGATGTACTTCTCGATGGCGGGAAGCCCGTATACGAACTTCTCGCAGGCGAGCGTTATCGCCTTCCCGCTGGCGCCGGCCCTCGCGGTCCTGCCTATACGGTGCACGTACGACTCGGGGTCCATGGGCACGTCGTAGTTGACGACGAGGTCCAGGGAGTTCACGTCGAGGCCGCGCGCGGCGACGTCGGTGGCGACGAGCAGGGCCAGCTTGCCCGCCTTGAGGCGCTCTATGACCTGGAGCCGCTTGGCCTGGGGCAGGTCGCCCATGATGTACTCGCACTCGTAGCCGTTGATGCCCAGGCGCCTGGATATCTCCTCGGCCTTGAACTTCTGGTTGCAGAAGATGAGGGCGCTCGCGGGCTTGTCCCTGGCCAGCAGGCCGAGGAGCACGCGGAATTTCTCGTCGGAGCCGACATGGTACAGTTCCTGGCTGACGAGGTCGACGGTGACCGTCTCGGCCTCTATCACGATCTCCTTGGGCTCGTCCATGTACTCCCACGCGAGGTTCTTGATGCGGAAGTTGAGCGTCGCGGAGAACAGGTAGGTCTGGCGCTCCTTCGGCGGGGGCAGGTAGCGCAGCAGCTTGCGGAGGTCGTCGATGAAGCCCATGTCGAACATGCGGTCGGCCTCGTCCACGACGAGGAAGCCTACGTCGCGGAGCATCATCTTGCCCTGCTCGACGAAATCGATGATGCGCCCGGGCGTGCCGATGATCATCTGGACGTTGTCGCGGAGCATGTCTATCTGAGGCCCGTAGGCGACGCCGCCGTAGAACGAGCCGATGGAGATAGGCAGGTGCTTGCCGAGCTTCTTGGCCTCGGACTCTATCTGCACCGCGAGCTCCCTCGTGGGCGCGAGAATCAGCACCCGGCGGTGGCGACTGGCGGAGTCGCTCATGATGCGCTGGAAGATGGAGACGAGGAAGGCGGCGGTCTTGCCGGTTCCCGTCTGGGACTGGGCGTAGATATCCTCGCCCTCGAAGGCGTGCGGGAATACCGCCGCCTGTACCGGCATGCACGATACGTAGCCGGCGTCCTCGACGCCCCTGGCCAGGTCGGGATGCATGCTTAATTCTGAATAGTCCATACGTTACACTCGATCCTTCAAAAAAGTGCCTATAGGATACACTGTTAGGCCGTTCATGTTAAGGGCACGCGCCGGGTTCTGCCGGACGCGCCGCTCGCCGCACGGAAAACGCGGAACCGTTGCATTTACCCGGCGCCCCGTTATACTTGCGGCATGGAGAGAACGGCCCGCTCGTCGCTCGGCATGATCATACCGCTATACTTCGCCGCCGCGATAGGCGTCTTCAGCCTCCTGCAGATAGCGGCGGCCTCGTACGTGATAGACGCGCAGTTCTCCCGATTCGAGGTCTCGGAGCTGGACGGGCGCCGGGAGCAGTACCGCGTCCTCCTGGGGCGAGAGATGCTAGCCTTGGCGGGCCTGACGCAGTCGTACGCCGAGTGGATCGAGACGTACGAGTACATGACCGAGCGCGACGGCTCGTATATCATCGAGAATTACGGGACTGCGTGGCTGGAGCAGCAGCACGTCGACGCGGTCCTCATCGTCGACGCCGAGGGCGGGCTCGTCTGGTCGAGCGTCGACGTCCCGGAGCTGGGCGCCTCCGCCGGAAGCCGGACGCTAGACCGGACGGACCCCAGGCTCTTCCCCGCGGATTTCGGGGCGCTGCCCCCGTCGCCCGTCTCCGGGTACGCCGAGTACGCCGGGCTGGCCGCCATGTACGCCTCGTGGCCGGTGACCGACGATAACGGGACGAAAGCGCCGAACGGCCTCCTGGTCTTCGTGCGCAAGCTCGGCCCCGAGCTGCTCGCGGCCTTCTCGCCGGGGCGGGACTTCAGCGTCGACTTCGTGCCGCTCCGCGGACTAGGCTCGGCTCCGCCCGAGGGCGCCAGCCTCGAGCGCGCGGGCGGGGTTCCCGTGTTCGCGGCGTACGACGTCGTAGCCGACCCGCTCGGCGAGCCTCTCGGCTACTGGCGCTATCGTAAGGCCAGGACCTGGACGACCGTCGCTTCGTCCCTGATGGCGTGGTTCTCGCTCCTCTCCCTGGTCGCCGGAGCGGGCGCCTATACGGTCGCGTCCATAGTGGTTAGGCGGCGCATGGTCGGGCCGATCAAGGCGATCCGCGACC
Source organism: Spirochaetota bacterium (assembly GCA_018816345.1). GTDB lineage: Bacteria > Spirochaetota > Spirochaetia > Treponematales > UBA12059 > SZUA-370. Next base: position 11,177 of record JAHIWG010000152.1, on the reverse strand, counting down.
ACCTGGACCGGTTCTCCGAGTCGTTCGTCTCCGAGGCTCGCCTGCAGCCGCTCCATCGCGACGAGCTGGGGGAGCTGTCCCGCCACGTCAACGCCCTGGTGGAGCGGGTAGAGGGGCAGACGAGGGAGCTGGATCGCCTTGCGGGGACCGACGGACTGACCGGGTTGCCCAACCGCCGCCGCCTCGACGCCACGCTCGCGGCCCTCGAGACGAAGGCCGCGATAGGCATGCAGAAGCCCGAGGAGAGGCATTCGGAGAAGAGGGGCCTCGTCGCCTGCGGGCTCATGGACGTCGATTTCTTCAAGAAGTACAACGACCTATACGGCCACGCCGAGGGAGACGAGGCGCTCCGGCGCATAGCCGGCGCCATACGAGAGGGCGCGAGGAGGCCCGGCGACCTGCCCAGCCGGTACGGCGGCGAGGAATTCGCCCTCGTGCTTCCCGACACCGACGAGGAGGGCGCCCTCGTCGTGCTCGAGCGCATCAGGGCCTTGGTGGAGGGCCTGGGCCTGGTCCACGCCGATTCCGCGGCGTCGCCCGTCGTGACCATAAGCGTCGGCGTGGCGGCCATGCCGTCGCGTGACGGGCCGGGCGGCCTCTCGGACCTCCTCAAGCTGGCCGACAAGGCCCTGTACGCTGCCAAGGCTACGGGCAGGAACAGGGTCGTCGCGTACTCATCTCTCGGCTGACTCGACCCGCTCTATCTGGTCCTCGAGGTCGACCGACTCCGCCGCCCAGAACTCCTTGGAACCCCAGCCCTCGAACCTGCCGCGGAAGCCCCGGTCCGATCTCTGCCTGGCCTGCCACGATACGAAGTGCACCATCCTGAGGAGCCTGAGCGGCTCCACGAGCGCGAGCGTGGAGCGGTCGAACGGCATGAAGGCCTCGTAGCCCTCGACTATGAGCCCGAGCTCGCGCCGGCATTCGCTCGCCGGGCCCGGGAGGAGCAGCCACAGGTCCTGTATCGCCGGCCCGGACGCCGCGTCGTCGAAGTCGATGGCGAGTAGCCCCGCGTCGGCCCTGTCGAGCACGTTGCCCCGATGGAAATCGCCGTGCAGGCGTATAGGCGCTGATCCGAAGCGCGACAGGGCGGCGTCAACGAGGACCGAGGCCCGGGCGAGCAGGGGCCGCAGCCTGGCCTCGGCGTCCGGGTGCACGGAGCCTCCCGACAGTATCTCGCCCGAGTAGGCGTCCAGGAGGCCTGGCCCGACGACGACGCGGCGGCGGAACGGCCGGAGCGCGCCTATGGCGTGGATGCGGCCGAGGAGGGCGCCGAGGCGCAGCCAGTCTTCCTCCCGCTCGGCGTCGAACAGCCGCCCGCCCCGTTTCGGGAACAGGGCGAACGGGAAGGCCGTCTCGCCGGCCGGGCCCTCGACGACCAGCTCGGGCAGGGTGTCGCCGCCGAGGTCGGGCAGCGGGGCCACGACCGGGATCTCGGCCGCCGCGAGCTCCGCCACGAAGCCGTGCTCCTCCAGCACGGCCTCGGGCGTCCAGCGGCCCGGCCGGTAGAACTTGACCACGTACTCCTCGCCCGAGTCCGACCTGAGCCCGTAGACCCTGTTGGCGTAGCTGGGGTACGCGAAGAACGAGCCGTCCGGCTCTATGCCGAAGGCCTCGCCTACGGCGGAGAGCGCGAGCTCGGGGGAAAGGTCGTCGAAGGCCGGTATCGGTTCGCTCATGGGCTAAAGGTAGCCGTTATCCCCGCCCCTCGGCAAGGCGAGGGGCGGCGCCGTGCCCGGCGGGCCCTCGGCGCTCCTTGTCCGACGGGGCGCATAACGGCTATAGTCCGCGTACGCATGAACATACTCTCCCTCGACGGCGTCTCCAAGACGCTCATAGGCACGCCGCTATTCAAGGACGTATCCCTCGGCATAGAGGAAGGCGAGCGCATAGGCCTCGTCGGCCGCAACGGCGCCGGGAAATCGACCTTCCTCCGCGTGCTCTCGGGCGCGCTCGAGCCGGACGACGGCGCGATAGCGCGCAGGCGCGGCCTGCGGGTCTCGGTCCTGCCCCAGCTGCCCACGGCCCCGCCCGGTACGAGGCTGGCCGAATTCCTCTACGGCGGCGACTCCGACCTCGCCCGCCTCGTCCGCGACTACGAGGCCGCCTCGTCGGGCGCCGCGGACGTCGACGTCAAGGCGCTCGACGCCCTGCACTCCAGGATGGAGGCGGAGGGCGGCTTCCTCCTGGAGCGGCGCTTCGCGTCCCTGTGCACCGAATTCGGCCTGCCGGACCAGGGGGCGCCGATGGACGGGATGTCCGGCGGCATGGTCAAGAAGGCCGCGCTGGCCCGCTGCCTCGCCGACGCCTCCGACCTCGTGCTGCTCGACGAGCCGACGAACCACCTGGACCTCGCGGCCATCGAGCTCCTGGAGCGCAAGCTGTGCTCGTCGGCCTTCGCCTTCGTCGTCGTCACGCACGACCGCGCCTTCCTCGACGCCGTCTCCGGCCGGATCCTGGAGATAGAGCGCTCGGGCGTATTCTCGTACCCGGGCGACTACTCGACGTTCATAGAGATGAAGGCCGAGCGCTGGAACGCCCTGGAGAAGGCCGACTCTCGCCGCGAGGCCATACTCAAGATTGAGATGAAATGGCTGATGCGCGGCGCCAGGGCCCGGGCCACGAAGAGCGAGCGCCGCAAGGAAGACATCAAGGGCATGCAGGCCGCCGCCCTGGAGCGCCCGACGCCCATGGGAGCCTTCTCGTCGAAGAGCCGGCGCCTGGGCAAGAAGGTCCTGGAGCTCAAGTCGGCGGCCAAGCGCTACGGCGGCCGGCTCGTCTTCGAGCCCTTCTCCTACGAATTCGTCAAGGGCGACCGCATAGGCGTGGTCGGCCCTAACGGCTCCGGCAAGACGACGCTCCTGGCCATGATCGCGGGGCTCCTGCCGCCCGACGAGGGCTCGGTGGACCGCGGCCTCAATACCGCCTGCTCGTATTACGGGCAGACCGCCGCGGGGCTCCCGATGGACGCCCGCATGATAGACTTCATACGGGGCCGCGCCGAGCTTACCGACATGGGCGACGGCGCGACGCTCGACCCCGAGCGCCTGCTGGAGCGCTTCCTCTTCGACAGGACCATGCACGACCAGCGCCTGTCCACCCTCTCGGGCGGCGAGCTCCGCAGGCTCCAGCTCGTATCGGTGCTCGCCGAGCACCCTAACCTGCTCATCCTCGACGAGCCCACTAACGACCTCGATATCGATACCATAGGGCTGCTCGAGGACTATATCGAGGCCTTCGACGGCTGCGTCATAGTCGTCTCGCACGACCGCGCCTTCCTCGACGGCGTCACCTCGACGACCATAGCGATAGACGGCTCGGGCTCGGCGGCCCTGTACCCCGGGAACTATACCGCGTACCGCGATTACCTGGACGAGGAGGCGGCGTCGAGGGCGGCGGCCGAGAAGGCCGAGCCCGCGCGCAGGGCCAAGGAGCGCTCCGCGCCCGCGGACAAGCCGCGCAAGGCTACCTGGGCCGAGGCCAAGGAGTACGAGGGCATCCTCGACGAGATCCAGGCGCTCGAGGACGAGAAGACGGCGCTCGAGGCCCGGTTCTCGTCGGGGGCCTCTGCCGAGCTGATCGAGGCGGCCGGGCGGCGCTACGCCGAGCTATGCCCCCTCATCGAGGCCCGCACCGCGCGCTGGGAAGAGCTCGCGGCCCTGATAGGAGGCTAGAACCTCAGGACGTAGCTTATCCCCGCGTCTATCTTCACGAAGCCTAGGGCCGTTACTATCGCCATGGCGAAGGGCGCGGCGATGAGATCCCCTACGCTATCGATCGCCATCTCCGCGTAGGTATCGGTCATCATGAGCCTGGCCCCGACGTCGAGCGCGATAGGGCCTATCGGTATCGAGAGGCCGGCCCTGGCGAACGGCGCGACCGTTTGCAGGGCGGCCTCGGTCAGGCCGGCGGGAGCCGGGGCGTCGACGAGCTTTATGCTGGCGCCGCCGTCGAGCGCTAGCCAGCCTATGCGTACTCCGGCGCTCGGGATCAGGTATACGTCCGCTACGGAGACGCCCGCGTCCGCCCCTACGCCGACCGATAGCCCTAGGAAGCCCGGTTGCCAGACGAATCGCGCCTGGGCTCCGGCGAACGCGCCGGTCAGGCCGATAGCCGCCTCCGCGCCGATCGATATAGCGAAGGGATCGCGTTTTCCTTCGTCTTCCGCGTAGAGCGCCGGGACGGCGACGAGCGCCGCGAGGATCAGTATCGCTGCCTTTTTCATTCGTGCTCTCCTCGCGCCTAGTCGAAGGAGGCTTCACGGCGGTTGCGGTCCGCGGCGCGGACGGACTAGAGTATCAGTTATACTATAGCCCTTATTTAACGATCTTCAGGGCACTCAGCTCGAGCGGACGGAAGGCGACTATGGACCACGATAGGATAGAGTCGATAGAGACGAAGCTGGCGTATATCGAGAAGGCCGTGGCCGACCTCGGCGGCTTGGTATACGAGTACGGCGCGAGGGTGGAACGCCTCGAGGGCGCGACGAGGGAGATCGTCAGGCGCCTCTCCGAGATAGGGTCGGAGAAGGGGCCGGGCCTGCCCGCAGGGGAGCGGCCTCCCCACTATTGAGCGGCTCGGAGACGATAGGCCCGGGACGAGAAGGCCCCGCGCCTACGCGCGGGGCCTCGAGCCTGATAGTAGGCTTATAGCGTGAACGATAGGCCGTCGACGAGTATGCCCGGCAGGAGGCTCCCGCCTACCTGCCGCTTCTCGTAGGTCATCGACTCTACGAGGAGGTGGCGTTCCTTCGTGACCGCTTCCAGCTTGGATCCGAGCATGTTGTACAGCGACTCGTCCCAGCGCATGTCCTTGATGGGGCCGACGATCTTGCCGTCCTCCACCCAGAGGCACGAGAAGCGCGTCATGCCCGTGACCCGGGCCGCCTGGACGTCGCTCCAGTTCAGGTAATGGAAATTCGACACGAACACGCCCGTCCCCAGGGCCTCGAGGGCCTCGGCCTCGGGCAGGTCGCCAGGTTCGATGGCCACGGAGCGGACTCCCTCGTCCTCGTCGGCGCCGTTGGACGGTACGCCGTACTGCTTGGCCGTCCTCGAGGAGACGATGGCGTTCTCTATCTTGCCGCCCCTGACGACGACCAGGCGCTCCGGGGCCAGCTCGCCGTCGTCGTTGAACGCTGGCTGCACTCCCAGCGAGAAGTCCTGGCTGAAGCCGAACTTAGGCGACATGGCCTCGCGTCCCTCGCGCATCGCTATGTAGGCGCTCTCGCCCTGCCTGAGGCCGCGCTCGCCGAAGCCGTTCCACGAGAAGAACGTGACGACCTCGTTGAGGGCGTCCGCGGTAATAAAGGCGCGATACTTGCCGGGCGTAAGGGCCTTCTCGGGGCGGCCGAGGTTCTCCAGGGAGAGCCTCGTCGAGGCTAGGCGCTCGGCGTACTCGGCGTCGCTCCACTCGCGCCCCGCGTAGGACGACTTGACCGCCCGGCCGTTGGCCAGCCACGCCGAGTAGTCGACGAGGAAGGTCTCGGTCTGGAACCAGTGCCTGGCGCCGGCGGAGTTGGCCGCGGCGCGGCAGACGAGGCCCTGGGAATAGATGCCCGTGAAGTCCAGGCCGGCCGCCGGCCCCAGCACGCGCGCCGGGATCTCGGCCTCGGGTAGGAGCTTCCCCGGGTACCGCGCGTCCGAGGACTCGGCCGCTTCGGGGACGGCCTGGTAGGGGTCGTCCGGCAGTAGCGGCATGAGCGCCCGCGCCTGGCCTATCGCCTCGGCGACGCCGTCCTCGTCGCGGGCCGCCTCTCCCGTGAGGCCGAGCTGTATGGAGTAGGACTTGGCGCCCTTCCATAGCTTGATGCCGACGTCCGCCTGCTCCACGACGCCCGACTGCCTGACCTTGCCGTTATTGAAGCGCATGAACGAGCTACGCTCGGCGGAATAGCTGATAGCGGCGCGCTCTCCGGGGAGGAGCTCGCCTAGGGCCCTGGCCGAGACGGCGTCGAAATGGGACTTGAAGTCGTTAGTCATTTTCCGCCTCCGAATACTTCGACGTCGGCGAACGCGCAGACGGGGCTCGCGTGCCCGACGAACATAACCTGGTTAGGCTCGCCCTTGCCGCAGTTGGGGGTGCCGAACGCGGCGAAGGTGCTCGCGTCGCCGACCGAGCATAGGTTGCGCCAGAAGGTGCTCGAGACGCCGCGGTAGTTGGGGTCGCGGACCGTCCTGGTCAGCTTGCCGTCCTCTATGAGCGTGCCGTATTCGCAGCCGAACTGGAATTTGTTGCGATAATCGTCTATCGACCACGAGCGGTTGGTCCTCATGAGCACGCCCTTCTCTATGGACGCGATCATGTCCGCCAGCGGCGTGGAGCCCGGCTCTAGGTTCAGGTTGGCCATGCGGTCGATGGGCGGCCTGTTCCAGGACGTCGCGCGCTGGTCGGCGACCCCGGCCACGCCCGAGCGGGCCTGGCTCTCGAGGCTGCCGAGGCCGCGGACGAGTATGCCGTTCTCGATGAGCAGCTGCTTCGTTGCGACGGCGCCTATCTCGTCGGCGCCGTAGGACGCCAGCTCGCCGGCTATCGTCGGGTCGAAGCTGATGTTCATCAGCTTGGAGCCGTACTGGAACGAGCCGAAGTCCGGGAGCTTGACGAAGCTGGAGCCCGCGTAGTTGCGCTCGTCGCCCAGGATGCGGTCTAGCTCGAGGGGGTGTCCGACGCTCTCGTGGATCTGCAGCATCATCTGGTCCGGGGTCAGCACGAGGGTCCGCCTGTCGGAGGGACAGGTCTCGGCGCCGAGTAGCTCTACCGCCTCGGCTCCCGTGCGGCGGGCGTCGGCTAGGAGGGCCTCGGTATCGAGGAGCTCCCAACCGCCCTGCCTGGTTAGCCCGCGCGGGCCGTTGGCCGTGCGCAGCTGGACGACGTCGCCGCGGCGGGCGACCGCCTGCAGGCCGGTGCCCATGTAGTGGAGGGCCTGCTCGATATCGGCGCCGTTGGTGGAGACGATCTCGAAGTCGTAGCGGCCGACCTCGACGATAGACGTCGTCTGTATTACCTCGTCCGAGGCCTTCAGGGCCGCGCACGAGTCGAGGAGGAAGGCGAAAACGCCGTCCGGGGCTACGGGCGCCATCCTGGCCCTCGGCGTCCGGTACTCCGCGACGGTGCCGGGCCTCTGGGCCTGGCTGAAGGGGTACACCCCGCGCCCGGCCGCGGCCTTGGCGCATACCATCGCGGAGGCGGCGGCCCTGGCCACGCCCGCCGGCGTAGCGTCCGGGGTAGCCGCGTACGCGAACCTGCCGTCGAACAGGACCTCGACCATGACTCCGTCGTCGACCCCGCCGATAGCCTGGTCGAACGCGCCGTCCCTCGCCATATAGTATGCCGCGCTCGTCCGGCGTCGTCTTAGACCGAGCCAATCGGCTTCCTTGGCGGCCGCCGCGGCCGCGTCCAGGAGCCTGCGTAAATCGCTTCGCATGGGCGCTCTCCTTTTTCGTGAACTGCGAGGAGTGTAACGTTCAAATAAGTTGAACGTCAAGGAGAAGTCTTCCAATAGAGATTTCGGGCGAGTATACTACGCGCGATGAAGGTAGTAATAATCGGAGCCGGGATGATCGGCATGCATATAGCCCGCGAGCTCATAGACGAGCGCCGCGATGTGGTCCTCGTCGAAAAAGACCCGGAGGCAGCTAGGCGGGCGAGCGACGCCCTCGATTGCATGGTCATAAACGAGGATGGGAGCCGTCCCGAGACGCTCCGTAAAGCCGGCGCCAGCGACGCGGAGTGGTTCCTGGCTCTCACCGGTTCGGACGAGGTCAATATCGTCGCCTGCGGGCTCGTAGCCGCCGAGTCGTCTTCCGTGAAGACGCTGGCCAGGGTCGAGAACTCCTTCTACTCGTCGCTCTCGGCGGCGCAGCGACGGGCGTTCGGGCTCCACGTCATCATCAATCCCGCGTCCGCGACGGCCGACGCCGTGGCCCACATAGTCGACGAGGGCTTCGCCGAGGACGTCATACCCCTGCACGACGGCCGCCTGCAGCTCAGGACGGTAGCCGCCGCCTCGGTCCCCGCGTTCGTCGGCAAGACCTTGCGCGAGGCGAAGGCCGGCGCAGGCGGCGGGGTGCTCGTGGCCGGCGTCGTGCGCGGCCGGGGCATGGTCGTTCCCGGCGGCGAATTCGAGGTCGAGCCGAGCGATATACTCTATCTTCTCGGGACCCCGGCGACGCTCGACGCGTTTCTAGGTCAGGTAGAGGGCGTCAAGTCCGCTGCCAAGCGCGTGCTTATAATAGGGGCGACGAGCATCGGGGAGCGGCTCGTGGAGCGGTTCCTGGACCGATCGAAATCCGGATTCCTCGGGCGCATCTTCGGCAGGAAGCGGCTGGTCACGGTGCTGGAGTCGTCGGCCGAGGACGGCAAGCGTATCGCAAGGGCCTTCCAGGGCCTCGAGGTAATCCACGGAGACAGCTCCGAAGAGGGCGTTCTCGAGGGCGCGGGCATAGGCAAGGCCGACCTCGTCGTCTGCGCCACCGAGTCCCAGGCCTTCAACGTGATGACCGCCCAGCTGGCCAAGGAGCTCGGGGCGAAGAAGGCCGTCGCCATTACCTTGAACGATCGTTACATGTCGGTCGGCTCGCGGCTGGAGGTAGACGCCTTGGTCAGCGTCAAGGGCGTAGTGGCCGCCGCGGTGCTCGAGACGGTACGACGCGCTAATATCAAGACAATCCACGGCTTCTACGAGGATGACGTCGAGCTGGTGGAGCTTCGCATCGATTCGGGCTCCCGGGTCTCGGGCCTCTCCCTACGGGAGATAGACCTCCCCAAGGGCGTGCTCGTCGCCTTCGTGATGCAGGGCGACGAGATGATCGTCCCCTCGGGATCGACGATCCTGAACGGGAGCGACGTAATAGGGCTAGTATCGAGGAAGAAGAGCATAGCGGGGCTCGAGCGCGTTTTCGGAGATCAACGTGGAGTATAAGCCGCTCGCGAAGGCGCTTTCCGTACTCCTCGCGATCGTCTCGGGCTTCATGGCTTCCTGCCTGGCCGTCGGGCTGGCCCTGGGCGAGGGGATGCCGGCCGTCCGAGCCTTCGGCCCGTCAATAATCCTCGGGCTAGCGACGCTCGGTTATTCCGCGGCCTTCCTACGGCTCGGGCGCCGACCGTCCCTATCCCACAAGGCGGGCTATCTGTTCGTCGTGCTATCTTGGCTCCTGTCCGCGGCCATCGGCGCCCTGCCGTTCTGGCTATCCGGGAGCGTGGGATCGTACGTCGACGCGTTCTTCGAGACGATGTCCGGCTTCACCACGACGGGAGCCTCCATCCTGAGCGATATCGAGTCCCTGCCCCGGTCGCTGCTCCTATGGCGCGCCATGACCCATTGGCTAGGCGGCATGGGCATCGTGGTCCTGACCGTGGCGATATTCCCCCTGCTCGGCATGAACGGCCGGAGCGTCATGGAGGCCGAGGCCCCGGGCCCCCAGGTGGATAAGTTCACGCCCCGGCTATCGCAGACCGCTAAGATACTGTGGCTCGTCTACCTGGGCTTGACCGCCATACTGGCCTGCCTCCTCCTCGTCGGCGGCATGTCGGCCATCGACGCGGTGACGCATTCGTTCGCGACCATGGCGACCGGAGGCTTCTCGACGCGGAACGCGAGCGTGGGCGCGTACGGCTCCGCGTATATCGACATCGTTATAACCGTGTTCATGACGCTCGCCGGCATGAATTTCGCCCTGCACTGGAGCGCGCTGCGGGGAGACCTGCGGCGCGTGCTCAAGGATACCGAGCTTCGGGTCTACGCCGGTATCCTGGCGGGGGCCGCTATCATAATCGTCTTCGACCTGCGCAGGGCCGGGGTCTACGCCTCCGTAGGGGAGGCCGCCAGGTTCGCGTCCTTCCAGGCGTCGTCGATCCTCACGACGACCGGCTTCGCCACGGCGGATTTTACCCGATGGCCGGCCCTGTCGCAGGCCGTGCTGTTCACGCTCATGTTCGTCGGTGGATGCGCGGGCTCTACCGGGGGCGGCGTCAAGGTCTCCCGTATCGTTACGCTCTTCAAGATGGGGCAGTCCGAGATGCGCTACCTGCTCAACCCGCGCGGCGTCTACGGCGTCTTCGTCGACGGCAGGCACCTGAAGAAGAACGTCGTCTACGATATCGCCGCGATGGTCTTCCTCTATATACTGGCGGCCTTCGTCTCGACCGTAGTGGTATCGGCCGGCGGGTACGACATCCTGACGAGCCTATCCGCCACGATGGCCTGCCTGGGCAACATAGGCCCGGGCTTCGCGCTCGTCGGCCCGACGTGCAATTACGCTTTCATGCCGGAAGCGCTCAAATGGTGGCTTTCGTTCATAATGATGCTCGGTAGGCTCGAGGTCTATACGGTGATCGTGCTGTTCACGCGCGCCTTCTGGCGGCGATGAGCGTCGGTTCGGAGGGACGCTTCTCCTTGTACATGCGGGCGTCGGCGATGGCCAGGACGGCCTCGATATCCGTCCCGTCGTCCGGATAGATCGACGATCCTATGCTCGCGCGCGCCGTCCTCTTCACGCCGCCTATGCCGAAGGGTTCCGCGAAGCACGCCCGCAGCCGCTCTCGGACCTCCTCGACGCCGGCCGGCGAGTCGACCGGCGCTATGACGGCGAATTCGTCTCCGCCGAGCCTGGCTACCGTGTCGCTCTTCCTGATCGCCCCGCTCATCCTGGCTGCGGACTCCGCCAGCAGCCTGTCGCCCGCGTCGTGGCCGTGGTCGTCGTTCACCGACTTGAAGTCGTCGAGGTCAATCATGAATACGCAGACCTTCGTGCCGTCCCTATCGGCGCGGCTCGCCTCGACGCGCAGCCTGTCCCAGAACAGGCTCCTGTTAGGCAGCTCCGTCAGCTGGTCGTGGTAGGCGAGCTCCTTGAGGGCGGAGCGCGTGGCGAGGAGCCCGTAGAGCGATAGCCCGGCCAGCATCCCTATCGTCAGCCCTACCGCGGCCGCCGCGAGCGTTATCCAGCGATACGACTTCCAGCCATCCTTGGGGGTCGCCAGGAGCGACCAAGAGGCGCCGGGCAGGTCGATGGTGAGCGACACGGGGTCGGCCCCCTCCGGGCCCGTCCCGCCGAATATAGTCGTCGGCCCGAGGCCGGCGTCCCCGTCGGCGCGTATGACTATGCGAAGGCCGGGATGGGCGGAGAGCCCAGCCATTCCGAGCATCAGGTCGACGTCGAATACGACGCTCGCCTGTCCCC